>SXKJ01000145.1 GCA_005778115.1 Planctomyces sp. | reverse complement strand
GGTTGGGGAACCGGGGGGCTGACGCCGCCCCGCTCGCCTGAGAGCTATTTTCGCGCGGCGATGGTCTTCAGCGAGTCGCCGACTTGCTGCGAGGCTTGTCTCGCTTTGGAAATGGTTTCCAGAAAGATCTCCGCGTGCGGCAGGCCGTCGAGTCGCATGGCGATGTCCCCTTTCGCATTCAACAGCAATAAGTCTGACGCATGAAAGAATTCCTGGCCGGACTGTTGTGCCACTTCCATTGTGGCGATGTCGGTCAGTTCGATCCGTTGAATCATGCGGCCGCCCAAGCCGGTCCAGCGTTGCACCGATTTGTTCGTGATCGTGAAGCGTTCGCCGGTCACTTTCTGAAGGAAGTACAGCGCGGCACCGACCCCGGCCAACGGCAGCCACAGGACGATCCGAGCGGGGATGCTGGCCATCAACTGGCCAATCAATCGTCCTGCTCCGAGCGCGGCGATCGACGGCCATTTGGTCATCATGAGGGTCTCGGCACCGGCCGAAACTCCGGAAATTGCTTGCGACTTCAGGTTCGACATCTTGTCACTCTTTGCTGGAAATTAGGCTCGTATTTGCGTACCGCTGGGGGACTCGTTTCGGCGACGACTCTCGGCTGCCGACGGGGCGGGAGACTAATGGTCGAACTGCGAGAATTCCAGCAATGCTCGGAGCACGGACATGTAGGGTGGGTCGAGTCATCGAGACCCACCAGGATGTCAGCAAATCGTGGTGGGTCTCGAGGACTCGACCCACCCTACATCTACTACATCTACATCGTTTCGAGGACGACGAATTGGTGAGCCGTATGGCCATGCGCAATCGGATCGCTACTTCGGATCGCAGTACTTCAACGCCATCAGCGAGTACGCCGTTGTGAGGTTTGGATCCCCTTCCATCCAGCGATCGGCGGCGTTGACCCAACTGCCGTTTTCTTTCTGCCGCTTGGCGAGAGCATCGGTCAGCTCGCGTCGCCAGTCGTGTTTTTCACCCTTCGCGTCCTCGAAGTGATCGACTTCGAGCGTGGCCAACGTCCGGGCGAAGGTGTGGTAGTAGTAATAGAGACCTTGCTGATCGAGACCGGGGTTTTGATCGACCGAGTAAAACTTGCGGAGCCATTCGAGCGCGGCTTTGACTCGTTTGTCGTCTTTGGAAAGGCCGGCATAGAGCATCGACTTCAAGCCCGCGTAGGTCATGCTGGCATAGGATCGTAAGCCGCCGTCCGCGTTCTTTCCCGCTTGCGAGGTGCCGCCCGCCGCCGGCGTGTAATAGAAGCCGCCGTCGTTCACCTTGGCGGCGAACTCGGTCGTGTTGAATTCGCTTTCGAGATTCTGGCAACGAGACACAAAGACGAGCGCGTTCTTCATCGCCGGATCATCGGCCTTCACTCCGGCAGCTTTGAGCGCATCAAGCAGAAAGGTCGTGTTGGACAGGTCTGGTCGCTGCGACTTGCCATAGCCCGCGCCCCCGAACGAAGGATGCGATTTGTCCAAGCCCTCGGTCTCGTCCCATTGCAAGCCGCGGAGAAATTTTTCGGCCTCTTTGATCTGCGCGGTGTAGCGGCCGTCGGAGTTCGCTCCGACCAGAGCCAGCATCGTCAGGCTGGTTTCGTAGTTCTTGTGGGCCGTCTCCGGGTGATAGATGCCGCCATCCTTTTGCCGATAGCTCAGCAGATGCTTCAGTCCCTTTTGCAGCGTCGGTTCGTCGGTCTTCACGCCGGCGCTGACGAGCCCGAAGCAGGCCATCGCCGTGATTCCCGGCTGAGTGGCCGAAGTCCAACTGCCGTCTTCCCCCTGCGTGGTCTTGAGGAAGTTGACTCCCTTCTCGCGAATCGCCTTCAGCAGCTTGGCGTCCGGCCCGACTTTGTCAGCAGCCCACACATGGAGATTTGGGAGAACGCTCGCACCGCTCAACGCGGCCAAGGCGGTTAAGAAGGCTCGACGGTCAACGCGGGAACAGAGGTCGGAAGGTTTCAAAGCGTGCATGATGTCCTCGATCAGATCGGCAAAAGTGAGGTCAGAATCTGCTGGGGAGTATATCGGTCAATCGGCGGCAAAGGCGGTGTTGGAGGGGATGATTTTTTCGCCGGAGTTGGCGAAAAAGCGGACGCACTTTGTCGCCATCATCGCTCCGCGTGATGAGCCGAATGCTTCAGGCGATGACACTCTAGGATTCCGTGTTGGCCGCGGTGAAACGCTCGGCTCGTCACGCGGAGCGATGACAGCGACATAAAGCGCAATCAGTGTTATCCATGTTCGCCACTGATTACGCTCCGTCGCTCGAACGTTTTCCACATCAGGAGTCATCCGCCAATGAGCCAATTAAAAATGTGCCGCTGGGGCATTCTCGGAACGGCGGGCATCGCCCGGAAGAATTGGGATTCGATCAAGAACTCCGGCAACGGGACACTGGTTGCTGTCGCCAGCCGGTCGACGGAACGGGCTCAGCAATACATCGACGAATGCCAAGCTTGCGTGACTTACTCGCCGGCTCCGCGAGCGATCGGCACCTATGAAGGCTTACTGGCAGCGGCCGATGTCGATGCCGTTTACATCCCGCTGCCGACCGGAATTCGCAAAGAGTGGGTGGTCCGCGCGGCCGAGGCGGGCAAGCACGTTCTGGTCGAAAAACCGGTCGGCTGCAACGCGGCGGACGTTGCCGAGATGATCGCCGCCTGCAAGAAGAACAACGTGCAATTCATGGACGGTGTGATGTTCATGCACAGCGCACGACTCGCCAAGCTGCGCGAAGTTCTCGATGACGGCGAAGGCGTCGGCCGCATTCGCCGCATCAATTCCACTTTCAGCTTCTGCGGGCCGGAGGCTTTTCATCAGGCGAATATTCGAGCCAGCGGAGAACTCGAACCGCTCGGCTGTTTGGGAGATCTTGGCTGGTACACGATCCGGTTCACGTTATGGACGCTGAATTATCAGATGCCGCGCCGAGTCAGTGCGCGGATGCTGTCGCAGTCGCATCGGCCCGACAGCCAGCACGACGTACCGATGGAATTCTCGGCCGAGCTGTTCTTCGACGGCGGCGTCTCGGCGACGTTCTACAACTCGTTCCTGACCGAGAACCAACAGTGGGGCGTTATTGCCGGCAGCAAGGGGTTCGTGCAGGTCAATGATTTCGTCCTGCCCTTCATCGGCTGCGAGTCCGCCTTCACCGTCCACAAGGCGAGGTTCCACGTCGATGGCTGCGATTACAGCTATGAGGAACACACTCGCCGACACGCCGTTTACGAATACAGCAACAACGCTCCGTCAGCTCAGGAGACCAACTTGTTCCGCAACTTTTCAGAGTTGGTTCTGAGCGGCAAGCGCGACGATTTCTGGGCGGACATCGCGTTGAAGACTCAGCAGGTCATGGATGCCTGCCTGACATCCGCACGACAAGACGGCAAGACGATCGAGTTGTAGACCGGACGCCTACGTCCGGTCATTCGATTGTTCGGACGTAGGCGTCCGAACTACGTCACTTAGGAGCCGCAATGATGAGTGACCTCCCCGAACTCCGTACCGAACGACTCGTGCTTCGCGAATGGTGGGACGAAGACCTCGATCCGTTTGCCGCGATGAATGCGGACCCGGAGGTCATGCGATTCTTGGTCAAACAGATGGCTCGTGTGGAGAGCGATTATCGAGCCGCACAGATTCGCGAGCACTTCCGGATTCACGGATTCGGTAAGTGGGCGGTCGAAGTTCGCGACACGGCACGTTTCATCGGATTTGTGGGGATCGAGCAGGTGACCTTCGAGGCTCCGTTCACGCCGAACGTGGAAATCGGCTGGCGATTGGCTCGCGAAGCGTGGGGCCAGGGCTTCGCGACCGAAGCCGCGCGAGCCGCGATGACTTTCGGCTTCGACAAGCTGGGACTCAACGAGATTGTGTCGTTCACGGTCCCGGACAATGTTCCGTCGCGCCGCGTGATGGAGCGGCTCGGCATGACGCGCGATCCGGCCGAGGACTTCGACCATCCATTCCTTGCGGAAGGACATCCGCTGCGCAAGCATGTGCTGTATCGGCTCTCTCGTTCTGACTGCGTTGGCGTCAGCCCCCCGGTCAATTCTCCACCAAACCGGGGGGCTGACGCCGCCCCGCTCGCCTGAGTCAAATTGCCTTATCGAGAAAGGTGTCCTATGAGCGTTGCTCGTTGCGCGTTGCTGGTCGTTACGGTTCTGCTTTCGTTCAGGACGAGCGAGGGACTCACGCAGGCTGCGGAGGCCAAGACTCGTCGGCCGAACATTTTGCTGATCTACGCCGACGACCAATCGACCAAGACGGTGCGCTGTTATCCCGAATCGTGGCCGTGGGTCCGCACTCCGAACATCGACGCTCTGGCCAAGACGGGCGTGCGATTTCAAGGAGCCTATCTCGGTTCATGGTGCATGCCCTCGCGAGCGACGCTGCTGACCGGTCGGCAGCCGCACGGGATCGAGTCGATGCGCATGGAGGGCAAGTATCCCGGCAGCACCTATGACCCGAAGCAAACGCCCTTCTGGCCGAGCGTGTTTCGCAAGCAGGGCTATCACACGGCTCAGATCGGCAAATGGCACACCGGGACGGATCCGGGGTTCGGCCGCGATTGGGATCATCAAATCGTCTGGAACCGGCCGAGACATCCCGACAACGCGGGACAGTACTACGACAAGCAGATGCTGTCGTTCAACGGGGGCGAGCCGAAGCTGGTCGAGGGTTACTCGACCGACAACTACACGAAGTGGGCCTGCGAGTACATTCGCGGCGAACACCGCGCGGTGGACAAACCGTGGTATCTCTGGCTGTGCTACGGAGCCGTGCATGGTCCGTCCATTCCGGCCAAGCGGCATCTCGGTTCATACAAGGATGAGAAGGTGCCCGCTCCCGCGGACATCTTCGGACCACGACCGGGGAAACCGACATATCTCGACAAGACACAGGCGTGGTCCAAGGGACCGGATGGCGTGCCGGTCATGGGGAAGAGTAGCGAAGCCTTCGGCGACGAAAGCAGCAAGAAGGCGAAGACTCACGCCGAGTGGGTGCATCAAGTCAACGAGTGCGTGCCGGCGATTGACGACGGAGTCGGCCAAGTCATGGCCGCTCTGCGCGAGTCAGGCCAGTTGGAAAACACGCTTGTGATCTACACCGCCGACCAAGGCTTCTCGATGGGCGAGCATGGTTTTCGTACGAAGCTGGCTCCGTATGACGCTAATTACCGCTCGCCAATGATCGTCAGCCGCCCCGGCACAATCCCGCAGGGCAAAGTCTGTCAGCACACGGTCAACGGATCGGATCTGGTTGTGACGTTCTTCAAACACGTCGGCCTCGAACTGCCGTGGACGATGCACGGCCGAGACATCACGCCTTTGCTGAGCAATCCCGATCGCACCGACTGGAATCATCCGACGCTCTATGAACACGTCGGCCATGAGTACGGCTCGGACGTCACCAAAGTGCTGCGCGACGATCCGACTCACGCGGAGCACAACAATGTCCCGTGGTATGTCGCGCTTCAACAGGGGCAGAAGAAATACATTCGCTATCTCGCTCCGAACGTCGATCCGCCGGAGGAATTGTACGACCTCGCGAAAGACCCCGAAGAATTGACGAACCTCGCCTCGCGAACGGATCAGCGAGCGACGTTGGAACGGCTCCGACAATCAGCAATCACAGAGTTGCGTCGATCCGAATCCGGCTTCCTCGATCATCTGCCGCCAATCGCTCGGTAATGACGGTCTTGGCCTTCATTCTCGCTCCACTGAATTCGGGCGGCCTCTCTTTTGAATGGCCGCGCGAATTCAGTGGAGCGCAAATGTCGGCGGAAAGGAATCTTCGACGTGACTCGTCTTCTCACGATTGCTGCCGCTCAATTGGGACCGATCCCTCGCTCGGAAACGCGGTCGCAGGCTGTCCAGCGGCTGATCGGTTTGTTGCGAGACGCAAAGCAACACGGCTGCGAACTGGTCGTCTTTCCGGAGTGCGCGCTGACGCCGTTCTTCCCGCACTGGTGGATCGAGTCCCAAGCCGAGATCGACGCCTACTTCGAGCGAACGCTCCCCGGTCCAGAGACTCAGCCCTTGTTTGACGAAGCGGCGCGGTTGAGCATCGGCTTCTGTCTCGGCTATGCGGAGCTGCATCACGACGGAGAGCACACACGGCGATTCAATTCCTCCGTGCTAGTCGAGCGTGACGGTCGGATCGTCGGCCGTTACCGGAAGATTCATCTTCCCGGCCATGCCGATCAGCGACCGAGCAATCCGTTTCAGAATCTGGAGAAGCGGTACTTCGAACCGGGCAACCTGGGCTTCCCGGTCTTTGAAGCATCCGGAGCCAAGACCGGGATGTTGATCTGCAACGATCGGCGCTGGCCAGAGTCGTATCGTTGTCTCGGCCTGCAAGGCTGCGAGTTGGTGCTGCTAGGCTACAACACTCCGCGGCATTATCCGGAGTACCCAGAGACCGACCGGCTGGCGGACTTTCATCATCAACTCAGCCTGCAGGCGGGTGCGTACCAAAACGGAATGTGGATCGTCGCCGCCGCCAAAGCGGGTGTCGAAGAAGGGGTCGAGCAAATCGGCGGCAGCATGATTGTCGCCCCGTCCGGTGAAGTGATCGCACAATCGGCAAGCCTTGGTGATGAACTCGTTATTCACTGCTGCGATTTGGGTCTCTGTCGGACTTACAAAGAAGGGGTCTTTCCGTCACGGAACCGGCGCATCGAGCAATACGGAATTCTGACGGAAATGTAGTCTGCATCGATCCAGAGGATGGGCACTCTGGCCCAAATACCCAGCGGAAGGACTCGAGTCTCCGTTCACCCAAAGAAAAACCCTGCCCGGACATCCGCCCGTGCAGGGTTGAGTTCAATGAAGCAGAAGTGCCAGGGAGCTTACTTCCCGGCTAGCGGTTCTTTCTTTTCGGTGATGACCGGGCAGGGCGGATTCATATCCGGGCTGCACATTTCTTTGTTGAGCGCGACGTAATCTTTCCACTGCTCCGGAAGGTTGTCTTCGTGGAAGATTGCTTCAACCGGGCATTCCGGGACGCAGGCTTCGCAGTCGATGCACTCATCGGGGTTGATGAAGAGCATCGCTTCCCCTTCGTAGAAGCATTCGACGGGGCAAACCACCACGCAGTCGGTGTATTTGCAGTTGAAACAGGGTTCCGCAACGATGTGAGCCATGGTTTCCCTTCTTCACGGTCAGATTGTTTCGCCGCGAGTCGATCCCGCCGAATTGGCAATCAGGATGCAATCCTTTTTTACAGACTGTTGATCGGCTGTCGCATCGTTCAGCCACAGTCTTCTCTTCGCCAATCGAAGAGTTTTTTTGCCTTGCCAGGTGAGCAACAACCAAGATTTAGCGAAGGCGGGGCGATGTTAGGAGTGCTGATTTTTTGTGTCAAGCACGCCATTTTGAGAGTCTCTTTGCTGGTCGTGACTCGATGGATCGGGGCGTGAATGCGACTCAGAGAGGCTGTGAATAAATCACGCCACTGGGCTTGTCCCAGTGGTTCCCGCGTTTCTGCACTATCGGAATCATCGAGCACATAGGTAGTGCAGAAACGCGGGAACCACCCCGACAAGCGGGGTGGCGTGATTCTTTCACAGTCTCGGAGCGTCGCACCACACTACGAATTCCTTTCGACACGATGCGGCGCGGTGGTCTCGACGGCTATCATGCCGCCCCGATCCACAGCCGCTTGCTTGAAGGACATCTTGATGGCGAATTCTCCTAACGCGAATGATGCGAACAACTCACCCGGTGATTCTCGGCCAGTACTCAGTCCGGCGAGTGCTTCGAGTCATCAGCCGGTGGCCCCAGCGGCGAATCCGGGTGAGACCTATTCGCTCACCGGCCCGTCCGCGAGTGCTCCGACCGCGTTCGACGGGAACTCGATGAAGACGGCGGTGACCGAGCCAACATTGGCGGAGGCCGGCGTGCATTCTGGCAAGCGGCTGACGAAGAACTCGCTGTGGGTGCTGATTGGCTGCAACGTGCTGGTCTTCATGTCGAGCATCTGCGTGATGGTGTTGGAATTGACCGCCTCGCGATTGATCGCGAAGCATGTTGGCAGTTCGCTCTATACCTGGACCTCGGTCATCGGCGTGGTGCTGGCAGGGATCACGATCGGGAATTTCCTCGGCGGCTGGCTGGCGGACAAAGCCCCGCCCAGCAAGTTGCTCAACTGGCTGTTCCTGACCGCCAGCATTCTGTGTCTGAGCGTGCTGTGGTTGGACGGCGTGGCCTCTGGCCAAGACCGACCTGACGGTTGGAGTTGGCCGGCGTGGGTGGTGTTCGTCGTGGCGATGGTGTTCTTCTTGCCGTCGATGGCATTGGGAACGATCTCGCCGGTGGTGGCCAGTTTGGCGTTGTCTCACAGTCGCAAAGTTGGAACGACGGTCGGCAACGTTTACGCCTGGGGGGCATTCGGCTCGATTGTTGGGACGTTCCTGGGCGGGTTCATTTTGATCGACACCTTTGGGACGCGCGCGATCGTCGCGTTGGTGGCGGGCACGCTGGCGGTGATGGGGATTCTCTCGGCGGGAGGGCAGTGGGCGTTTCGATCGGCGGTCTTGTTTGGTTGGATGCAGTTCGTGACTTGGCTTGGCCTTTCGGCGGCGATCACGGACATCGGGGGGCGAGATTGCGCGGAATGGTTTGGGAGTCTGACGACGATCACTGATGATGACTTCGACCGTTCACTCAAGATGTCCCGTTGGACGAGTTTTGGCGAACGCTTCGGCCGACAATTGCACGAAATGGGCCTTACGCTCGGCCTGCGCGATGACGCCATTGGCGAGTATCACGACGAGAGCAATTACTCCTACATCAATGTCACGCAGCAGACGGACAATGGTCAGCGGGTCGCGGTTCTCAAACTCGATAAGCTGATTCACAGCTATTACGTGACCGACGATCCGACTCAGTTGAACTACGACTACGAGAAAGTCTACGCGGCCGTCACTGAGCAATCGGTCGCGACCTGGGATCGCACGACGACGGTGACGTTGGACGATGTGCGCAACGAAGTCGCCCAGTGGCAGCAAGCGCGAGCCTCTGTTCGACATTCTCTCCCTCCCGATGAGGGGCGTGCCGAAGGGCTGGATGCGCTGGACCAGGACGCTCGCAAGTTGCTCGATGGCGATACCAGTGTGACGAAGTCGGACGCGGCTGACGCATCGAAGGGGACGGACGCTTTCCAGCAGTTACCGTCGTGGGTGACGTTCGATGCGAAGAAGCAGACGTTGTCATTGCGCGGCGGAATGACTCCCGGACTCCGAGATGAGTTGCTTCGTCGGCATTCTTACTCGAATTATTGGCAGGCCGTCGAACGTTTGGCGGAGATGACTCGGCGTTCCGATTGGGGAGATTTCGGTTCGGTGTCGCTCGCCGGATTGCCCAGCGATGTCGAGATCCCGGAAGGACTCAAGCAACAAGTCCTCTACGATCGGCATCTGCAAGCACTCAACGTTTATCGGACGCTTAGTGACGAGGACGTGCAGATGTTGCTCCGGTTGGGGAACCCGGACGCGGTGACGTATCACGAAGCGGTGCTGAAGCTGTATCGCCAGTCTCGACAAGTCGGGACGTTGTTCTTGGGGGGCGGTGGGTTCGTCTTTCCGCGTTGGATCGAGACGCTCTTCCCGCACGAGCCGCTGATTCACGTCGCGGAATTGGACCCGGCCGTGAAGGGAGCGGTTCAGGCTCGCATGGGCTTGCTGCCCGACGAACAAACGCGAGTGCAGACGACGATCGGGGATGCTCGAAACTTCGTCGATGACCGCGTGCGATTGAACAACACGGCGGCCAAGCGGGGCGAGAAACCGGTGCTGTACGATTTCGTCTATGGAGACGCATTCAACGACTTCAGTGTCCCCTGGCATCTGACGACCAGAGAATTCTCCGAGAAGATCGCCTCGCTGCTGCACCCCACGGAGGGGATCTATCTCGTCAATCTGATCGACATCTACCCGCGCACCGAGTACCCGGCGAACGCCAAGAAGCCGGATGGATCCTACGAACGGATCGAAGGTGATCTCCCGGAGATCCTGACTCGCGAAGTCGACGAGACTGAGGAATGGGCGTCGTGTCCGGCTCCGTATGAAGGGCTGGAGGTTTCACGCACGGCTGACTACTCCGGTTTCCGCCTGGCCGTGCGCGGCGTGATGTCCGAAAAGATGCAGGAGCGATTGCTCAAGCTGGCCGACAGCAAAGCTGGATATGCCGGAGCTGTGCGGCAGCTCTTCGAGAAGTCTCGCAAGCAGCGCACCGGCCGGTTCCTGGGAAGTTACGTCAACACGATCTCGCAGGTCTTCCCGCACGTTTACGTCTTCAGCAGCGAGATTGATGTGCCACATGCCAACCGAGACACGTTTGTGATTGTCGCCTCGAAACGAAAGCTCGATCTGACTGATCTCCGGCAAGCCAGCCAGCACTGGAGCGGCGCTCCCTTCGCCAGCCTGGAACCGGGCACGAAGGGCAAGCCGCCTCAAGCGCGCGGCCAGATGGGCCAGATTCTCGCCAACGCTCATGGCATCGTCTTGACCGACAACTATGCTCCCGTGGACAACCTGCTGAGCGCCGTCTTCGACGAACGCTGATTCAGAGGGGATAGGGATTGGGGCCTAGAGACTGGAAACCGGTCTCTCCTTAATCCTAGCCCCTAGCCCCTAGCCCCTAGCCCCTCCAATGGCCATTCAATTCAACTGCCCTTACTGCACGGTCACGATCCAAGTTCCGGACCAAGCCGCCGGTAAGAAAGGGACTTGTCCGCAATGCGGCACGAAGGTTGTCGTTCCGGTCCCTAAGAACGCTCCGCCGGTTGAGGCTGCTCCAGCACCGCAGGCGTTCGCGCCGCCACCTCCAGCACCGATTTTTGCGCCGCAGATGGCTCCCCAGCCGCAGCCGTTTGCTCCGCAACCGACGATGCCCTATCCCGGTTATCCACCGGCTCCGGGAATGCCATTCGGCTTCGATCCCAATCAAGCGGCGGTCCCCCCCGGATACCCGGCACCTGCGGGCTTCGCTCCGATGCCAAACTTTGCTGCGGCTCCCCCCGTGGCGAGCTCCGATGAGCCATCATCGGTCGCGACGAAATACAAACGGAAACTGAAACGCGGAAACGGGCCGGCGATGTGGGGGGCGCTCGTCGCGATCGTAGTGATCGGCGCTGGTGCGGCGTTCTATTTCCTGCGGACTGGTACGAAGCCTGATTTGCTCTCCGGCAAGCTGACCGGAACGCGAATCGCCAAAGGCAAGTTGGAACCGGCGCTCGTGCATCGCGAATGGATCGAAGGGATCGACGACGAGACGCTTGCCAATGTGCTCAAGCAGATGGAGAAGCGGACAGTCAAGTTTCGCAGCAGCAATGAGCTGATCAACATGATCCTTCAGGGATCTCCGGAAGGGATCAAAGTCTTGGGGACCGCCGGGCCGAGCGCCGACTTGATCGCCGTCGATCTGACGAGCCACAAGGAGCTCTACAAATGGCATCAAAAGCACGCTGCCAAGCTGAGCGATCAATGTCAAAAGAATGTCGCCAGCGCGGCGAAGAGGTTCGTCCAGGAATGGGCGCGAGCCGAAGCCGCCCGCGACACCAACCATAGCTTCGGTCACTTCCACGATGAGCTGGGGCTGGCCGCATTGACGATGGGCCTGGGGGCCGAAGTGGTCGCGATCGTCGGCAATACGATGCACGGTTGCGTCGCAGAGCAACAAGGCCAGCTTTACTTCCTGTTGCCGTCGGGCACGAATCGTTTCGAGCTGCAAGGCCGCGAGCACGGCAAGAACAAAGTCGTCTTTCCTGGTCATTTTGTGGTCGATGTCGAAGCCGCCCCGCGCATCAAGAAGCCGGCGAAGAAGAAGACCGACGACGAACCAGAGATGGCCGAAGACGAAGAAGCCGACATGAAGTCCAAAGCGTTCGGTAAACCCGCTCTCAACGACCCGTCCGCAATGGACGAGTCGATGCCGGAGAAGCCGAAGTCCAAGAAGAAGGAAATGGAAAATGAGAAATGAGAAATGGAGAATGAAAAATGGAGAATGTGGTTGTCGCCCCGCGACGAATGCCGTGTCTCTGTTCTCCGTTCTCTGTTTTTTCCTCTTTATCCTTTTGCTGGCCGCTTCACCGCTTGCGGCACAAGATCACGTCATTCTGCAAACCGAAGGGACCAGCAGTCGGCTGACGTTGCCGTGTCAGATCGTGGACTACACCGGCGAGCGAATCACCGTGCAGTTCAAAACGGGACCGACTCAAAAAACGTATCCCGCCGAGCAAGTCGTTGAGGTCCGCACCGCTTGGCTGGAATCACATGAACTCGGCTGCAAGCTGCTGGTCGAGCGCAAACTCAACGAAGCCGCGCAGGCTTTGCAATCCGCGCTGGTCGCTGAAAAACGTGGCTGGGTTCAACGCGAAATCCTCGCATCGCTCATTCGCTGTTCGCTGCGACAAGGAGATCGAGTCTCCGCCGGAACTCGATTCCTCAAGCTCCTCGAAAGCGATCGCACGACGCGGCACTTCGGTTTGATCCCGCTGGTGTGGGCTTCGGAGCAAGTCCCCGGTGCGGCGAAGGCACAAGCTCGCATCTGGCTGACTCACGAATCGGAGGTGCCCCGACTGCTCGGTGCCAGCCTGTTGCTCGATGATGCGAATCTCGGCGAGTCGGCCGCGCAAGAGTTACAGGTCTTACAGCGCGGCTCGGACGAGCGTCTTCGCCTGCTCGCGCAGGCTCAGTCATGGCGACTCAAGCTGCGAGCGTTGGAGATCGGCGATCTCGAGCTCAATCGCTGGGACACGCGCATTCGCGAGTTGCCCACCACTCTGCGGGGCGGCCCGTCGTATCTGCTCGGCCGAGGCTGGGCCATGCGCCGCGAACACGACCGCGCGGCAACCTCGCTTCTATGGGTCTTGTTGATGGATGACACCGACCCGCGCCTCGCCGCCCGCGCCGGCGTCGAAGCCGCCGAATCCCTCAAACGACTCGGCCAACCCGAAGACGCACGCCGCTTACTGCAAGAGGTTGTCGCACGCTTCCCCGACACCGAATTTGGTGATTTGGTCAAGTAGTGCGGGATGCTCTAAGGCAACTCCCCAATCAAACTCAGCAGCGACAGTGAGCCATCGTCGTTGAGAATCGTTCCAATGGCAGAGTTGGCAGTTCCGACCGAGTAGTTTGCTGCGGGAGTCACCGTGGGGATCACGGTTTCATCGGGTTCCGCGGTGGTATTGCCGGTCGGATTGATCGTTACGGATTTGGTGGACTGCCCCGCCGCAAACGAAACACTGCCGACGGTGGCATTGAAGGCCGCGGCTCCGGTTTGCGAATAGTCGCTGGAGAACGTGGCCGTGCCGCCGACGGTGAAGCTGACCGTCAACGCGCTCGTTGTCAGACCGACGCGTGAGAACGTGTAGATCAAATTCGTTGTTCCGTCTTCCTCGACGCTGCTGGGTGAGACGGAGACCGTGACTTCCGCATCGTCGTTGGCAATCGTGGCCATCGCCGCGAGAGGCGAACCAATCACATAATCCATTCCGGCTGCCAGAGTCAAAACGACGGTCTCATTCGCTTCGACCTGCGTGTCACTCGTCGGATCGACGATGACGGTTTTGGAGGCTTGTCCCGCCGCGAAAGTGACGGTGCCCGTGGTTTCCGAGAACGACGCTGCGCCGCTCGTCGCATAGTCGGAATTGAACGTGGCAGTTCCGCCGACGTCGAAGCTCACGGTCAATAGATTGGTTGTTGGTCCCGTTCGCGTGAACGTGTAAGTGGCATTCCCCGTTCCGTTTTCCAAGAGGCTGGCGGGTGTGACGGCGAGCGACACGCGCGGATCGTCATTCGCGATTGTTCCCGTGGCGGCGTTCGCGGTCCCGATCGAGTAGGTCGGCGCAGCCGCAAGCGTCAGAATCACGGTCTCATCCGATTCGATCAGCGTGTCCGCGACGGGATTGATGATGATCGTCTTTGTGGTCTGACCCGCAGCGATTGACACGGTTCCGGCGGAAGCGGTGAATGTCGCCGCGCCGGTTTGAGCGTAGTCTGTCGTGAGTGTCGCGCTGCCACTGACCGTATAGTTCACCGTCAACGCGCTGGCCGTCGCTCCGACGCGAGTGAACGTGTAGACCAAGTTCGGAGTGCCGTCCTCGGTTACGCTGGCCGGAGCGACTGCGACCGAAACTTCGGCGTCATCGTTGGTGATGGTCGTCGTGACCGGAGTCAGCGTACCCACGATATACCCGGTTCCGGCCACTAAGTTGAGGAGGATCGTTTCGTTCGGTTCGACGGTCGTATCGCCAGTGGGGTCGAGCGTGACGGTCTTGGACGCCTGTCCGACGCCAAAGGTCACGCTGGCGGTCGTCGCGGAAAAGGAGGCCGCGCCGCTGGCCGAGTAATCGGTGTCGAACGTCGCCGTTCCGCCAACGGTGAAGTTGACCGTCAACGGACTGGTCGTGGGACCGGGGCGAGTGAATGTGTAAACGATGTTCGCGGTGCCGTTCTCCATTACGCTGGCGGGCGAGGCGGCCAAGGTGATGCTCGGAAAATCATCGTTGGTGATGGTGCCGGTGGCCGAAGTCGACGCGCCGACCGAATAGCTGGCTGACGGATTCACGGTAAGGATCACGGTCTCGTCTGCTTCAATCGTCGTGTCGGTGACGGGATTGATGGTGATCGACTTGATCGTCTGCCCGGCCGTGAACACCAGCGTCTTGGACTTGGTCGAGAACGTGGTCGCTCCTGTCTGAGCGTAGTCAGTGGTCAACGTGGCGGTTCCGCCAAGTGTGAGGTTCACGGTCGTCGTGCCAGTCGTGATTCCAGATCGCGTAAAGGTGTAAACGAGGTTCGTAGCGCCGTCCTCGATCACACTGCTCGGCGAGACCTCGACTGAAACTTCGGTATCGTCGGAAACAATCGTGCCCGTGACCGCCTGCGTGCCAGACTCCGTGCCGTTCGTCACGCTGAGAATCTCGACCGCAATGGTCTCGTTCTCTTCGCCAAACGTGTCTTGCACCGCCGTCAACGTGATCGAACCTGTCGTGTTGCCGGCCGCGATGACGATTTGTGTGTTCGAGCGTATGTAGTCCGAGTCGATCGTCGCCGAGCCGCCGAAGCCCAGTTCGACCGTGACGTCAAAACTGGAAGCGGCCGACAAGGTCGCCGTGACGGTGGATGTTCCGCCGGCTTCGGCCAGCATAGCCGCCGAGATGTCCAGCGCGACGGTCGGCTGCGCGTCGTCGTCCGTGATGGTGGCGGTCACTTGTTGCGAGCCTGATTCCGTGCCGTTGGTCACTTCCGTGATGTCTACCACGATCGTCTCGTTGGCTTGATCGCGTGTGTCTTGAACGGCGGTTAGCGTGATCGAACCAGAGGTGTTGCCAGCGGTGATCACGATTTGAGAACCTGACCGCGTGTAATCCGTGACGTTCGTTGCCGTGCCGCCGAAGCCGAGAACGACGGTGACGTCCTGGCTTGATGCCGCGGACAATGTGGCTGTGACGGTCGTCGTCCCCGCGGCTTCCGCGAGCGTCTCGGGCGCGACACTCAGAGTGACGGATGGAATTGGTTCCTCTTCCGGGGGTTCAAAAAGTCGCAATTCGTTGCCGAACTCGTTGTCGGTCGCCGTGAAGAACAAGCGTCCGTTGACGTTGATGAAATTCTGCGGGTTCGAGCCGCCTTCCTCACCAATGTCCGCGACGATGATCGTGCCCCCGGCAGTGCCGTCGGATTTCCAGACTTCATCTCCGGTGATGCCGTCATTCGCTCGGAAGTACAGCGTGCCCCCCACATTCGTCAAAGACTGGATCAACGAGGGATCTTCTCCCACGCGGATGTCTTCGACCAGCAGGGTGCCCGCTTCCGTGCCGTTCGATTTCCACAGCTCGAACCCGTGGATTCCGTCGTCGGCGACGAAGTACAGCGTGTCTCCCACGGCCGTCAGCAGGGACGGGCGGGAGTCGCCATAGAAACCTTCGCCCGTGTTGATGTCTCTGACGAGCACCGTGCCCGCTTCCGTGCCGTCCGACTTCCACAGTTCGTATCCGTTGATCCCGTCATCGGCGTTGAAGAACAACGTATCCCCCACGGCCGTCAACTCGGACAATCGCAAAAACAAATAATCGAAACCTTCGACGCGATTTTCCTTGACGAGCACCGTGCCCGCTGTGGTGCCATCGGACTTCCAGAGTTGCTCTCCATTGATGCCGTCGTCGGCGACAAAGAACAGCGTGCCGTTCACGTTGGTCAATTCACGCGGCGCGGAACCGTTGACTCCTTCAATGATATCCTTGACGAGCACCGTGCCGGCTTCCGTGCCGTCCGACTTCCACAATTCGGTTCCGTTGATCCCATCATTCGCGGCAAAGAACAGAATGCCTCCGACGTTCGCCAGATAGTCTGGCGACGAACTGGCGTAAGCGTTGGTGCCATTCTCCGTGTTGATGTCTTTGACCAGCAGGGCACCGCTCGAACCGCTGGCCTTCCACAATTCGCGGCCGTGAATCCCGTCACTGGCGCTGAAGAACGCCGTCCCACCGACGTCTGTGAACGAGCGGGGGTCGGAGCTGAAGACGAGAATGACGCCGCCCGATTCGACCTCCTCGGCGATATTCATGACGAGCACGGTGCCCAGTTCCGTGCCATCCGTCACCCACAGTTCGCGCCCGGTGCCGATCCCGTCAATGGAGCTTGAGGCGCTGAAGTAAACCAGGTTCCCGACGGTGGTCAGATCACGCTCTTCAAATGGGTTGGGGGCGTCCGGAAAGTCGACCGCATCTCGAACTCGCCGCGTGTCGCCGCTGGTTCCATCCGATCTCCGCAACGTCCCGCCGAAGGTCACGCCATCCGCCGCGCTGAAGATCAACGTGTCTCCCAGACTCGCCACCGAACCGAGGTTGAAGGGGGATTGCGAGTCGAAGTTGGACGAGTTGATGTCCTTGACCAATTCATTGTTCGAGGTGCCGTTGGATTTCCAAAGCTCGGTTCCGTTGCTTCCGTCCGTGGCTCGAAACAGCAGCGTCCCACCTACGCTGGTCAACTCCGAGGGAAATGCCGATCCGTCCGGGGCGATGTCATCGACCAGCACCGTGCCCGACTCCGTGCCGTCCGTTTTCCAAAGCTCAACGCCGTTGCTCCCGTCGCCGGCACTGAAGAACAGCGCGCCGTCATGGATGGTGAATCCTCTTGGAGCCGACCCCTCACCGCCAAAGATCTGAGGTCGGATGTCTTTGACGAGGACCGTGCCCGCTTCCGTGCCGTCCGATTTCCACAGCTCTTCGCCAACGAAGCCGTCGCTGGCCGAAAAGAACAACGTGCCTCCAAAGTTGAACAAGTCTTGGGGATTCGAGCCTAGGAAAACCGGATTCTCGGCATCAATGTCTTTGACGAGCACGGTCCCCGCTTCCGAACCGTCCGACTTCCACAACTCGCGGCCGTTGACACGATCATACGCGGAAAAGAACAGCGTGCCGCCTACGTTGGTGAAATAAGACAGATAGGTAGGGCCGTCTCCCTCCCGGATGTCCTTGACCAAGACGGTGCCCGCTTCGGTCCCATCCGTTTTCCAGAGTTCGGGGCCGTTGATTCCGTCATTCGCTTGAAAGAACAGCGTGCTCCCCACGACAGCCGAATCCGTAAAGCCGAAAACTCCGCTACCGGCTCCCTCATTAATGTCTTTGACCAGCACCGTGCCCGCCTCCGTGCCGTCGGTCTTCCACAACTCAGCTCCATGAGTGACGTCGTTGGCGCTGAAGAACAGCGTTCCCCCGATGCTCGCCAGTGGATACGGATTCGAGCTGCTCCCGCCCGGGTTGATGTCTTTCACTTGGACGGTCCCCGACTCGGTGCCGTCCGACTTCCACAGTTCGCCGTCGAACCGATTGTCGGTTCTGAAGAACAGCGTCCCTTCGACGTTCACCAAAAAGTTCGCACCAGAAAGTCCGAGACCAAAAAAGAAATCCTTCACCAGCACGGTGCCCGCCGTCGTGCCGTCCGACTTCCACAACGCCCGACCTCGAATTCCATCGTCTGCCGTAAACAACAGAGTCCCTCCGACATTCGTCAGCTCACTGGGATACGAACCGCCGCTCCCCACAAAGATGTCCCTCACGCGCACGGTCCCGGCAGTAGTCCCGTCTGATTTCCACAGCTCGCGCCCGGTCTCGTTGTTGCCCGCAGCAAAGAACAGCGTGCCATTGATTTCGACCAGGTAACTCGGACCAGAACTCGATCCATCCCCCACCGACAGATCAATCAACTCCTCGTTGATGTCCACGACGAGGTTCGCCCCGCTCAGCAACGCACGACCTTCCAGGCACTCCACCGCATGACGCACGTTCCGCGATCCACGATCACCACATCGGTCAAGCCCACGCCGCCGCGTCCGGCGTTGAGAACTCAGAGCGGGCAGAAACCGTTGGACGCTATTCAGCCAATTGCGAAGGACCATGTTGAGCGGACTCCCTGAAAGGCGTTGTTGGGTTCGAGACAAATCAGCCGGAACGCGCTAGCGTCCGATTCGGAGGTGCATCAGACACCTGAATCAGAGGTGCAACAGACACACGAACCGGACGCTAGCGCGTTCCGGCTAATGGATCTGTCGCCTCTCCATGAACTTTCCGTGTTGACCATGAATCACTTGGTTGATGTGCCGAACGTGTGAGACGTCGGAGGTGGAACTTGTCCTTCGGGCGGCACGATCCAGACATCCTTCGGCCGGCCGGCGGCTTCCGGGCCGCTGTCATCCACCAGCGGGCCGAAGAGCGTGGGGGCGCGACAATTCGGCAGCACCTCGACCGCGAAGATTTCTTCGACGCCCGACAGAAAATTCAGAACCGCGACCGTCCGGCCAATCCGCAGGTCAATGACCGCAATGCCACATCGCAGTTCGTCGCGGCGTTCTTCGATCGTCAGCCCGCCGAACACCGATGTCTCTCGAATACGCGAGAGGCCCACGAACGCGAACGGCCCCACGAGGCTCATCCCGCGCGTGTAACCCGGCACGCTTTCGACGCTCTCGCTGCGTCCCGTCGCCGGATCGACCAAGGCCAGATGACCTCGCCCTGAATCGAGCACCCACAGTCGGCCTTCGTGCAGCCGTGGCGAATGCGGCATCGCGAAGCCGCGCGCGACGACCTCGCCACTCGGAACGTCAATCACGCAACCGGTGCTGGCCTTCGTCGGACGCCAGCCTCCCGCCGTGTTGGTCTCGGACATGGCCGTGACAAACTTTGGCTGCCCATTCTGCATTGCCAGACCGTTGAGGTGGCAACGATCTTCGGCCGCCAGTTCCCGAATGAACGGCGGACGCCAGCGCGGCACAAAGCTGTAGTCTTCATGCAGCGTACACAGCGTCGAGAACAGCGTGTTGACGACCCACAAACCGTCGGATCCCCATGCCAGCTCATGTCCGTGAATGTTGCCCGTGAAGAATGAACTCCGAGTCACCCAACAGGCGTCGCGCGTTCCACGCGGTTCCAGGTTCGGAGCCAATTCGTGGTTGGCGTGCAGGAAGTAAATCTGCCGCCGTGCCCCCAGAGCGATCCGGCGTGGGCCGACGGCGATGCCCATCGCTCGGTCCAATTGGTGAAAGTCAAACGTCACTTTGCCGTCATGCGTGCCGATCACGGCCAGCTTGCCCGCCTGGTAGGTGGACACCAGCAGCGAAATCTTCAACTGCGACAGCACGATCGGAAAGTCGGTTGAATACTCAAACCGTACCTCTCGGTATTCCGACGACGACGCCTGCAGCTCATTTGGTTTTTCAGCCATTCTCCACACTGCCCAGCCGAAGTGGCGGTACGAGACTGCCTCGCACTTCGTCAAACGGTGGAGTGGACATCGCTGAACTCCGAGGGCACGGAAACAATTTGGGCGAAGACCGGTAGACTCGCTCTATCCGCCTGCGTTACTCGCCTGCAACCAAACGTCGCCGGCGCTGCGGTTTGCTGTTTCTGATTCCCCCTCGATAATCCGACCTGCTTCACCAGCAATCGATTCTGCCGCTTCAGTCAGCCTGGAAAGGCTGACCTACTTTCCAATGCAGAACCTGCTGAAGACGCGATCGAGCACGTCGTCGGTGTAAACCGCGCCGACAATGTGGCCGAGATGTTCAAGCACGTCGCGCAATTCAACGATCACCAAGTCATCACTCAACCCCAGGCTTGCCGCTTCAAGTGTTTGGCCGAGCGCGTCCCGCGCTGCGAGCAGGCTGTTCTGACATCGAGCCGCGGTCATGCCGATCCACTGTCGCCGTCCATGCGATTCTGCCGACAGCCTTATGGCCAACAGAGCACACAATTCGTCGAGCCCGCGACCATCACGCGCACTGACCGTAGCTCGGACGCCTACCTCCGGGCACTCAAACGAGGGCGTCCAAGCTACGGGGACTCGATCCGCTTTTGTTCCCACCCAAACGACCGGCCGCTCCTCGTCGCGTAACTCTGCAAACAACTGCTCGTCCCGCGCCGAACCGGCAGATAAATCGCTGCACCACGCGATCAAGTCCGCTTGCTGCCACTGCTCATGCCGCCGCTGTTGAGCCACTGCTTCGATCCCGCTCGTCTTCGAATCCCAACCGGCCGTGTCGATTAGATCGACGTGCAAGTCGTCTCGATCCAATGGCACACGGAGATAGTCGCGCGTCGTCCCGCTGACTTCGGAAACGAGCGCCGTCGATCGTCCGGTCAGAGCGTTGAGCAACGTGCTCTTTCCAGCATTCGGCAATCCCGCCAGAACGACACTTGGTCGCGACGAACTCTGCAATCGCCGCGACGCTTGATCGCACAACTCCGAGATCGTTTGTTGAGCCATCGTGACTCGCGACAGCAATTGCTCGCGCGAAACGAACTCAATGTCTTCGTCTACGAAGTCCAGCCCCGCTTCCAAATCCGCCAGCAGATCGAGCAACTCGGCTCGCAGCGTTCCCATCTGTTGCGAGATACCACCCGCCAACTGCTGCAACGCCTGCTCCAACTCCACATGATCCGCCGCGTCGATGACCCCCAGTACTGCCTCCGCCTGCAACAAATCGAGCCGCCCCGCCAAGAACGCTCGCAACGTGAATTCACCCGGCCGAGCTGCTCGGCAACCGCTGCGACACAGCTGCGTCAGCATCGCTTCGAGCAATGTTGGCGAACCGACCAAGTGCAGCTCGGCCAATGGCTGTCCTGTGTAACTCCGCTTTGTCGGCCACAAGGCTACGTCAACCGGCAGGCGCAATCCGTTCTGAAACGGAGCGTCGTTCCACGGCACATCCGCGGCCAATCGCCACTCACCCACATGCCGCTCCGCACGAGTCGCCTTCGTCCAACGCTCGGCATCGCCTGGCGTGAAGTGCTGTTCGAGCACCCGCCGCACATCGCTGCCACTCACGCGCACGATCCCGCGACCTCCCACTCCTGGGGCCGACGCCAATGCCACAATCGTGTCATCAAGCAACAAAGTCATAGGTATTTCAAGCCCGGCCGAAAGCCGTGAGCCGATCGCCGAAAGCCGTTATCACACTTTTTGATTGCTGGAAAGTGTGATAACGGCTTTCGGCTTTCGGCCCTCAGCTTTCGGCCGGACAGTTAGGCGAGGACTTCGCTCACGACTCGCCCAGACACATCAGTCAGCCGGTAATCGCGGCCCGCGTGGCGGTAGGTGAGATGTTCGTGATCGAAGCCGAGCAGGTGCAGAATCGTGGCGTGCAGGTCGCGAACGTGGACTTTGTCTTGGACGGCTCGGAAAGCGAAGTCGTCGGTGGCTCCGTAGGTCATGCCGCCGCGGACGCCGCCGCCGGCCAGCCACGTCGTGAAGCCGAGATGATTGTGGTCGCGGCCGTTGCTTCCCTCGGTGGTTGAGGTGCGGCCGAACTCGCCACCCCAGATCACCAGCGTGTCTTCGAGCAGCCCGCGCCGCTTGAGGTCTCGCAGCAGCGCGGCGGTCGGCTGGTCGATGTCGCGAGCCAGGCGTTTGACTTGTTCGTCGTGATTGCTGTGAGTGTCCCACGGTTGGCCGTTACCGTAATAGACCTGAACGAACCGCACACCACGCTCGATCAAGCGCCGAGCCATCAAGCAGCCGTGAGCGTAATGCGATTTGCCATACTCCTCGCGGATCGGCTCCGGTTCGAGCCGGATGTCAAACGCCTCCGACGCCGCGAACTGCATCCGAAACGCGGTCTCCATCGAACGGATGCGAGCCTCCAGTGCCGGTTCATCGGGATGCTGTTCGAGATGCTTCGCGTTGATCCGCCGCAGCAACTCCAACTGCCGTCGCTGCTGAGACAGCGTGAGGCTCGTGTCGGAACTGCGCAGGTTCGGCAACAGCTTCGCCGGATCGAGATCGGTGTGATTGATGTACGTTCCTTGAAACTCGCCCGGCAGAAACGCGCTGGACCACAACTCTGCAAACCGCACCGGCCGGCCGGGGCAGAGCACAACGTAGCCCGGCAGATCGGCGTTCTCGCTGCCGAGGCCATACAGCATCCACGACCCCATGCTTGGCCGAGTCGGCGTGATCGTGCCGTTGTTCATCTGAAACAGAGCCGGTCCATGATTCGGATTGTCGCAGTGCAGCGAGCGAATCACGCAGATGTCGTCGATGCACGAGCCAATCTGCGGCAACAGATCGCTAACCGGCAATCCCGACTCGCCGCGCGGCCGATATCCGTATGGCACCGGCATTAGCCCACCGGTCTTGTTCTCGGTGCGAAACTCGACTTCCTTCGGCCGCTGCCCCGCATACTGATTGATCGCCGGCTTTGGATCGAAGAAGTCCCCTTGAAACGGACCACCATTCATAAAGAGCTGAATGCCCCGCTTGGTCCGCGGAGCATGATGCGTGTGGAAACGACGCTCAGCGGACGACTCTGCCCCCTGCGATACGGGATTCGACAGTAACGACGCGAGTGCGATGGTCCCCGCACCGCCACCGAGTCGGTGTAAGAGTTCGCGTCTGGAATGAAATTGCTCGGCCATGACTCAGTTTCCACCTTGCTCATCACGTCGTAAGACGGCTTGCCAGACATCGATGATCTTCATCTGCTCGGCCCAATGGGCGATGTAATCTCGATCGATCCGATCCTTTTGTGTCCGCAAGATGCCGCTGATGTCTCGCGGATGTTTCTCGGACCCACCTTCTTTGTAATAACGCAGTTTGCTGAGAATCACATCTTCGGGACTGACTGCATACGCCGAGAAATCGGAGTCAAAATCGACTCGCTGACGTCGCTGAAACTGCAATCGCGACCAGACATCATCACGAGACATCATGAAGTCGAGTTTGCTTCCCGATGCCGGATTTAGGACGTTGAATTGAGTCCCCAATCGCACGGCGTCTTTGGCGGCGTCTTTGCTGACGTAATAGTCCGGTTGCGGAAACGCCGCGCAGAGATCGGAGACTTGTCCAAGCTTCAAATCGACCACGATATCAATGTCTTCGGTAAAGCGTGCGACGCCCCAAATGGAGCTCGCGTAGGAGCCGACAAGGCCGTACGGAATCTGCATTTGCTCCAACACCGCGACCGCGAATCTCAACAGGTCAGTTTGTTCCATGAAGCAATCTCCGGCAAACTTCTTCCTGGATTGCGTCATCGGACCAATCGGGATGAGTGTGACGAATTCCGGCAGCCAGTAGTCGCTTCGCAGTTCGATGAGCAATTCCGACCAGAGCAATCTTCTCAGCCGGACTCTTTTGACGCATGACGTCCGCGATCGCTTGATCGACCACTTCGATCTGCCCGTCATCGAGCCGAAAGCCGGTGCTGGTGAATTTTGCCATCTGTCGATCCTTGGACTGTGTGGCGTCCCACGTTTCAGCGACATCATGAACCGCACGGGGGAGAATGCCAAGACAACCTGCGGATTGTGTTTGAGACTTGGCCTCGTTTTTGATGGGCGAGGAAGCGAGGGACTTCGGACCCGAATCGCAGTAACCGTCGCATCGCCACATCAACTCACGGTTCTGCCATCAACCGCTTGATCACCAGCGAAATCACTCCGGCATCGCGTGGCAGCGCGGTGTGGCTCAGCGAGTGCGTTTCGACCGACTTCACCCCCTCCAGTAACGCGCTGTCGGAGGTCACGCACAGGTCGCCGTCGTAGATCTCTTGTGGGACCGTGAGAGCTTCCAGTGCGGTTGCTCCGAACGCGGCCAGCAGCGTCTCTTGTTCCTTCTTCAACTTTCGATTCAGAGCGGTTCGTGCGGCATCCACCGACGCCTTCAGCACCAGCGCACGAGTGGATGACAAGGCTTTTCCACGATGGATGGCGTATTGGTCGCGATGCAAATCGGGACGCTCGCGGTTGAGATGGCTGAGAAACAAACTGTTCGGAGCCAGATCGAACGTCATCTGGCCTCGGCCGTCGAGGATCGCCTTCTGCAACGCCGTGTCGAAGCCCAGCGAAATGTCTCCTACGAACTGCACCACTTCGAGCAGTCCGCGCAAGCGAGCCAGATCCGATCCCTGATGCGGTGTGCCGAGAAAGACCGCTCGGCGGAATTCGCCTCGTTCCACTTCCGCGTACCAGCGGAAGACCAACCCGCCGGCGCTGTGAACCACGAAGTCGATCTGCTTGGCCGAGCCACAGACTCGTAGCAGTTCGCGGCGCAGAAACTTTCCGCTGCGAGCCAGACTGTCGTCGGCCGGATATTGAAACGCGAAGAGTCTTCGCGGCGACTTCTCGGTCGAGGTTTCCTCGGCCAATCGGCCGAGCATCGGCTGCCAAACCTCGCGGCTAGATTCCATGCCGTGAATGCAGACAACCGCCCGCTCACTGGCCGGGAGGCTCGCATCGGCCGCACGCTGGAACGACTTCTTCTCGCGATCAAACTCAAACAATCCAAAGTCGCCGAACACCAGGCCATCGAGTTCCAGCCGCATCCGCCGCAGCCGTTGCTCGGCCGACGGTGGGTTCGCCAACGAGCATGACTCGCCGGTCGTTTTCGGTTGGATTTCCGGTTCGACGGGGGGTGTTCCCTCGCGCGGGAGAGGCTCGTCGAGCAACGTTTTGTTACTCAGCACGGCTTCGGCTCGCAGCACGTCGAGGCCGTTCTCGACATCAAACCCAGCGTTACGGCACAGGTGGATCGCGAACAAGTCCGACTGATACGCCTCCTCTCGCGTGTAAACATTCTCGGAGATTGCTTCAAACGCTTTGAGCAGGTCCAGCGAGAACGCCGCGGACTTTCTGTCATCGAGCGATAGAGCCTTCCGTTCGACCTCTTTGACAAGTTGAGGCTCCAGCCAACGAAGCTGATATCGCCGCCGCGCGTGTCCCAGACAGACATGGCTCAACTCGTGAGCGATCACGAACGCCAGTTGATCGCGCCCCGTTCGTTCGTCGGCCAGCACCGCGTCGAGCCAAGCTCGGTCGAAGTAGACTCGTCCCAACCCAACCAGCCACGCAGGACGTTCGGCGTTTTCAACGACCGCGATTCCCGTCTGCCGCTTGGCCAGCTCCATCCGCGCCGGCAGCGCGGCGATCAATTCTTCATAAAGCTTCTGAGCCGCAGCCGGCGCATCTGTTGGCTTGAACTTTTCCAGAGCCTGTTTGAGATCATCATCCGCACGCCGCCGCTCCTCCTAGGCCGGCAGCGCGGCATGGTCCACCAACCATTGCATCAGGCTTCCGGTCGCCTCGAACCCCGCCTTGTTGACTCGCTCACGCGGGCCCCAGAGTGAGTTGTCGTCGATGCGGCTTCTCATGTCCGGCGCGAACGATGCCGGCTTTACGGGCGTATCGGCAAGACAAACGCAACTCCAACCGGCCATCACCAGGATCGCTCCCGCGACGGTCGCACAGCTCAATCGTGTCGATGGTCGTAACATGGAGAATGCCTTTTGAATTTGGAATTCAACACAGACCATTCTCTGAACATCACGTTGCGCGGGACCGGCCCAGCGTTCGATAGGTTGCCACTACGACAATTGTCGTGAGGATCGCGTGGCCGAGCAGAAATAAACTCGCGAACCAACACATCGAGATCACGCCATTAAGAATCTCCACGATGAGCGCGGCTTTGATCGGCTCGTTGACTCGCAATTGGAGAATCTCCCAACTGCGGCGTGACCAAGCGGAGGTCGCGACCGCTCCGAAGACCCACAAGAGGCTCAAGGCCATATTGCCGCTCTTGGGCCACGCACGCGGTTCGCCGAGCGATTTCGCTTGGTCGGTGTGCAGCACGAAGCCGCCGATCGACAACAGGACTTGTGCCACCGCGAGCAGCACCCAACCGGCCGAAGCCGCCGTGGCCGATTGTGAAACCGCTGTCAGGACTTCCTCCGGCTTGATGGCTTGATCGGACGTCGTAATGACCGACATGGTGAACCGCGCGCTGCTCGTTCCCTGGAAGAGTAAAAACGCACCGCACGCGGCCAGCACTCCGTACAACCCAACCAACAACAGACACCGCTGAGAAAGCCGTCCGCGCAGCGCCGTTCTCCGAAACCCCGATGCGATGAGTGTCGTCCCCACGGCGAGTCCCAGCGGACACCAACTGACTCGGCCGAGTTGCTGGCCCAGAGTCGTCAGCTCAGCAAGATTGCGAGCCAGCAAGATCTTCAACACGTCAACACATACCGTGCCCGACCACGCCAACGCCAGTGCCGAGACAACGCTCAGCACTCCCCCCGCGACAAACCATCGTCTACTCGTCACTGCGTCTGACGTCATCGTCATCTCCCTCGGAGTGCTGCGGCTCGACGCTGCCCTCAATTCATTTGGAGTTTCGACCCCAACGGCCTTGTGCCGTTGGTGAAGCCGATGGTGGGCTAGTCGATTGTCGTCCCCCCACCTCTCCTTTTCCTCTGCCTGCGGCGGAGGAAAAGGAGAGGTAGGGGGAGTGATCCCTTGCCCGTTAGCTCACCATCGTATTCACCATCCGGGCAAGCCGGGTGGGGTCTTCAACACAGAAATCAGACAGTCGAACCAGGAATTACCGCCAATTCAGCACTTTGAAGATCCCTTCCCGGTTCTTGATCCGCTCTGGCAGCGTGAGCAGCCGATCGCGGAAGAACGCCAAGACTAATCCTGTCCCGAACAGCGTGCTGCCGCCGACGATGATCAGGATCGCGATCGTGTCCAGGCGGCTCCACGGAATGAACAGCAGCAACGTGACGAAGTACAACACGGTCGAAAGGCTGCCGACCAGCGTCGTCGATTTCAGCCGGAAGACGAGGCCCGTACCAAGCAACAGCACACTCACGAACAGGAAGCCGGCCTCGTCCACCATGAGGATCGGCGGATTCCAGCGGTGATAGCACGTCGCGATCCCCAGCGGCACGGCGGTCAGCAGACTGCCGAAGAACAGGCTCGTGCTGACGAGATCGCTGTCGGTCTCGCGGCCTTGCTCGCGATACCAGCCGAGATGTCCGACCGCCAGTAGCAGCAGCCCGACGATGACGGAGAACAACTCCACCTGTTGCCAGCCGTTGAGACTGATCAACTGATGCAGACCGAGCAGCGTCAACGCTCCTTGAGCCACCACGTTGACGATGTACCAGCGCCGCCAGCCCGCGACTCTCACGATGGCGACGGACAATCCCGTGATGACCAGCATTGTGATGCTGAACCCAACGAAGCCCCATTCGACTTTGGTTGACGAGCTGAACGCATCCGAGGCCAGACTTGCCAGCCCTTTGCAGACCGAGGCGACGAACGCGAGGCTCAGCAGCGAGTTCGCCGCTTGGAACGCCGCTTCCGTCAGTGGCGCGGCGGCCGTCTGTTCCAACACCGAGAATCGGTAGACCAGCAACAACCCCAAGCCGAGGAACGCGAAGGTCAGCAAATAGGCGTTGGCACTCGTGACGCCGAAGTACATCAGCATTTGCCACAGCGAACCGCTGGCCATCAGCGTCGCCAGATGCACGCAGAACGGCTTGCGCTGGAACGACGTCGCCAGTCCGTAGAACACCGCCGCTTCCGCGAAGAACGCAGCCAAAGCGAGGTTCAGATTCTTATCCGGGTCCAGCTTCGTGAATCCGAGGAACGCTGACGCCAGCGACGAGGCCAGCATCACCACAGTCGCCGTGTGAGCGACCGCCGTCAGCGGCTCAGAAGGACCGCGATTGCCATACAGCCTCGCGGCGACGAGGTACGCGATCGGAATCAGCATCATGATCGGAGCGTGTTCCTGCCAACGCTCCAATCCAAACGTCGGCGTGGCCAACAAGGCGACGGCGGCAACCATCGTGGCCGCGGCGGTCGCGAAGTGATATGCCGTCGGCAACCACTTGCCGGCATTCCGATAAATGAACGCTCCCAGCCGAGAAGCGATCGCTGTCAGCACCATCGCACCGACGTAGCTCCATTCCGGCGGATGCTTCTCAAACGCGGCGCGGAAGCCGAGAAATCGCAGGTACTCGAAAACCCCCAGCAGTACCGGCAACAGCGACAGCAACAAACCGAACACCGGAAACGCTCGCGTCATCTTCTGGTCGCGAGTCATCGTCGCCTGAATCAAATTCACCGCCAGCGACGTCACCGCCAGCACGGCGATGACGGCGTCCAATCCCAGCGTCAGGTGCAGCAACTGCACGACCAGCACTTCCGCCCACAGCAACAGCGCCGCCGCGAAGTGGATGTAGGCTCCATGCTTCCGCACCACGATGTCCGAGTAGATGTAGGCATAGATCCCAGCCAGCACCAACACCAACGCGAGCCACCGCTGCGGCCCACAGATCGGTGACGGCACCGCTTGAAACGACAGATACACCGACTGAAACCAGGCGTCGTACAGCCAATCGCCCGCCAACTGAGCGATGAAGACCATCAGCAACCCGGAACCGAGCAGCACATGCCCGCTTGCGAAGAATGCCAAGCCGAATCGTTTCCGGCTGAACGGCCCGTCGTTGTTGGCGAACGCTCGCTCGGCATGAATCCCTGCCATGCCGAGAATCACCAGCAGCGTCGCCGGAGCCGCGATCTCCACGAACTTGTGCATGTCGGCCAGCAACAGCAACCCAGTCATCGCCACGCCGGCATTGAAGACATACACGAACATCTCATCCTTGAGAGTCCACGCCGACGCCCCATACAGGGCACACATGATGGCCGCCACGACCCACAGATGCCCGTCGAGCGTCACCAACCCATGTGAGTGGTAGTACCAAAGATTGAGCGGCATTAAGAGGCACGCCAGCAGCGTCAGCCCTTTGCCGGCCGTCTGGTAGCGTGACTTCAAGATCATCATCCAACCGCCGACCATCACGGCGACGTTGGTTCCACCCATGACCGTCGCCATCACCGGCGGCGTGAAATAGTTCTTGACCCACAACAGGATCACCAGGCCGACGGCCATCAACGCGCCGCCAATCCCCATCAACCACTGAATGCTGCGCGGATCGAGCAGCATTTCGAGAATGTTGCGTCGCGGCTTCACCGCCTCCAACGTCGGCATCACTTCCTCGTTCGAGGCCACCGGCGGTTGCCATGCGATCTGCGGTTCTGCTGGCTGCGACCATTCGTTGAGGATGTCTTTCACGCCGGATTCCGACGCCGGCTTCTGTGCCGAACTGGGAGGCTGCGCCGCCGCAGTCACGATCGTGATGCCGTCATCAGCCAGCCGCCGCTTCAACGAGGTAATCCGTTCGCGGCACTCTTCCGCCAGAGCATGCGCCTGCGAGAGCGTGAGTCGACCGGCCTGTTTGTGCTGCGCGACTTCGTTTCCCAAGAATCGCCACAACCGCAACGCTCGGACGGCCGGTGCTTCGTTTTCTTGAGGCGGCAGCACACCCGGTATCGCCGGGCAATCCACGTTGTCTGCCGCGAGAGTGCGAACGTACTGCAACCGTTCGCGCAGCAACCCCAAGATCACGTCGCGCTGCGCCTCCAAGATCTGCCCTTCGGTCGCCCAGCGCGTGAACCACTCTTCGGCACGCTCAAAGGTCGAGACGACATTTTCCCACGCGACCGACATCGCTGTTGGTTCCGACGACATAAAACGCTCCTCGCAGCCGCACTCGCCAGAGTGCGGGCCTGCCTCAATGAACTCCCGCGTTCTGGCGAACGCGGCTACGAATGTTTTCTCAATTGAAATTTCCCCCACTGAGCTTGCCTCAGTGGCTCGCGGGCCTCTGCACTACGCTCGCATACACGTCAGTAGCGCAGAAACCCGTGAACCACTGAGGCAAGCTCAGTGGGGAGGATTGATTGAATTCCGATGCTCGCGTGAAACAACCACCTCCGCCGAGCAACCACGGCGAAGCACAACGCGAGTCGTGCTCAATCGCAAGTCGTTCGGAGAATCTTTTAACTCCAACGCATACTGCCCCGATGGCAACCGCTTGACCGAATCCCCCGCCTCGGCCTCGATTCGCCACACCGCCTGGCCTTCTTGGCTGAGCAGCAGGACCACGCCGTCAACGTCGGATCGAATTCGCAAGTCCCCTTTATCGGTGGCCACCTGCACGACGATCGCCATCACCAACACGAACCCGACGCATCCGAACGCCATCAACACTCGCTTCAATCCCGCCGCCATGGGCCGATGCGAAACAGGAGCGTTCGAAATCAACCCAGCCGCCAGATGACGGATAAACTGCGACGAAGAAACGAACGGCTCCAATGCCACCGCAAGTTCCGCCGGCGTCTGAAACCGATCCTCCGGCCGCTTCGCCAACAAGCGATCGAGCACCGCTTGCAGCGCCGGCGGCACATCGCCACGAAAAGTCGCCAACAACTGCGGAGCACGCTCGGCATGTGCGAGCGCCCGCTCCAATGCGGTCTTCCCACCCGGATAGGGCACCTCGCCAGTCAGCAAAAAATACAACGTGCATCCCACGCTATAGAGATCGCTCCGAATATCTGCTTCATGCGAATTCCGTGCTTGCTCCGGAGCCATGAAGTCCGGCGTGCCCAGCAGCGTCCCCGCCGATGTGTCGCCCCCTTCGATCCCTTCGCTGGCAAACCGAGCCAGCCCGAAGTCGAGGATCTTGACGTTCGTAGTTCCGCCTTCAGGTGGTCTTCGTTGAGAACCAGAACCGCCTGAAGGTGGAACTACGAACGTCACCATCAAATTCCCTGGCTTGATATCGCGATGCACCATCCCATGCTCGTACGCATGTTGCAGTCCCAACGCCGCCTGCCGAATGCACTCGCACGCCATCTCGACCGACAACGGCCCGCGCTGCGAAACCAACTCGGCGAGATTCACTCCGTCGACAAACTCCATCGCCAGGAAATGCACATCCCCCGCTTGCTCGGCATCGAATGCGGTGACGACGTGCGGATGCACCAGCTTCGCCGCCTGCATCTCACGTCGGAATCGAGCGACCGCTTCCGAATTGCTCAGCCATTGCGGCTTGATGATCTTCAACGCCACACGCCGCTGCATCAACCGATGCTCCGCCTCGAAGACGGCACCCATTCCACCGCAACCCAACGAGCGGATCACTCGGTAACGCGGATGGTTCACCAGCTCGCTCGGCAATCCGGCGATCGGTGGGACGACATCCTCGGACAAGACTGGCAAACTCGATTCGCGCGGGAGGGGAGTCTCGCCGCTCATCGCGATGTCTGTCGGTTAATTCGCGGGAGTCTCTTCTGCCACGCCGGACGAGGCGGCCTCGCGCAGCAACGCAACGTAACTGTCGTGTTCCGGCGACTGCTTGAGCCACTGACAACAATCCGCACACGCCGACAAGTGCTGCTCGACGACGGCCGAGTCGTCATCGCTCAACCGGCCGGTCTCAAACGCGGCGAGCTGTTCGTGCGTCGGATGTATCAACAATCCGTCCGCCATGCGGCACCAGGGAGGATCTCAAGTTGCGGGGCGAATGCCGACCTACGAAGGGCGGTCACACGCTAACAACCTGAAGTGCAGCCGGCAGCGAATTCTTGCAGCGATTCTCCCGAAATTTGAGATTTCAGATTTGAGATTTGAAATCTCCTTCAATCCAGCAGCCGTTGCCCCAACCGCCGCAGTTCTCGCAACACTCGCGACTTCGCCGTGAAGATCGCATTCAGCGACAGGCCAGTCTCGCTCGCGACCGTGTCCGCGTCCGCCCCATCCAGCACCAGCCGACGGAATACCAACCGAGTCGACTCCGTGAATCGCGACTCGATCATCTCCAGCAGCTTGCGAGCGATCGCCAAATTGTGCTCGCGATCCCACATCTGGCTGAGATGACTGCCATCGTCCTCCAACTGCCGCAGTTGCTCTTCGAGCTGGCTGTCATTCCCAGCCGCGATCAATCGCCCGCGCGAACGCCAGAAGTTTCGCAATCGATACACCACAATCTGCCGCAGCCAACACCGAAATGCGCCCTGCCGCTGATTGTGCTGAAACGCCGGCAGCTCGCGATGCACGACCAACAAAACCTCTTGGATCAGATCATCCACATCGGCCGCCTGCACCTCTGATCGTGTCAACCAGGCTCGCAGCAGCGGCGTGTAGAGTTCAACCAATCGCGACCAATCCGCATCGTCGGGCGACGCTCGCAAACGGTCGAGCAAACTGTGAGATGTCTCCAGCATCGCGAGTGCCTCAACTCCGATCGCCGGCGGTCACTCGACGAACTGCAACTCGTTGGTCGCCAGCAGAGCCTGAGCGTAGTGACGCCACGCCTGGTCGGCAATTACCCCCTCGGCTTGCGACGTTGCCAGGAACTCAGTCCCGAATTGAATGTCTTCGTCCGTCGCTTCACGAGCAAAGAGCCAACGATGCACCGTTCGAATCTGAGCCGCCGTGTCTTGCGGGTACTCACGCAACACCCGACCGGCCAACGCCGCCGCGCGAGCTTGCAGAAACGAGCTGTTCAACACAAAGAGCTGCTGCAACGGAGTCGTCGTCGGCGTCCGCGATCCGCTGTGAGCAACCGGATCAGGAAAATCATGTAGCCGCAACAAGTCCGACAACTCACGTCGCCGGATGAGACCATAAACCGTCCGCCGAACATTCCCCGTCTCGCTCAACTCCTGCGGAACACCACCAACGCGGCGATCCAATTCTTCCGTTGCCATGAGCATTGAGTCCCGCCAAGCCTCAACGTCCAACTTCCGCACCGGCATTCGCGCCAGCCAAACATTCTCCGGATCGGCCGAATGCCGAGAGCCGACAGCCGACAGCCGTCGATCCACTTTGCCTTCGTCGGGAGAAGTGTGATAACGGCTTTCGGCTGTCGGCTCTCGGCGGTCGGCCGAACTTTGCCGATAAGTCCCCGATAACACGATTTCGCGATGCAGCCACTTCAGCGACCAGCCATGCTCGATGAATCGCGCGGCAAGGTCATCCAGCAATTCCGGATGAGTCGGTTTCTCTCCTTGCGTGCCGAAGTTGCTTGGCGTCGCCACGAGACCGCGTCCGAAGTGATGTGCCCAAATCCGATTGACGATGACCCGCGCCGCCAGCGGAGCCGCATCAGTGACGACCGCGTTTGCCAATTCCAATCGCCCGCTGCCGTTCTTGAATGGAGCTGGCTCATTGGGCGAAAGCACCGTCACGAACCGACGTGACACCACCGCTCCGGGATTCGCCGCATTCCCGCGAATTTGCATCGCCACGTTTTGCGGTTCACTCGACTTGTATTCGATCTTCGTCCGATTCGGCCCATCGGGTAGCACGATCATCGCCGCCTCGGTGACACCAAATGCCACCGGCGTGTTGAGCTGCGGCGTCTGCTGCAACGCCGAGATCCTGTTTCGCAGCGACTCGACCTGCTTCGCGACGTCCGCAGCCTTCGCTTTCTCTTCGTCGGTCGCGGTGTCAGACAGCTTCGGCTCCTTGAGCAGTTTGTCCAACTGAGCCTGCGAGTCTTTCAATTGCGCTCGCGCTGCCGCCGCCTGATCCGCGAGCGGCTTGGCGATGATCGGCCTGTCGTCGATCTTGATGCTCGCCAGCACTCCCGCCAGCCCGTAGTAATCCTGCTGTGTGATCGGGTCAAACTTGTGGTCGTGACATCGTGCACACGCCAGAGTCAGTCCCAGAAACGTCCCGCCGATCGCCTCAATCCTTTCTTCCCACTCCTCCGAGACAACCTGCTTGATGACATTGTGGTCGAGCTTCAATTCCTTCCAATACGAAGGGCTGAGCCCAAGGAATCCCAGCGCCGCCGCGTCGGTCGGCTGGAAGTCGGGCAGCAGATCGGCCGCCAATTGCTTGCGAACAAACTCGTCATACGGCAGGTCTTCGTTCATCGTCCTCACGACCCAATCGCGAAACAGCCACGGCTGCCCTTCGCCGGTTCGCCACGACTCACCGATGTCACAATACCGCGCCAGATCGAGCCACATCCGTGCCCAACGCTCGCCGAATCGGGGATCAGCCAGCAATCGCTCGACGAGTCGCTCGTAAGCATCGGGAGATTCATCCGCGAGAAACTCTTGAACGTCCTCCGGTGACGGCGGCAAGCCGAGCAAATCAAACGTCAATCGCCGAATCAGAGTTCCCTTGGATGCCTCTGGCGACGGCGATAATCCGTGCTTGCGCTGTGCCGTGTGGATGAAGTCGTCGATCCGAGTTCGTAGTTCCGCCTGGAGGCGGTCCGTGGGAGAACCGCCTAAAGGCGGAACTACGAACTTTTGAAACGCCCAATGCTTCTTCCCTTCAGCGATGTCGATGGCTCGTCGGTTTGCCTTTGCCGCATTGACCGCCGGGAACGGAAGTCCGCGACGCACCCATTCGGTCAGGACGGCGATCTCCGCCTCCGGCAATTTTCCCGCCGGAGGCATCTGTACGTTCTCGTTGTCGAATCGAATCGCCTGCACGATCAGGCTCTTCTCGACATCGCCGACCACCGCCGCCGGTCCGGTATCACCTCCCGTGAGAATCGCCTCGCGGCTGTCGAGCAGCAATCCACCCTTCAACTTCTCCGCCTTCGCCGAGTGACACTCAAAGCAGCGCTGCACCAACAGCGGTCGGACCCGCCTCTCGAAGAAATCGAGATCGGCCGCGGCCGTTTCGCCTTTCGGCGAAGCGTCCTGTCCCAGAACGAAAAAATTCGCCGCCCCCAAAACGAGGACGGCGAATGCGATCAACCAGCGTTTCATGCTCACACCTTCAATAACTCCATTGCCTCATCACAACCGGCAGCGGGCGAACCAAATTCGCTGGCGGTGACGCGGGCCAGCGCCGTGAGTTGTCGCCAGCGGAACGGTTGCCGCATGTTGGCGAACTCTTCGCTGGCGGTGCGGTAGTACTTCTCGGCGTGCAGAGCACCGTCTTCGGTGATCGCATACTTCAACAACAGATCGAGCACCGGTCGCGGCGAATGACGCAACTCTCCGATCAGATGCACGATCGCGGCGGCCTGAGCTTGCTCGTTTGCTCGGATCGCGGCTTCGGCTTCGGCCAACAACTTATTGGGATCGCGGGTCGTGATCTTTTCGAGATGCTCTGCGTGCGGGCGAGGCTGCCAGTTGAGGAAGTCGCCACCGCGATTGATGCGGTCGTAGGCAACTTGGAACGCCCCCAGAATCGTGCAAGCGAACTGATTGCGAGCATTGCTGAACTTAACCATGTTCCGCCACGCATTCGCCGAGTCGGACGCATGCACGCCGATCGAATCGCCATGCACGCTTCCCAGAGGCTTGCCCGGTTGAACTTCCTTCTCGCGACGTCCGACGTCGCGCAAGACCAATTGGTTCGCAGCCAGGCAGATCGCTTCGCAGATCGCATCGGGAGCGATCCCTTCGGCCAAAGCGGCCCCCGCGAAGTCAGCGGCTTGATCGGGCGTCGCCTTGAAGAGCGTCTGACAGAAGGATTCCACCCAAGCATCATCCGGCACCCGCGTCCCTGGCGTCTTGCCTGCGAGCTTGTGTTGATCGAACACCTTCGGCAACAGCGTGCGCGGCCGATCGAATTCGGCGTTGCGGTTGACGTTTCGCTCGCTCTTCACGCAGTAACGAACCGATTGCCTCAACATCGTCACCGCTTGCTCCGGTCCGACGAGATCGAGCAACGCATAAGCTCGGTACGGCAGCACGACGCGATGCACTTCGGTGTTGTCATCGACGGCATACATCACAGCATTGAAGGCTTCTTCCGGAGAGATCGCCGCCGCCGCGAATGTCTTCTCTGCATTGTCGATGTCTTTGCTGTGAACGGCGGCCCGCACCGCATCGCCCGGCACGACACTCGTTGGCAGCGTGCCCGCTGTGATGGGATGCAGAACCTCTTTCTTGCGTCCACCGAAATCGTGAATCCGATTCGTGTTTCGATAGAGCACTTTCAAGACGGGCAGAGCCTTCTTCTCGGTCGGCAGTTCCTGAGACATCTGATAGGCCGGCATCATGGCCATCATCGTGTGGAAGCCGATGTAGTCCTCGCCGCCGAAGGTTCGAGCGTTTGCGAGTGCCGCGGCAGCCACGAGGGTCTTCAAGTCCGTGCCATCGTGCATCTTCTCGACCAGCGTCGAGAGCAGCTTGTTGACCGGCGTGTCCTGCATCAAACCGACAAGCGGTTCGAGACCACCGAACGTCAACCCATTCGCCTCGGAACCTTCCGCCGCTCTGACCGTGGATAATCCCAGGTCGAGGGCTGTGCTGTATCCGACTCCAGCGACCAACATCCCGCTGCCGACATCCGCCAAGAATTCACGACGAGAACGACGCATGATTAACCTCCGAATCCCAGACCACGGAAAGAGGCTCGCACAGCGCGGGCGAAGTGGCGAGCAGTGTAACGTCGCGGGGGTGAAAACATGCGAGAAGCCCGATGGGTCTTGCGATAATGGCCGCTGATCTAATACGTCGCGCCACACCGAAGGGACGCCGCAATCTGCCAGGTGAAGGTTTACTTTTTCATCCGCGACAACAGCCACTTCGAGTACTCAGCGTGAGCGTAGAAGACCACGTTGACGCCGAGTTGATAGCAGAACTCTGTGATCTCCGGCTTTACACCGGCGTGGCCGTCGGCCCAGGCGTCGCCGATGTCGCCGGGGTGGTAATACGCGACCAAGCGGCCATCGACTCGCCAGCCGAGCGCCTCTTTGCCGCCGTGCGGGGCGACATACGGCAGGAACGGAATCGGATAGGGGATGCGATGGATCGTGTCATCGAGCGGCACATGGGACGGACGAACGTTGGGGAGGACTTGCCGCATTATCGACAAAACCTGGTTGTGAAAGTGCCCGCTGCCACCGTTGTCGATGAACAACATTCCGTGCTTGTCGACCAGATAATCTCGCAACGTCTTCGCTTCGTTGGCTGAGATCGAAATGTTTTTCTCGCCGGTCATGTACACGAACGGCGGAGACTTCTCGGCCGGAAATGCCTTGAGCGCGGAGATGGTCCGCGTCTCTTCCTTGTCGTTCACTTTCTGCTTCGTGCGCAGACCGTACTCGCGGAGCAAGTTGTCGCCGGAGTACACACTCATGTCCTGATCCCAGTCGCCGCCGGAATACTCCAGCCGCAGGAATCGAACTTTGCCTGAGCTTGTCCCGCCCGCGAAGCCCGCTCCCGTTCCTTCGCCGTAGCCGACCGTGTAGGCGTGCTGTGTGATTTCTTGAAGCTGCAGCTTGATCTCGTCGATCGGCGGCACTTTGAAGCTAATCGCCGAAAACGGATTCACCACGAACTTCTTCTTGATGATCTTCTGGATCTTCACGGCCTGAGCGATCTGAGCCTGCTGTCCGCCGCCGGCCGGCATTTCGTAGATGTCACTGCAACCGCCGATTTGTGTGAAAACCAGAAACGCGATCGAAAAGCACAACGAATAGACCGACATCCAAGTCAGCGATTGATTCAGCTTCCGCGCCCGTCGTCCGTAATACCAAGCGTGCGGATCGAGCGGATTGTGGACTCGCTCGTCGTCCGCATCATCGTCGTGCGTCGCTCGGTGAGCGGACCGCGCGAACTCGATGGCCGCTGATTGCTCGCGTCGCCGACGTTCGTAACGCCGCTCTTCATAGAACCGCGATGCCCGTTCAACCAACCACACCACCCACACCATGCCGAGAAAGAACAGGCTCCAGGTTCCCCACGTCGCCAAGCCAACTCGCATGTGCGGCAGGTCGAGCGCATCCGCGAAGAAGACGCTCACCTGCCAGAGTAAAATCGCCGAGACGCTCCACACCAAATTTCGACGAACTAGTAACGCCGTTTCGTCCGAGCGTTCATCCAGAGTCGCGGAGCCAAGGTCTCCCGCGATTCGCCGCAAGGCGATGAGATTCGCGTTGTCTCCGTCCTCCAACCGGCACAGCCAACCCGTCCACGCAATCCAATACGTCGACAGTGGCACGCCCAGCGCAAACCAGATTCCCTCCGGCCACGCTCGCCACCAGGTTTCGATCGAGCGTCCCCACATCCAGTCCGCCAAGCACAACACCCAGACCGCCAGATAAATGGCCGTCTGTTTGACGAGCTTCGGGGGGAATGTCAGATGTGGAAACATTTCTTAAGAGCCTGTGAGTTGCATCGAGCGAGAATCAGGCGAGCCGGGTGGCGTCAGCCCCCGGACTCATCTCCACGACATCCGGGGGCTGACGCCACCCGGCTCGCCAAAACTTCTACTTCACCTTGTCCAGCAGGTTGTCGAAGCTGTCGAGCGGATTCTTTTTCGGGTCAGCCGTTTTTGTCTCGTCCAAGCCCATCGCCTTGCTGGCCTTTTTGATGTCCTCTTCCGAAGGAGTGTCGCCAGAATTTGCAGCCTTCGAGGATGCGGCGTCGGTCTTGGCCGGTTCGACATTGGCGGCAGCTGCCCCCGGCTTGGTGGGCTTGGCTTTCGCCGAGTTGCCAAAGGCGAATGGCACGGTCAGCACCGCCAGCAACACGACCGTCGCAATCGTCGAGCCGATCATCGCCTGAGTCAGCGCATTCGACGCGACGATTCCCATCACTTCCTGCGGACTGCGGCCTTTCAAGCTGCGCACGAAGTCACGCAACTCGGATGTCGTCGCCGCCGCGTCTGTCGAGAGTCGCTTTGCGCCACTCATCATGCCGGTCTTCGGCGGAATATCCTCGGTCAATTTTTCACGCAGTTTGTCCACGGCACACCTCGGTTTGTTTGTCGTCGCTCAACTCTCTGAGTCGAGCAGCCCGAAGACTCGACTAAGAGAGTCAAGCGACGGGTCAATTCTGCTTCTTGTCTTCCAAAATATGCACCAACTCGCCACCCGCCTGACTGATGGCCTCGATCACCGGCTCGAACTTTGCCGCCGTGCAATCGCTATGAGCCTTCAACATGACTTTTCGCTGGCCGGCTGGAGCGTCACCTAAATGGCTTTCGATTCGCGAGGCAAGCTGACCTTCGGAAAGCTCCTGGCCGTTGAGATAGACCTTCTGATCTTTGTCGATGGTGACGGTGACTCGCGTGTAACCCGCCCCTTTCAGATTGTCCGCCTTGGCCGGAGTCCACTGAATGTGGCTGTCATCCTGCGACTGAGCCAGGATCACGAAAAAGATCAGCAAATTGAAAGCGATATCCCCCATCGCCACGCTGGGGATATCGACCTTCGGTTTTCCGCGTTTCATCTTCATGGTGTTTTGTAGCTTGGCTCTCTGTGCCGAGCGGTCGGGGCAGAGCCCCAACCTACGTTACTGCGGCACATCGACGGTTCGTTCTTCCTCAAGTTGCAAAGTGATGATCCCACCCGCATCCTCGATTTGCGAGGTGACGTCGATCCAGGCGTGATACGGCACGTCATCGGCGCTCTTCACGATCACGACGCGGTCTTCCGGACGCGACTTTCCGGACAATTTCGCCTTCACACGAGCTTTGATCTCAGACACTTTCACCGGATCGCCATTGATGAGCAGCGCATTGCGTTTGAGTTCGACAGTCAGATGCTCGTCCTGTTGTTCCTGCTGCTGTTGAGTCTGTTCGCTCTTCGGAAGAATCTGCGACCGTCCGGTGTCCGGCTGGGTCGAGGCACACACCAGAAAGAACACGATCAAATTAAACGCGATGTCCCCGCTGGCCACAGCCGGAACATCGACAAGCACTTTGGTGGAACGACGGACTTTCATTTCGGATCAATTCTCGGGACTGTACCGCGACCGTTAGGGAGCGGCCTGCTGGGACACCGGCCCCCAACCCCTTCCCAGCGGTCGCGGTACGGTTAGTGGAGATCAGGCGTTGGCCGCTTCTGTTTCGGTTTCACGTCTTTCGATCGCCAACTGCAATGTCACGGTCTCAATCAGCTCCGTCGCGGTCTCTTCGACATCCAGCACGAATTGGTTGATGACCCCTGTGAAATAGTTGTAAGCCGTGAACGCGGGAATGCCGACGATCAGTCCGAGGGCGGTCGTCAGCAACGCTTCCGCGATACCGTCGGCGGCTGCCTTCACGATGTTCTGCTCGCCGAGCGTCGCCACGATGTGATCAAAGCCGTTGACCATGCCGCTGACTGTTCCCAAAAAGCCGAGCATCGGAGCCACGCTCGACACGGTCGCCAAAATCGACAGGTGCTTTTCGAGCGCCGCCACGATGTGGACTCCATAATCGTCCATCGCCTTGATGACCTGCTCCTCAACCTTGCCGGAGTCGTAACCCAGCCGCCTGAGCACAACGAATTTCCGCAGTCCGGCAGAGAGGATTGCTGCCACCGGACCTTGTTCGGAGTCACACCTCGCGAGCGCGTCCTCAACATTGTCGTCGTGAAGTAATTCAGTCACTTGCTGTCGAAGCCCGCTAGCGTCCGTCGTCAGCATCTTCAAAGTGCGATACCGCTCGATGATGACCCCCGTCATGAGAATTCCGCAGGCCAGAATCGGCCACATGAAAATCCCACCGCGAATCATTAAGCCCATCGCACCGGTGTGCATCATCTTGTCGACCCAGTCCCAGAAACCGATCCCGGAATCACTGACCGACTCCTCGGCCGGCTTCTCGTCCGATTTGGCTTCATTGGGCGGCGCGACTTCCTGAGCCGGCTGTCCCGCCGTATCGGAAAAGCCCGGAATGCTGGGCTTCGCGCTCTTCGCATCCGGTGGAGTCGGCTGGGCTGGAGCCGTTGCAGCCGGCGGCGCGGCTTTCTTGATACCTTGCTTGGCATCGAGCGCGTCCAGCGGGTCTTGGGTCAACAACGCGAGAGCAAGGATCAGATGTGTCATCGTGCAATCATTCGAAGGCGGGATTAGTTTGCGGGTGAAAACAATTACGACAAGTTGTCGAGGTCTTGATGTCTTCCGGCGGATTGTTTGGCCATCTTCAGGTCTTCCAGGCCGATAAACGGAACGAGTACTCCGTTGATAGTCTGCTCAACCCGGCGTGAATGGCAACCGTCAAACTCGACTCCGATGGGAGAAGTCAAAATGTCGATCCGTCGGGGAGGGATTCCCAATTGAAAAACCTTGTGAGGTTTCAGAAATCTTTCGGCCGCCAGATTCAACGAGCCGAACCCAAAATCATCCAGGGCCTTCACCAAGCGTGCGGCATTTTCCTCCGACCGATCAATCCAGACGTCAATATCCTTCGTGTAGCGCGGGTGCCCGTGAAACGCCACCGCGTAACCGCCAATCACCAAGTACCTGACGCCGTTAGTGTTCAACGACTGTAAAAACTCTTTGAAGTCTTGATTCAGCATCGCCTAACAAATGGTGGTATTCCGCGCGGATCTCTTCCAACGCAGCGATTCGTTCTTCCGCAGGACGCGAACGCCAGTAGGAAGCATCGTCATTCGGATCACTGAGATCGCGTTCGACAAAAACGGGAACGATTTGACGCTTGGCTTCGCCGTGAGAGATAACTCTTCCTGCTTCCACGTCAGCTAGCCCCTGCTCGATAGTCTGTCGCACATACAGTCGATACTGAGCTTCTTTCTGAGACGATTCATCCGAAAGAGGCTCAAGGAGTTCTCCAGCGGTTTCCTTGACGGCTGACATGGCAATGTCCTCGCGTTGTTCTGGTGTGGCGACTGACAGCACTGAATCGTTACTGGTTCTCGATCGCGTTCGCCTCCGATTCGAACTGCTGCAACATCTCTGGCAGCGCGAGTCGGCCGCGAGCGAATTTGGCGGCTTCGCTCGAAGGATGATTCCAGCGGCAGTTGTTATAGCGACGGAAGGCTTCGGAGGTTGCTCCACCCATACGGTAGCTCTCGCCGGACCAGAACAAGGCGTCCGGGGAGAGAGCGTCGTCTGGGAATGCCTTGCCGAAGCGGTCGAACGACTTGCCCGCGTCGGTGTACTTCTTCGCTTTGTAGAAGCACTGGCCGATGCGGAACGCCATCTTCGGAGCGTGTTGGTGGCCTTCAAACTTCTCGATGAACTTCTCACCGACTTGTGCTGCGATCGTATACTCCTCGGCTTTGTAGAAGTGATCGCTGATGCGGATCATCACGCTGGAGATCAGCGGGCTCTTCGGGTACGTCGCGGCGAGTGTGACATAAGCCTCCAACGCCGCGTCGAAGTCTCCCTTCTCTTCATAGCACTGAGCCAGCTTGTACTGCGCATCCGGGGCCAGCAAGTGGTCGGCGTAGTGGTTGATGATCTGCTCGTAGGCATCGACCGCGTCGTCCCACTGACCCAACTCCTGTGCGAACTGGCCGAGCAGATATTGGATGCGGGGGACGTACCTCGGATCGGGATAGTCTTCCATCACTTCTTGCAGGATGCGGCGACCGGCTTCCAGGTCCGCCAACTCCTCGTCCTTGCGGGCGAGTGCTTTATGCGACTTGAACAACTCGAAGAAGCTCTCGGCGATGTGGAACTTGGTTTCGACCGCGAGCCGTTCGTCGTTGAACGCCTTTGAGAACGCAGCCACGAGTCCATCGGTGCCGATCACGACTGGGATGGTCTTCTCCGATTCGAGCTTGCCATCTTCGGTGCTAGCGGCGAGATCGACGTATTTCACTTTCAGCGTGTCGCCGAAGTAGCACTCAATGACCGGCACATCGGCGTTCAAGTTGCCGGGCGTCGGCTTATCGTTCGCCTTCAGTTGCAGCGAGCCGGTGAAGACGCCGCTGTGAGCCAGCGTCTCTTCCAATTGGACCGTTTCTTTCTCGCCGAACTCGGTGGTGATTTCGACCGCGACGCGATCGCGTTCGTCGGACGAGTCTTGATCGGCGTCGGTGACTTGCAGGTACAACTTCTCACCGACATGGAGTTGAGAGATCGCATTGTCGTAGTCGCGATCGACGACACCCAGCACACCATTGCTGATCAGCCGAGCTTGCGCCGTGACGGTCGGAATCTCCGGCTTCGGTGGCGCGACAGGTTGAGCGGGAGCCGTTGTCTTCGCGGTCCCAGTTCCCGTCTTCGCTGCTCCGGTCGTGGACTTCGTGGTGTCCGTTTTTGTCATCGCCGGCTTTGTTGTGGGAGTCACAGCAGCCGTCTTGGTCGCACCGTTTGTTGCGGGGGACGTGCCAGCGCCGTTTGGCACAGCCACGGCGGCTTTCGTTCGCGGCTTCGCGTCGGGACGCCGTTCGTCAGCATAGGTTGCGATGATCTTGTCTTTGCCTGTGAGGTTCAAAACTCGAGTGACCAAACTACGGTCCTTGCCAGAGTTGGTTTGCGAATCTTCCAGCTTGCCTCCTCCGATCAGGTTACGAGGCATCTCGGAAGTGAGCGGAATCACATCCGCACTTCCTTTGCTGCCGAGTTGCAAAATTACCTGACCGAGGAAACGGCCCTCTTCGAGAGCCCAGCGTTCCGCATCAACCGCTTGAAAATTGCCGAAGTGAGCGTGCTGGCCGCTCACGACGCAGCGGGCTTCGATCTTGGCTCCATCCGTCGTTGTCAGCGTGACGAGTACTTCCGATTTGCTGTCCTTGGCCATGTCCGGGTCGATGACCTCGATCGTCAACGGAGCCTCGAACGCGACATGTGCGACTTCCTTGCGATCTTTTGCGTCCGCTTCCTTGAGATACACAGCCTGCGGGGCGGTGTTCTGTTTTGGGTTGCCGGGGAGGACTCGCGTTTCGACGATCCGAATCTGCGCGGTGGTCGGCTTGTTGATGTACACGACCGATTCCCGCTTGACCGAGTGGCCGGGGAACGTGTTCTGCGCGTCGAGATACCGGATGACGATGCGATCGCCCGGTTTGACCTTCAGCTTGCCTTCGGTGTTGTCCGCCTCGGCGGCGGAAGAACCAGCCAGAACCGTGTCGATCTCTTTCGTGAATGTGCCGCTCAGGTTCAGTTCCCGTTCGACAGCCGACAACTTGACCGGCTCGCCGTCGTTGACGGAGACCTCGAATTCGAGCGTGTCCTGGCCGATGGTCGTGTCGAGATCGTAGTCGTTGATCTCGACGACGAAGCGTTCGCCGGGGTCGGCCCGCACGACGGTCTTCGTGATGTTCTGCACTTGGCCGTTGTCGAGACGAACGAAGTCGTAGTTGATGGCTCCCACCGTCGCGTTGAAGTACGTCGCGAATAGCTTCTCGCTGAGCAACACCGAATTCGAGTTCTCGTTCTGCGTGAACTCATCAGTGTAGCCCGCCGAGACCATGTCGCCGCCGGCGATCTCCAGCGTGTTGTTGTTCGAGAGTTCGAGCACGTCCGAATCGGTCGGGATATAAAGCCGCTCGGTGTCATCCGCCGCTTTACCGGCCTCGACCTTCGAGTGGGCGATACCTCGGCCGCCGATCTCGACATGATTCACGGCGACCGCGTCGCCGAGGTATTCGTTGATCTTGAACCGCGTGTAGCGGAGGTCATTTGACGGGAATCGGAACTCCCAAGCACCCGGCGTTTGCACGATGCGAGCGTCGATCGCGGGGACGAGTTTCGCGGAGCGCAGTTCCATCAGACCGCCACCTGCAATCGCGGTCGGCTTGATCGACAGCGTTTGCTTGCCCGGCTTATCGATGATGATCGTGCCGAAGCGTGTGAGTTGGGCGACGGTCCAATTGCCAGTATTCGGGACAGTCCCCTTCAGCTTTGTGCCGGCGCATTCGAGATCAAAGGTTGAACCGCCACCTCCGCCGTGAGCACATTCCAGATACACGTCGTAGACGCCCTGCTGAGCACCGTCGAATTCCCACACGGCCGAATCTTCCAGCGCGACCCAAGAACCAATCTGTGCCGGATTCCGCTCTTTGATGACGCCAAAAGCCTCGGTCTTCTTGGTGAGCTTGATCGTGTCGATGCCGAGCACGATCTCCGTAGCCACCGGCTTCGCGGTCTGCACAACCTCGCGGGCTTCGGCCAGGGCGAGATCGAAATCGGACTTCAGGAACGGTCCGAGTTGAACTTGTTGCCGATTGATGTCAGCTCGCGCCCAGATCGCCTGCGAGATCTGCGTCGCCTGATTCACGGCGGCGAAGATCGTCACGTCGTGCAAGCCTTTTTCGAGCCACACATCGACCGTGCGATTGCCCGGGCCAAGCGGCATTTCCAGCACACCGTCGATCGCCAGTGCGGTGGTCACCCCTTGAATTTGCAGGCGAGCCGCTCCGGCTCTTGGTTGCACGAGCTTGCCGTACCAGATGACTCCATAGGGCTTCTTCGAGTCCTCGGCATCTTCGGCTCGCGACCATGTCAGGCCGTTGACGACGTCCTCTTCTTCGGACGGCTTGTTGCTCTTCGCAAGCTGCTTGACCTGATCCCAGGTTGTGTAGTTCGTGAAGATGCCGGCATAGACGCGGCGGCGCATTGCGGCGTACTCGTCGAACAATTTGTCGGCCTTCAGCGGTTCTGGATGCGACGCGAGGCGGAACCAGAATTCGCCGTCGTTACTGCCCAGCAATTCTCCGCGAATCGGAATTTGCGTGTCCGGTTTCGGCGACCAAATCTTCACGCGATCGACCGGATTGAGATCCTTCATGTCGATGGTCAAAAACTTGGGGACGGCTCCGTCTGGTTCACTGAGCCAGTACGACTCCTTCTTCTTGTCGATCGCCATCAGCGGGCTGTGATCGATCGACGTATCGCTGGCGAGCGCCCCGGCCGGTAGCTCGCCGGTCTGAGCGATCCCCTCGAAGACGCCGGTGTGCGGGCCAGTTTCCTTGACCGCCACCTGCACTTGATCGCCGCTGTCGGCGGTCAGCTTGACCATGACGGTGTCTGGCTCGTCGGTCAGATCACGATCCTGATCGGTCACTTTGAGGAAGACCTGATTGCCCGGCTTGACCTGATTCTTCGGCCGCACTTGAGTCCGACGATTACGTTCGTTGTCCTGCTCCTGTTCCTCGCGAGCCAGCTTTTGTGAGAACGTTTCTTCCTTTTCATCGACGATCTTCTGGCTGGCGATTTCAAACCGCGCGTTCGACGCGATCTTGATCTCGACGTCGGACAGCGGGACGCTCTTGAACTCTTTCTTGAACTCGTCCGGATAGTCGCACTTGATCTGATCCTTGCCAGTGAGTTGCAGCACCTTGTCACGCTTCTTGACGGATCCGAGCGCCGTTTCAAGATCGGTGCGGAACAAGCCTTTGCCCGCGCCGCCGCTGGTCAGATAAACGATCTCTTCATCGCCGCCGGGAATCGTCCTGACGATCACCGGAATCTTGTTGTGTCCGCGGCTGATGCCCAGGTCGCTGTCCTGCACGACGATCGATAACGCCTGTCCCGGCGAGTGGAACCGCTTGCTGGATCGCCCCAGCCGTCCGACCGTGCGGAGCAGGTTGAGCTGATCCATGAATCGCTCTTCCGAGCCATAAACTTCGGCAAGATTAAACAGCGCCTGGTTGGCGAGTTCGATGTTCGGTACTCGGTCGAGCACATTGCGGAAGATGAGCCGCGCCTCATCCTGATCGCCACGGCGATGCGCGAGCACCCCGCGCAGGAATTCCGCTCGCACGACGACGTCGGCCTCGCGGCTGGTCGCCAGCTTTTCAAAGACCGCTTCCGCCTGGTCGTAGACCTTCTGAGCCATGAACGTCTCGCCGATGCCGAACTCCGCCTCGGTCGAATACGGCGTATTCGGGAAACGATTGATGACCGTCGTGTATTCGGATCGTGCGACGTCGTATCGCTGGGCTGTGAAGAAATTCTTCGCCAGCAGCAATTGCACGCCGGCCTTGGTCGCAGCGTCATACGTCGTGCTCATCTCATTCTTGATCAGCCAGGAGCGCAACGTATCTTCGACCTTCTCCAAGTTGTCATTGCCCCCCGCCGCCATCAGGTTCTGGCAGACGAACATCACGAGATCGACCGGGACTTCGTCACGGTGGTCATCGAACAGTTTCTTGTTGGCCGTGTAAGACTCGATGGCGAGCCGCTCGTCACCCAGCCGCAAATACATCGCCGCCTGCAACAGTGGCGCGATGGGCGACTTCTCGTCGATGGTCAGGCCGACTGCGCCAATCCGCGTGTAACACTGACTGACGAGGTTACGGGCCACAGCCTTGCGCGGCTCATCGACCTGCGGAATGTTCGTCAGCAATCCAGTCAGCAGAGTCGCCCCGCTGATGTAGTCCTTGGCCGCCACCTTTTGCTGCGCGACGGCCATCATCTGGTCCCAGCGATACGAGTCCGCGTAAAGCTTGCGAGTCGCGTCGGCGATGATCAGCAGCCGCTTGGTCGGCGGCACTTGAGCGAGTTCGGCTGGCGTCAGCCCTTCCAGGTGATAAATCTGAGCCTGCGACGAACCCCAATCGAAATTGATGTCGCGGACCAGAGCGTAAATCTGCTGCTTCGAGGCGGGCGGCAACTCCTTCATCTTGTCCGGCTGAGTGCGCACGCCGTAGACCATGTTGTACCACTGCGTCGCGTCCCAATTGGCGGCCAGGAAGCACTTCTCTTGCTGCTTGGTCAGCGCATCACGAGTGACTCGCTCGACGCTGGCGAGGTCGCCCTTCTCCATGTAGGCGTTCGCCGCCCACTGCGCGAATCGCGTGTTGGAGTTCGTATTGGTTTGCAGCATCTCGTTGGCGAACGCAATCCGTTCATCGGGGGTCTTCAGCGGGGCAAAAAGACGCGCCGCACATTCGGAGGACTCGTACGACTGCCGGTCGTGCATGCGGCCGAACTGCCAGTAGGCCGTCGCTTCGGCAAGTAATTGATGCCGCGTTAGTGCGTCACCAATGCCCGATGCATAGCCGCTGTCCTTGCCGAATTTTGCGTGCGACTTCTGGATGTATTCCAGCGTCCGCTTCGCCAGAGATTGGTCCTTGTGCTGATCGGCAATCATGAACAACCGCCGCCACTGATCCGAGTTGTTCAGCAACGGTTCCTGAGCGACGAATAAGTCGAAGATCTGCTTGCTGATGTCGATCGGCCCGTAATCGCTGACCGAGCTCAACGCTTCGTCGATGTAGCTGCGATTCTTGGGGAACCGCTGCGCGAGTAGCAGGTATGTCCGAGCGGAATCCTCACGCTGCTTTGCTTGCGGAGGCACATGCCGGAAGTAGTACGCATCCTCGGCCATGAGCTGTTCCCACATTGGCTCCGGCAACGTGGCGAGGTGGTTCGCTCGCAAGTTTGCCCGAATCTGAGCGTCTGGACCGGAATAAATGTTGTGAGTCCACTTCAGCCACAACGCGACGACTGGATCGTCATTTTGCTTCTTGAGTTCCGCCACCGCATAAGCGACGCGGTCCTTCAGTTCCTTGTTCGGCTTCGCCTGGTCAATGTAGGACTGCAAGTAGGAGGCGAAGGTGGCCATGTGCAAGTTCTTCCGCCGAGCGGCCAGATAACGCTGCACGTCCTGCTGAAACTCGGCGTCGTTCGTCGCCTGGAACAGCAGGTGCGAAAGAATGTTCCACGAATGCCCATCGTTGCCGGGGACTTGATCGAGGAACTCGCGGCACATCGCCTTGCACTTGGCGTCGTCCTTCATACGGTCGCGATAGATTTCCAATGCCAGCGAATGTCGCAAATAGTAGGCGTTGTACTTCGGATTCTTGGCCAGAGCGTCCTTGAGCACCGCCTCAGCCGTCTGAAACTGAGCCGGTTCGGTTCCGGCGTTCTGAACGAACAGGGACGCGATACTGTGGTGATACGGGTTGATCGCCAGAATCGGCTTGATCATCTCCAGCCCGCGAGCTTTGTCGCCGTCCCGAATCAACGCCGTCGCCAACAGAGCTCGCTTCTCGAACCGCTCCTCGCGATCCGGGTACTTCGCGTCGAACTCATTCACAAGCGGTTCGAACTCGGCCCCCTTCGCTTGTGAGTAGTACATCGAGTAGATGAGTTGATTCAGCGCCGACCAGTCGTCGCGGATAGCCCGCACCTGTCGATAATGATTCGCCGCGTTCGCGTATTGGCCGAGATAGTTGAACTGATCACCCTGCATTCGCTGCAACTCGCGAGTTTCCTCCGGCGTGTACGGCAGCCCCTTGGCCAACATCTTGGCTCCGAGCGTATTGGCCTTCGCCCACTGTCCGTACTGTCGCCAACGGTAATGAGCGTTCGCCGCCAGCAACTTCGTGAACTCACCGGCCGGCAACTTGTCGAGCATGTCCTCGGCGAGCACGTTGCCTTCAAAGATTTCGTTCTGTGTGCCGTTATTGAATCGCGCGACTGCTGCCTCACCAAACTTCCGTCCGTTCACATTCGGCTGTCGCTGCCACATCGCTCTATACGTTTCCGCCGCCTTTGCACGATCACCCAACTTGTCGAGCGCCTTCGCCAATCGCTCTTCCAATTCCAAGTTCTGCGGAGCTGTCGGGTACTTCTGAATGAACTGCCGAATCGAAACCGTGAGCTCTTTGTGCCGAGACATCGCCTCCAGCCCGTCGATCAGCTTCAACATCACCGCCTGATTTCGCGGATCGCCAGGATGGGCCGCCGAAAACCGCTGCCCCGCGCGGATCAGGCCGAACACTCGCCCATGCAGGTGATAGAGGTCGGTCAACTTGACCAACAACTCCGCAGCCTCCGGCGACGTGTCCTTGAACTTATTCAGGTCCGCCTCCAGCTTCGCCGCTTCTTGCGAAACGGCATCAAGCTGCTTGGAATCTTCCGCTGTTGCCTGAGCCGGCGCATTCGCCTGCTGAGCGAATGTTGTCGATGTGGGAAGGCCGCCCAAGGCGAGCAACAGACCGAACAAAGCAATTCGTTGCATCGGAATCAGTCCTGTCTTCAAGTTCTTCGTGAATTCCCGGCGCGGCTCAATCGAGCAACGCTTGCTTCTGCTTCCAGTAGTCTCGAAACGCGACCAGCCTTGGCAGCGATTCAATGTCCTTTCGCCGATTTGCCGCTCGCTTGCTGGCGATGATGTCGTCCAGATGGCAGAGCGGAAATCCTTCAATCTCCAGGTGACGCTTCCAAGCGTCCTCGAATTGCTCAATGCCGTCCGGCGCGAAGATCAAGTCCACGTCAAACGGCCCATTCTTCAGTTGCACGAAATCCTTTCCCGCCCGAATGCCATCCTTGTCCCGATCCGTCAGTTGAAACCCCAGTTCCATCAAAGCCTGAACCTACTTGTCACCGTTGTCGGCGGATCGTTGCGGATAAAGATCTACGTCCTGAGTTGTGTCGGGAAACCCCATTAAGATTGCGGCGGACTTTCCCAAGAACAAATACCGCACGTTCCACCGCGCGAATGTCTCTCGAATTTCCTCCGCTTGTCGATATTCAAACGCGGCCATAACCCAACCATGCCGGAAGTTGTTGCTCGCACCAGTCCCGGTATTGCTGCATTGTGTCGAATACGCGCGACGGTGCATCATCTAGCACCGGCTTGACGGTGTGAATGAATCCGTATCGCACCCGAATCGGCAATGGCCGACGAGCCATCGCGTCAAACTCCGCGATCCACTCACTGCGTTCTGCTTCGCTCACGTTCGTCAGTTCGTCCACCGCCTTCATGTCAGTTTCCCTTCGGTGCCGCCGTGCGTTCCGCCTTGTTCAACGCTTCCGAGATCTTCTTCGCATCACCGGCGAGCGGGCTTTCGGGGTAGTCGCCGATGAGTTGATCGAATCGTTTGCGAGCTTCCGCCTTGCGGTCCATGCGATACAGGCAGCGGCCGTAATTGAACAGGATCACGTCCAAGAACTTCGCGTCCGGATGGTTCTCCAGCACGGTCTCAAAGATATCCACGGCGCGAGCGTAATCCTTCTGGCGGTAGTAGTAGTTGGCCATCTGAGCGACTGCTTCGCCGACTCGACCGCTTTCGGGGAAGTTGTCGAAGACCTTTTTGTATTCCTGGAACGACCGGTCGAAGAGCTGCGCCTTCGCCGCTTCGTTGGGCTGCTGCTCCGCCATCTTGTCGTAGCACTGAGCGATGCCGAATTGAGCCTCGCCGCGGAGTTGGCTCGTCGGCATGTTGACCAGACGCTGATAGACCCCGATCGCGCGGTTGAAATTGTTTTGCTTGAGTGCGACGTCCGCGAGTTGCAACAGTGCGTCATCCACAAAACCGCTGTCGGGAAACTGCCGCTGCAACCGCTCAGCCATCGCGGCGGCGAGTTCCAGCTTGTCCATCTCGTAGTAGATCTTCCAAAGCTGCACGTAAGTCTCTTCGAGCAACTTGCCGCCCAGCTTTGTGGCCTCTGTCATGATTTCGTCGCACAGGTCGAGCGCCTGCTCATACTTGGCGTCGGCGTTCTTCTTCAGACCGAATTCCTTGTAACGATTCCCGATGTTGGTCAGCGCGTGAGCCGTCTTGAGCTGCGTCTGCACTCGCAATTCGCGGTCGGAGATCAAAGCCTTGGTGACTCGCACGCCGCCAAGGTTTCCTTCAATCGCCTTCGCGTCGAACGTAACGGTGCGAGCTTCCGGCGTTGTGTTCTTCGCGTCGGCATAGGTCAGCCTGACGAAGTCTCCCGGCAACGCTTGCAGGACATCGTCCGTCGAAACGACCTCCTCAGCCTTAACCAACGCAACCGTCACTCGAAAGACGCCGGAGTGGATTGAATTGTCCTCGACTGGCTTCGCTGCGGGTTGGGCCGTCGAGTCGGCCGGTTTCGTTTCGCCTTTCGTGGGCGGAGCGCCGTCCGTTGTGTTGGGTTGACCGGTCGTGATCGCTGCCGTTGTTTTGGGTGCCTCAGTTGCGTCATCAGCAGCCGGCTTCTTCTCGAACTGATTCTCGACTTTGACCTCTGTCATCGTGACTTCGACGCGATCCACCTTCTTGAACTTCTCGATCTTCGGCTCCCCATCATCGTCGGTTGCGACCGCCTTGCCGGACTTCTTGAGTTCGAGCAATTCGTTCTCAATCTCCTCATCAGTCTTCGGCCGAACGACCTCGACGGACGCTTTGATCGTATCTGCGGCGTCGGTTAAGTCGCGATCTGCATCGATGATTTGCAGATTGATCGTCTTACCGAGCACCACGCCGCGCAGTGTTTCCTTAAAGGCTCCGTCGGTGATCGAAAGGAGCCCGTTGCCGACGACCGTGACCTTGTGCAGAAGCTTGCGGTTGAATTGCTTGTCGGCCGTTTGCTCGTCGATGTACGAGACTTCGACAGTGTCGTCTCCCTTCAATTCCAGCGTCCCGTTGCCGGACTGTGGCTTGCCGAGCTTCGTCAGCAAGCTACCCAGTGCGATCCGCACATTGCGGCCAACTGAGAAGCACTCGACGACCTCTTTGTCGCCGCTGGTCGCGATGCACTCGACCTTGATGGATTGACCAGGTTCGAGCGCCGACAAGTCCGCGTCTTCGATTTTCACAAACAGTCGCTTACCGGCTTCCAGTTTCTCGACCTTGCCCTCTTCGCTGGCCAGCGTCGTGCCGACTTTTTCCAGCGCCGAGATCGCTCGGCTGTAATGGCCGAGTTGGAAGTGGCCGAGTCCAATGTAGTAGTACGCTTCGTTGACCTGCTTGCTAACCGGGAACTTCTCGATGACTTCTCGCATGACCTGAAAGCACTTGCCAAAGTTGCGAGCCTCATAAAAGCAGATGCCTGCTTTGAGCGTCGCCTCCGCCCGCATTTCTTCGTCTTTGTTTTCTTCCGCAGCGACAGCCTCAAACTGCGCGCGAGCTTTGTCGTATTGCCGATCCCGCTGTAGGAAGAATTTCCCCAGCCGCATGTAGGCTTCGTACCGCACCTTGCTTTTGGGATACCGCTCGATCACGGACTGCCAAACCTCAACGGCCTTTGAGACTTCATCCGCCTCGTATCGAGCGTCCCCCGCTTCGACCAACTTTTTGGCCGCTCGATCCTCGACGATCGAGCCTTTTAGCGAAGGGGTTTCGCTGGGCTTAGCGGCTGGCTGCGCTAACGCGGTGCTGCCCAAATACAACGCCCCACAAACGACCCCCAAAGCAATGCTTGATGCTCGCATGACGTGCTCAATCCAGTTGAAGATGGAAGGGACCGTTCCAAGACGATCGCGCACGTCCGTGTGCAATTGGAGGAGGCCGCATCCGCAGCCTCAAAACAGGTTGGCAAAAGTCTGTCGAAGAAACCAGTCCAAGTTGGCCGGCTTCGATCCCACAGATTAGTAAGGTGCTTGCAATCACCATGTCGTCGATTGCAGAGCGCGCACTTGTCGTATCGGTTTGTCGCCGTTTGGCCACACTTGGCAGAAACGGCGTGAGGCAGGCTTACACCTGCCTCACGCAAAACTCATCGAATCACGTTCGTTCGTGGGTGTTGCCCCGCTTATGCGAACAGTTCCTTGATCGGGGTGCCGTCTTCAACCAGCTTGAATGGACGTTGAAGCGGCGTCATGACCTTCTTGTCCGGGTCGATTCCCAACGCGTGGCAGAAGGTGGCGTGCAGGTTCGAAACCTTCACCGGGTTGTTCTTCGGTTCGTAGCCGTCTTCGTCGGACGAGCCGATAACCGTGCCACCCTTGATGCCGCCACCGGCCATGAAGCAGGTGAAGACGTTAGCCCAGTGATCGCGGCCCGCGTCTTTGTTGATCTTCGGTGTGCGGCCGAATTCGCTGAGCATGACGATCAGGGTCTTCTTGAGCAGTCCCGATTCAGCGAGATCGGCGATCAGCGACGCGATCGCCGGGTCCATGATCTCGCCATGAGCCTCCATCGCGGGGAAGTTGTTCATGTGCGTATCGAAACCGCCGCGGTTCACTTGGACGAACCGCACACCAGTCTCAACCAGTTGCTTGGCCGTGAGGCAGCCGCGGCCGAACGGAGTGTCGCCGTAACGGTTCAACTGCGACGTCGGAACTTTGTCGAGTTCGAACGCGGCCAAGGCGGGGCTCCGCATCAGTGTCAGCGCTTCGTCGATCGAGGTCTGAGTCGACTTCAACTCTTTGTTGCTGCTCTTCTCGGCGAAGCGGCCGTTGAACTTTTCGAGCACTTCCAAGCGTTGATTGCCACGTGCCGAGGCGATTCCTTCCGGGAACGACAGGTACGGGTCTTTCTCGCCGGGAGCGCCAATGAAGTACGCTTCGCACTTCTGGCCGAGGTAGCTGGCCTTAGGAGCACGACCACTGATCGTGACGTAGGCCGGCAAGTCGCCGAGTTGCTTTTTCTCGTGAGTCACCACTGAGCCGAAACCCGGATGAATCAAGTTGGCAGAAGCCTGATAGCTGGTCTGCAATTGATACGTGCCACGACCGTGATCTCCGTTGGTTCCGGCGATCGAGCGGACAAGAGCACAATGATGCATAACCTTGGCCACTTCTGGGAAGATTTGCGAAATCTTCACCCCTTCGACCGAGGTGTCGATGGGATCGAACTCACCGCCGGTCGGCCGACCTGGTTTTGGATCAAATGTGTCGATATGCGACATTCCTCCGCCATTCCAGAAGAAAATGACGTGCTCGGCGGTCGGCGCATGATCGGTTCCGCCGAAGGCGATCAAGTCGCGCATCGAGTATCCGAGGATCGAGGCCAGTGACGCCTGCAACACAGCTCGGCGATTCGTTCGGTAATCCAGGCAGCCCATGTCGAGTTCCTTTCTGAAACGGGTTAATCGTGGGGCAGGCTTTCGACCTGCATCAACAAAGGAAAGACGGGCAGGTTGAAAACCTGCCCCACGAGGTTACGGCAGGAAACGGAATTCATTGCAGTTCAGAAGAATCCAGCGAAAGTCGGCCATGCCATCAAGGACGTCTTTGTGCGTCGCGATGATCGACTTGGCCTCTTTGATTTCGTCGGCACTCGGTTCGCGAGTCAGGATCTCGCGGTAGGCGAGTTTCACAGCACCATCAAGATTCTTCTGTTCGATCAGAAGAGCATACATCGGCTCGAATTCGCCGACGCGGGCCGCTTCATGAGTCAACGAGCCGTTGAGCATCATCAGAGCTTGCCGCATGTTCGGAGCGTGGTCACGAGTCTCACCGAGCACTTCGCGGTCGGTTTGACCGAAGACCCGAAGGAAGTGCTCCGGCGCGGCGGGTGAAGACATGCGGAGTGATGAGCCGAACTTCGGGTTGTCGTCGAAGGTCGCCTTCACGTAGCGGTCGATGTAATCGACGCCACGGCGTTGTGTCTGCATCTGAGCGCGCATCCGCTCGGCTTCGATCTCTTCTTTCGACATGACTCGCATCTCTTCGACTTCAACTTTTTGGCCATCTGCTTTGGCCTTAGCCAGGACTTTGCCGAAGTCGATTTCGATCCCTTTTTCCAGATCGACGCCAGGGGCGGCTTCTTCGTCGTCTTTCGCCATTGCGGCGGTCATTTCCACCTTCTGCTGAAACTTCATTGCGGTCAGAGCCAAGCCTTGGCGGCCGGAGTTCGGCTTTGCGACTTGCGAGAGCTTCCAGGTCGTCTTCATGTTCTTGCCGGGCGTGTGCTTCACGTCGAAGATGTGTCCGGCAGTGATGATGCTGTCGTAGAGCGTCTCGCTGAGCATGCGTCGCATTGGCGTGGCGAGAAACGATTTCTCCATCTCCGTGACTTGTTGTTCTTCTGCCCCGTAAATGTGGCCGCGTTGATAGACCTGGGTGTTGACGATCAGTCGCACCAGCGACCGCAGGTCGTAACCGTTCGCCACGAATTCATCGGCGAGGTAGTCGAGCATCTTTGGATGGCTGGCCGGGTTGTTGTCACTGAAGTCGTCGATCGGATCGACGATGCCTCGCCCCACCAAGTCTGCCCAGACGCGGTTGACCAGATTCTTTGCGAAGAAACGGTTGCGGGGGCTCGTCACAAGATTGGCCAACTCGTTCCGCCAGTCACTGGTGGTGTAGAGCCCGGCCTTGATGTTGAGGTTCTTGGCATCGGTCTTGGCGCCACGAGTAACGTCGTCGTCCTGCTTCTTGCCCTTCGCTTTGGCTTCGTTCTCCTCCGCACCGCTGAGCAGGGCGTCGACGTCTGCGTCCTTTGAGTTCGTCTTGGCGAGCAAAGCGTCTTTCTCAGCCTTTTGCTTGGCTCGCAGCGAGGTCAGTCGAACGAGGTATTCCGGTTTCTCGTCGGCTGAAGTCATGTCGAACGGAAAGGTCGGTTTGGCCGGTTTGCGTTCGCTCGGTTTCGCTTTGCCTTCTGGGGGCCAGAGGACCGTCGAGGCTTCGTTTTCCTTGGCGTAGATCGTTCGGGTGAATTGATTCTCGATCCGCTGAGTTTTGCCAAAGTATGCTGCAAAGCCGTAGAAGTTTTCTTGGGTCCAGACGTCGAACGGGTGGTCATGGCACTGAGCACATTGAATCCGCACACCCATGAAGACCTGCGAGGTCACGCCTGCGAGAATCATCGGATCGGCGTTATCACCAAGCACGAACGCGACTTCAGGAGCAGCTCCCGCCTTGCCGTTGGTCGTGATGAGTCGCCGACAAATCTCATCATGGGGCATCGCCTCAGAGATCGCTTCATGAATCCACGCAATCGCGGCCCGACCTCCGTCAGCCTGAGCACGCAGGCGGAACATGTCGGAATAGAACACGGTCCAGCGGTCGATGAAGCGTTCGTCGGCGATCAGTTGATCGACCAATTCGGCGCGTTTGGCCGGATTCTTATCTGCTTCAAATGAAGCGATCTCGTCGGTCGTTGGAATACGGCTGACGAGATCACAAAAAATACGTCGGAGGAACGTTAGGTCGTCGATGACCGGCATCGGATCGAGTTTGACGCCACGCTCGTTATTTTCGAGGGCAAGCACCTTGTCGAGTTCCGTACCCCCCGCCAGTTTCTTGGCGGCCTCCCGGAAAGCGGCTTCGGCTTTCGGGTCGACTGGAGCCTTCTCGACCTTCTTTTGAGCCACCGGCGGCTTCGCGTCCGAAACGCTCAACCCCAAGACTCCCAACGACAAGCAGATAGCAACGACGACGAATGGCCAACGCTTCACGGGTAACTCCTCTGGTGAAACGAATTGAAATTCCCGTCCGAAACCCAGCGCAATCTATAAAAGTTCGCTGAAATCACGAGACGAATAGGGAAAGATCTTTTGTTCGCTGCCTTTTCATCGACGAGATCGCTGCCTTTTCATCGACGGGAGCAGCCTTACGTTGGGGGGCGGGTCACTTCAGTGGAATCAATCCTTCCGGCTGGTCCAACCATAGATAATGGCCGTGATCGGCAGTGACGATCACTACGGTCTCTTGCCAGTTGCTGTGTTTCTCGACCCAAGCGGTGATGACCTGGAAGGCTCGGTCGCCGGAGTTCACCGCTCCGATCGAATTGTCGAGATTGTTGTCGTGATTGGCCCAATCGACATCGCCAGCCTCGACCATCAACCAGAATCCCTTTGGATTCTTGCCGAGCACGGTCAGGGCGGCAGCGGTCATGTCGGCGAGAGTCGGGTTCTCAGAGAGATCGGCGGCGGTGTACGACTCGGCCTTGTTGGTGCGACCGATGGTGGGATGGAAGTCTCCGTCGGCGGTCGCGAACGGCAGGTGTCCCTTCGCCTTGCCGTTTCCGAAGAATCCGAGCAGCCGGTGCTTTGAAGAAACCGCGCTGGTGGCGGCGGCGAATAAGACGTCGCGTCCAATAGTCCCGGCCCTGCGTTCGGCTACCACGTACTTGCCTCCGTTGGCGGCATCAATCGTTTTGCGGTCGGAGTCGGTGAGCCAGATGTTGCCGGGGACGAAGTTCTTTCCCTGTCCTTGCGTCTTTTTCTCAGGATCTCCCGTTGTCTTTGCGGAGTCTCCGAACCCTCCGCCGATCAGCACGTCGAGTCCTGGCAGCGGCTTTCGAGGATGTGAGATCGACGGCAGGCCGAGCAGGTCGCGGGTCAAATCTTGATAGTCGTCGCGGTCCACGTTTTGTGCGTACGAGCATGCCGGAGTTGCATGACTGATTGGCACGCTGGTCACTGCTCCGACCGCGAATCCTGCCGCCTGAACTTCGTGAGCGATGGGACTCACCTGCTTTCCGGCGTAATCGACGTTGATCGAGTTGTTATAGCTCTTCACGCCTGAGGTCATGGCTTGCGCGGTATTGGCCGAGTCGGGATAAGGGTGCTCCCCTTTGCTCTTGCCGTCGAGGGCTCGGCCGGTGAGGTAATAGATGTCGGCTCTGGGGGGCGACCACGGGAATGCTCCTCCCTTGGCGAAGTTGTAGCCGCCGAAGATCTTGCCTCCAGGATTGGCGATCGTTTGCGTGTCCACATCCGAATCTGTGCCGTCGTTGTGGGGAGCGACGCACATGAAGCCGAACTGAGTGGTCCCATTGGCCGAGTAGTTTTGAAAGTCAGTTCCAGTGCCACGACCTTCCGAGTAGCTAACTCGCCGTTCGTTGTAGATGGCTGCGTTACGAGTCGTTTGCCAGTCCATGCCGTCGAAGATCATCAGGATGACATGCTTTTTTCCCGCCTTGAACGCGGCTCGTTGCAGCGTGGCGAGGTCGGTTTGATCGCAGTACTCGGCATTGGAATTGAGCGTGTTCGTCGGCACGCGGCCATAGATCGCCTTCAGCTTCGCTTCGCTGCGGTAGGCACTGTTCTTGCCGAGGTAGCTATTGAGATCGACCCCTTCGCCCGCTCCGTGCGTTCCGAAGGTGTAGATCGGGATCAGTCGATTGCTGTGCGTGGCCCACTCTTTGTAGTTCTTGGGATTGACGCCCCAATGAGCGACGGGTGAATAGCCGCTTTCGATCGCCGCAGTTTGCAGATCGCGCAGGTAATCCTCGGCAAAGACAGTCGGAGTGACCGCCAGCAGGCAGAGACAGAGGAGGCGTGAAGCCATGAGTTTGCTTTCAACAGTTGCCAGAGAGGTGGGAAAGTGTTCGTGGGAAATTCATCTTCGAGAGGGACCGACTCAAACTTCGACGAACCGCCATAGCGCCGCCAAGAACCCGACATAGGTCAGCAGCACGAATCCGGCAATGCGGAGGTCCAGCGAGTCTGAGACTTTTCGCACCGCAACTTCCGGACGAGGGCCTTCTGCCGAGACGAATCCGCGAGACCACTCGGTGCCGTTGGGCAACAGCCAACGAGTGCGAGTGCGATGTAAGGCAACGAACAATGTGGCGACCGTCGCTGCCGCCGCGATGACAAGCGGCAAAGGTGTGTGAGCGATCGTGCCAGCCGGTGCTGTAGACGTGAAACCAGAAATCGGGAATTGCTGTCCGTACTTCATCGCCACGAACGCCAGCGTGTTGTTTGCCGTGTGGAGCAACACGGCTCCCCATAACGATCCTGTTTCCAGAAAGACGAACTGCAAGGCGATTCCCAACGCGAACGCTCCGCACGCCTGGACGGGATGCAGATGGATGGCTCCGAACAAGAATGACGCCATCAATGTCCCGTGCCGCACACCGTGATGAGCGACCAGTCCGCGGCTCAAAAACCCGCGAAAAAAGAGTTCTTCTCCCAATCCCGGAAAGAAACAGGCCGCGACGAACACCAGCGGCCAGGGCTGCTGAGAAAAGACGCCAAACAAATCCATCGAGATGTGTGGAAAAAGATGTGACGCACAGTTCGTGACTTCGCTAGCCAGCAAAGCCAGCGGCAGAGCACTGAGCAATACCAAGCCTGTTTGTGTCACGGTCATCCCGCGCAGCCCTATGCATCGAGCCGCCTGTTTCCGAAACGCTCCGACAACAACCCCCACCGAGGTTGCCAGCGTGGCCAGTGTCGCGATCGGGACGATATAGCGATTGCCGATGACTTCTAATTCGGCCGCTTGAGCTTGCGGATCAAGGTTGCTCATTCGGCCTGTCGGGATGAGGACCACGGCGACGACGACACCCACAATCAATCCGACAATCAATTGCGACCCGAATAGCAGCAGCGTCCACAGGACCGCATAGCCCCAACGTGGCAGCCGAAAGTCTCCGACCGTGAGCGTGTTGTCATGGTGCGGCCGCCCCTCGTCGCTCGGCGAGGCATCCAATTCCAAAACTTCGAGCACTTCCGCATTGTCGACGATCGCCGGAGCGGTCTCGAGAAGTGGCAGGTCATCATTCTCGGGCGTGCCCGGTGATGGGGAATCAGCTTGGGGGGGCATGTGGAGATTGTTCCGAGAAACCGGGATGACCTCGAACGAGAAACGCGGCGAGATTCTATCGACTCGGCGGACGTTGGCACGTCCACGAGTTCATGGACTCGACAAGGCCGCTCATTCGTCGCCGCTTCGAGAAGGCACGACAGACCAGAATCCGGCCATTACGATTTCCGTCTGAGGGTGACTTTCCCGCTTTGAATCAGGAGACGTGCTGCCGTGAATCAAGCTTCCATTGCTTCGCTGATCAGCCGCCGAACGCTGTTGAAAAACTGGTCGGCGGGTGCCATTGGTTTAATGTTGATCGGTGGGAAACTGCCGTCGATTCTCGCCGCCGATGAGAGTCGCCTGCTCGTTCATTCGAAAGCCCCAATGAATGCCGAGCCGCCGTTGCCGGATCTCGTGCGGTCGTGGATCACGCCGGTCGAGTCGTTCTTTATCCGCAGTCACGGCAACACGCCGGAGATCAACGCCGACTCGTTTCGCCTGACGGTCGAGGGCTTGGTTGAAACGCCGCAGGCGTTGTCGCTGGCGGAACTCGGCCGCTTTGAGCAACACGCGGTCACGGCCACGCTGACCTGTGCCGGGAATCGCCGTTCCGAGCACAGTCGCCTCAAGCCGGTCAAAGGCGTTCAATGGCGTGAGGGTGCGATCGGCAACGCGAAGTGGCGCGGCGCTCGATTATCGGATCTGTTGAAAAAGGCCGGCGTGCGAGAATCGGCCAAGCATGTCTGGTTTGAAGGACTCGATTCGGTCGAGGACGGTGGCAAGACGTTTGCATTTGGCGGTTCAATCCCGTTGGAGAAAGCGTTGCTGGACCGCGATGTCGCGCCGGGGGCGTTGCTCGCCACGATGATGAACGACAAGCCGCTGACGGCCGATCATGGTTTTCCCGTGCGGACGGTCGTTCCCGGTTACATCGGTGCTCGCAGCGTGAAGTGGCTGAGCAAAATCGTCGTCAGCGACCGTCCGTCGCCGAATCATTTCGTGGCCGATGTCTACAAACTGGTCGATGAGGGAACTCTACTGGAGGTCGCCGAGAATGCTCCCATCTATCGGATGCCGCTCAACTCCGCGATCTGTTCGCCGATGGCCGGAGCCGCTTTGAAACCAGGCAGAATCGAAGTCGCCGGCTATGCACTGCCTTCGGGCGTGCCGGGAGTTTCGATCCGCAAAGTCGAAGTCTCCGCCGACCAAGGTCGCTCGTGGGCGGAGGCCAAGCTGACTTCAATGGCGTCCGAGTTCTGCTGGCAACTGTGGACCGCCGAAATCGCGGTGAACTCAACGACGAAGGAATTGATCGTCCGAGCGATCGACTCGCGCGGAGACGTTCAGCCGGAGACCGTCCGTTGGAATGCCAAGGGCTACCTCTTTAATGCTTGGCATCACGTGCCCGTGAATTGAACATAGCTGTAACCGTCAGAGTGCGGGTCCCCCTCGTTCTGGCGAATGTGGCGACGGTGAAAAGTCCTACTGGTCGTCTAAGGAGAGACACGAAATGACCGACTCAGCATCGTTAGAGCAGAGTTCCGGTGACTCGTCCACGAACTGTGCGGCGAGGTGTCTGGTCGCTGCGATCGTGATTGCTGTCGTCGGGACCGGCGGCAGCGTGTATTTGAGCATGGGGCTTGGTCTCAAAGCCTGCCCGCTTTGTTTCTACCAACGGTCGTTTGTCATGGCCGTGCTCGTCGTGCTGGCGCTCGGCCGATTTCTCGAACGATCACGTCCTGGCTTGATCTGTTTGCTGAGCGTTCCGCCGACGTGGGCCGGATTGGGAGTCGCCGCGTTTCACGAATACCTCGTGCTGACCGGCGTCCTGGAATGTCCGCAAGCGTTGTTCGGGATCGGCACGGCTCCAGCACAAAGTTTGGCTGTCTTCATCGCACTGACCGTCGCAGTCACTGGAGGCGCTTGGTGTGGCCGCCAGGAGTCGCCACGGCAACGAGCCTGTACGCTGATCGTCGCGGTGATACTCGGGGCCATCATGGAAGGAGCGTGCGTGAAGAGTGCTCCGCCTCTGCCGCCGGTGCCCGCGGCCGCCTACGACTCGGTGAAACAACCGCTCGATACCTGTCGCCGTCCCTTCATTGCTCCGAAGAATTGACGTCGTGCACCATCCGGCTCAAGACGCTGTGAATCGCTTCGTGTGTTTCTTCGGAACACTGCTTGTGATGACGATGTGGGAACGACTCGCGCCGCGGCGACCGCTGACGCAGAACAAGACGCTGCGATGGTATTGCAACTTGGGCCTGGGGCTGTTGAACAACTTTGTGTGGCGACTACTGATGCCGGCCGGAGCGGTTGGGCTGGCGATCAGCGTGCAAGCTCGTGGCTGGGGATTGTTCAACGCCGTCGAGTTGCCGGCGTGGTTTGAGGTCGCGGCCTCGGTCGTGTTGCTCGACCTCGCGATTTACGGCCAGCACTGGGTCTTTCACCGAGTCCCGTGGCTCTGGCGGTTGCATCTGGTGCATCACGTCGATCTCGACATCGACGTGACCACCGGCATTCGCTTTCACACGGTCGAGACGTTGCTGTCGTTCGTCTGGAAGGCTGCCGTCATCGCGTTGCTTGGTGCGTCCGCGTTGGCCGTGATGATCTTTGAGATCCTGCTGAATGCGACGGCTCTGTTCAATCACAGCAACGCTCGACTGCCGCAGTGGCTCGACCGAGTGCTGCGTCTGGTTCTCGTCACTCCCGACATGCACCGCGTGCATCATTCGATTGAGAATCACGAGACCAACAGCAACTACGGCTTTTGCCTGTCGTGGTGGGATCTTCTGTTTCGCACCTACGACGCCCAACCCAATGCTGGTCACGACGGCATGATCATCGGCCGTCCCGAATTTCGCGACGCACAAGTCGAGCGACTGTCGTTTGTGCTGCTTCTGCTGCTGCCGTTTCGGCGCGGCCTGCCACCTGCTCCCTGCCGACACTTTCGAGACTCTTGAATAGGCAGAGTTTTTTTTTGTCGCGGTTTGTTTGATCGCGTTGGCTCTGCTTTGTAGAGTCCGCCCGCGAAAACTTTTCAACGACCTGTTGATGTCGTGCTCATGCAGAGACCTGCTCTCACATTTGCCTCGTCTCATCTCCCGGCTGCCTATGCGCGGCCGGGCTTCACCTGACTATGCGCCTCTCTCTAGCTGCGTGCCAGTTACCCTGAGTCGTTATCGACTCCGCTGTTTCATCATCGCCACGTTGTCATGATGGTTCCCTAGGCTATCGCCGACCGCTGGTGGTCGTTACCGGCGCGGTTTGGAGTCTCGGCTTTGCGTTCTGTGCGCCGCGAACAGCGGTCACTGCCAGCTGAGCATTTTTCAGAGAAGGACAAATCATGAAATGTCTTCGTACTCGCAACTCGATCCGCGCGCGATCTGGATTCACTTTGATCGAATTGCTCGTGGTGATTGCCATCATCGCCGTGCTGATCTCCTTGCTGTTGCCCGCCGTACAACAGGCGCGTGAGGCGGCACGCCGCAGTCAATGTAAGAACAACCTCAAGCAGATCGGCTTGGCGATCCAGAACTTCCATGAAGTGAAGGGAACTCTGCCATCCAGCCGGCTGGGGCCACAGCATGCGAGTTGGGTCGTTCAAATCCTGCCCTACATTGATCAGACTCCGCTCTACAAACAGTGGAATCTCAACGACACCTACTATCTGCAAAAGCCCGTCGCGCGAACCACGTCGATCCCGATGTTCTATTGTCCGAGTCGGCGGGCTCCGATGCTGAGCACTCAGTTTGAAATCTCCAGCACCGGCCTGCCTGATACCCAACCTTACCCAGGTGCGTTGGGGGACTACGCGGCCAACGGCGGAGCTCACGTCAACGCGATCGTGGACAATCCGCTGTGCAACGGGGCCATGTGCGAGGCTCAGTCGCAACTGACCGGCAGCCAAATCGTGAAAACTCAGTCGCGGACGGGACTGCGTGACTTCAAGGATGGAACCAGCAACGTTTTCCTCGTCGGCGAGAAGCATGTGCCTGAGAGCAAGTTCGGCCAGAGCGGTCCCTCGTGGGGTGATGGGGCGATCTACAACGGCGACTTCCCGCGCAACTACAACCGGCTTGCCGGACGTGACAACGTGGGGCAACCGAGGTTCAAGATCGCCGCCCATGGTGAAGATCTCAGCGGTCCCTGGCATTGCCGCTTCGGGAGCCATCATCCCGGTGCCTGCCACTTCGCTTTTGCGGACGGACATGTCGCGAATTTGAATGTCACAACCGATATCGACGTGCTGCATAAGCTCGCGGTGCGGAACGACGGAAAGCCCGTCGGAGAGTTTTAGTCGAGCCGGCTTCGATCGCGGCGAATGATTGCCTTTCTGATTTTTTGTAGCTCAGGCTCATGTGGCTCGGATGATTCGCGCAGATTGTTGGAATCATCCGCCCCACAAGGGGGCGGGCTACGGTGATTTGTTCTGGAGCACTGTCGTGTCTCTTCGCGGGTTGATCGTGTTGTGTGTCGTGTGGCTCGTCGGGTGCAAGCAGGAGGTCAAAGTCACCTTTGACGCAGCGCCACCTCCGGCGATCGAAACCAACTTCAATCGTCTGCAAACGGTTCTGGCGGGCATTCCGAAAACGGGAGTGGCGCTGCTTTACGAAGGTCTTCCCAGTGAATTCTGGGAACCGGAGTCGCTGGTGCAGGAACTTTCTCGGGCGAAGACGATCAAGCGGCACGGCTATCCGTTCTATGAAGAGTTGCTTGCCATGCAGGGGACCGATGGCGAGCAATTCACGGCGATGTTCTCGGCGCGGACTTCGTTCGCACCGTACACCGACGGAAAGAAAGGAGGCGGCTTTCATGCCGACTACTGCCTGGAGTGGAAAGCCAGCAAAGAGACCACTCACGTCGTGATCAGTTTGGAGGATGGCGAAGTGAAGTTGTACGGCCCCAAGGCGAAATTGCATTGCGATCTCAGCCAGGATGCCATTCAGAAACTCCGCCAATTGCTGAGTCGCTATCGCAAGAATCGCCCAATTGAGACGCCGAGTCCGTAAATCTCAGTCAGGGAGCGACTGAGTTACGTAGTCCGGTCGCTCCGCGACCGGAATTCCGCTACTCGACGTGGTGTCGGGTTCGCAATTGCCGAGCGGCGCTCACCATCGCCGCGAGCTTTTCTGTGGCGACATGTGCGGACGCCACCGGGTTGTCGGCGAACGTGGCGAAGCCGCAGTCAGGATTCATCAAGACTCGGTGTGGGCCAAAGACACGGATGGCAATCTCGGCCTTGGCCATGATCTCTTCTATCGATTCAATCACATCAAGCTTTTGATTGACGACTCCCACGCCGATGCGGCAGTCGTCCGGAAGCGCGGCCAGCACGTCGATCTCGCCGGCGCGCGGAGTACACAGCTCCAGAAAAAACGTGCCCACCTTGAGAGACCTCAGCAGCGGCACGAGCGGTTCATAGCTGCCGGCTAACGCGACCGATTCGTCGCGAGTCCAATTGCCACGGCAGATGTGCAGAGCCGTCCGATCGCGTGGAATTCCCTCGACGACGCGATTGATCAATTCGCCTGCGAACGCCAGTTCCTCCACCGTGCCGAGCTTCTCGCTGAGAGCGCCGCACATGAAACTGCGATTGCCGGCCGATTGGCCAAAGACCACTTCGGTGAGGACCGGTTCGTCAAACTGCACGAGTGCCGCACCCGCAGCGAGCAATCCCTGCAACTCTTCACGCATCACACGCACCACATCGTCGGCGAGTTTGTCACGAGTCTCGTACACGCGATCGGTGATGCAGTCCATCCACATCGTGCGAGTCAGCAGGTACGGTCCAGGCAGAGCAACTTTGATGGGTCGATCCGTCAACGTTTTGGCGAACTGAATTTCATGAACGGCCAGCGGTCGGCTGCGACGGATCGGTCCGAACACAGCCGGATGCCGCACGCTTCCCGCCGGTACATCGAGCGCCCGCAACTCGGCTTCGAACTTTACTGGATCGTCCACATACGGCAGCAGGTCGGTGATTGGAATAAGTTGGCAGCCATCGAGCAGTCCGCCAACGAAACTGGCGTAGCTGTCGCGACGCTGTTCGCCATCGGTCACGACATCGACACCGGCTTTAAGCTGCGAATCAACCGCGAACCGCACTGCGTCGTCACCAATCTCGTGAAACTCCTGATTCGTCAGCCGCCCTTCCATGTGCTCGTGAATCGTTTGCAACATCCAGCGCGGCCGCGGCCAACTCCCGATCCCCATGACCGACAGTGGCGCGATCGGAGGCGCTGGTGCGGGCAGAGGCGTGGCCGTAGCTAAAGCCGTGAGAGTTCGGTCCGAACTCTCACGATGTCGGCTACCTGGAATACTCGTCGGCTCTCGATCCGCGAGAGACCCTCGGCAGACAAGAAAACGCCATTCCGAGTTTGATCGTACGCACGAAACCAATTCGTTCTTGGTCATGCGGCACCACGCTGGCAGATCCTCTTCGACACTCGATTCGGTCGATCGGATTTCGAGCAATCCGCCGGCTCGCAGCGGGTCCATGTGGCGACGAATAAGCAACAGCAACCCGCTGCCGCAGTCCATGTCACCGCCGTTAAAGCTGACGTCGGGTTCCAATGCGTGCCGATCGACGTATTGCATGTGGCGTTCCTGGGAACTGATTCAAAAACCGTAGGTCAGGCTTTCCAGCCTGACTCGAATTGGCCAAATCACGTTAATCGTTGATCGAGTCCGCCTGGAAAGCCTGACCTACGTCGGTTTTGAACTTGCCGCTAATAGGACACGCAGGGCGCGCCATCCGAGAGAAACTCGACCAGCTTCGCTCCGCCGACGATGACCGCTCCGGCGACCAGTTTCTGGTCATCGAGCTTGCGGCGTTTGAAGCAAGGGGAGCAGACATAAATCTTCCCGCCGCTCGCCGCGAAGTTGGCCATCAGATCCCTGAGCGGAGCAAAGCCCTCCTCATGGATGTCGTCGGCGTAGCCCTGTTGAGCGAGGCGGACTGCTTCAACGCTCAAGAAGACGAGCGTGTCCTTCTCGCTTCCGAGTGCGGCGTTGGCGATAACGAACCCAACCGTCGCTTTGTCCGCGTTGTCCTTGGCGTGTGTGATGCTGACACAGAATTGACCAGCCATGACTCAGTTCTCTTTTCGTTGAATGAAGAAGACTGGGGGCGACTTCGCCACCAGCGGATTTTTCGTGACCCGGCACCAAGCCCCGATATCGATCCGAGCGGCCGGATCTGTGGCAATCAGCTTCAGCACGGAACCGGGAGGTAGCGCTCGCATTTTGTGGAGCAAATCCAGCAACAGTTCCCCGCAGGCCAAGTCCCCCGCATCCCACTCGGCGTCGGCCGTGAGGAAGTCCGTCGCTGGATTGTTGGAGCTCGCCGGGTTCATGTGGGACGCCTCGGTTTGGGTTGTTCCCAATATGGTCACGAATCTGTTCGCGACCGCAAGTCCGATAAGATTTCCAGCTTGATGTTGGCCCGTCGTTTCATTCCGATACGCCGCATGAACCCGATTATTTTTGCTCTGCGTCGCCCAATCACCGTGATGGTCGGGATCATTGCTGTCCTGCTGACGGCGTTCGTTGCCGTGCGGCCGAAGGCGTTTGATTCCGCGCTGGCGAAGGTCGGCATCGAATTGCCGCTCAAGCGGATGCCCATCGACATCTTCCCGGCGCTCAACCTGCCGGTGATTTACGTCTGCCAGCCGTATGGCGGCATGGACCCGGCTCAGATGGAAGGGTTGCTGACCAATTACTACGAGTACCATTTTCTTTACATCAACGGCATCCATCACGTCGAGAGCCGCAACGTTCAAGGAACAGCGTTGATGAAGCTCATGTTCCATCCGGGGACGAACATGGCTCAGGCGATGGCCGAGACGATCAATTACGTCAATCGCTCGCGAGCCATGATGCCTCCCGGCACCGTTCCGCCGTTCGTCATGCGGTTCGACACTGGCAGCGTGCCGGTCGGCTATCTGGTCTTTTCGTCTGAGACTCGCACGATTGCCGAAATCTCCGACATGGCGCTGATGAAAGTGCGGCCGATGTTTTCGGCGCTCCCTGGTGTGAGCGCTCCGCCCCCCTTCGGCGGGAGCGCACGCAGCATCGTCGTGAGGACCGACCCAGATCGCTTGCGAGCGTATGGCATCGCACCGGATGACGTCGTCAGTGCGCTCGTGGCTGGAAATGCCGTCAGCCCGTCGGGCAATCTGAAGATCGGTGACAGCTATCCGATGGTCCCGACCAACGCGATGGTCAAAGACATTCGCGAGCTGGGCAACATCCCGATCAAAGTCGGTACGGGAGGCGGACCAACTGGTGGAGCCTCCTCGATCGGCAGCGCGAGCACCGTCTATCTGCGCGACATCGGTGTCATCGAAGACGCCGCCGACATCACGGCTGGCTACTCGCTCGTCAACGGCCGCCGAGCGGTTTACATCCTCGCGACCAAGCGAGCCGACGCTTCCACTATGAGCGTTATCGACGAAATCAAAGGGGCGATGCCGAAGTTCCGCGCCGAAGTTCCGCCGGACATCAACGTCTCGTTCGAGTTCGATCAGTCACCGTATGTCACACGCGCGATCAACAGCCTTGCGACCGAAGGAGTCCTGGGGGCGATCCTCACTGGCCTGATGGTGTTGGTGTTCCTGCGCGACTGGCGGAGCGCGTTGGTCGTCGTGCTCAATATCCCGCTGGCGATCGCCGCGTCGATCGTGGGCCTGTGGCTGTGCGGTCAGACGATCAACCTGATGACCCTCGGCGGACTCGCCCTGGCGGTCGGCATCTTGGTCGATGAAGCGACGGTGGAAATCGAAAACATCCACACGCAGATGCGGCGTGTGAACTCAATCGCCTGGGCCGTGCGGATGGGCAACGCTCAAACCGCGATCCCGCGATTGCTGGCGATGCTTTGCATCCTGGCGGTCTTTGTACCGAGCTTCTTCATGCAGGGAGCTGCTCGCGAACTCTTCGTCCCGCTGTCGCTCGCGGTTGGTTTCTCGATGATCGCCTCCTACATCCTGTCGAGCACCTTCGTGCCGGTGGTCTCGACGTGGCTATTGCGCAGCTCGTCGAATGAAAGCCGACTTGGTGAGCCGGAGGGCGTTAGCCCCCGGACGTTGCAGATTGTCCGGGGGCTAACGCCCTCCGGCTCGCCAGCAAACGGTTGGTTCTCCCGCTTTGTCGTTGCCTCTGTTCGCCTGCGTTGGCTTATCGTTCCGGCTTACCTCGTCGCCTGCGGTGCAACCCTCTTCTGGGCGAGCGGCCAACTCGGCATCGAGATCTTTCCCACCGTCGATGCTGGCGAATTCCGTTTGCGATTCCGGGCTCCCGATGGCACGCATATCGACACGACTGAGCAGATCGCGCTGAAGATCCTCGACACGGTCAAACAAAAAGTCGGCGAGAACAACGTCGGGTTGACGCTCGGCTACATCGGCACCGTACCGGCGAGCTTTCCAATCAATTCGGTCTATCACTTCTCGCGTGGGCCGGAGGAAGGATTACTGCGAATCGCCCTCAAACCCGATTCCGGGATCAGCACGGAAGCAATGAAAGAAGAAATTCGCGCCGAGTTCCGCAATCGTTTTCCCGACGTGCGGTTCTCGTTCGAGCCGGCCGACATCATCAGCGAAGTCATGAGCTTCGGCTCGGCCACGCCGATCGAGATCGCCGCTCGTGGCGGCAATCTTGACGAGAACCGCGAGTACATCGGCAAAGTTCAAGCCGCGCTGACGAAACTCCCCGCGATCCGAGACATGCAGGTCGCACAATCGCTCGACTATCCGACCGTCGAGATCAAAGTCGATCGCGAGAAAGCCGGGATGAGCGGCACGACGATGTCGAACGTCACCCGCTCGGTCGTGACTGCGACATCGTCGAGCCGCTTCGTCGTCCCGAACTACTGGCCCGATCCGAAGACCGGCATCGGCTATCAAGTGCAGGTTGAGATTCCCCAGCGGCAGCTCGACAGTGTCGAAGATCTCGGAGCAGTTCCGATCCAACGGGGCAGTGGAAGTCATGCGGGGCAACCGCTGTTGCTGCGTGATGTCGCGTCGCTCACGAACGCGGTCGCGCCCGGCGAATATGACCGTTACAACATGAAACGTGAACTCAGCCTCACCGCGAACATCGCCGGAGCTGATATCGGCGCGGTCTCGCAACAAATCAGGCAAGCCCTGGACGCCGTCGCCAAACAAGACGCGGACGCCAAAGCGAAATCTCACGCCGAAGCGGTCGCCGCCGCGAAAGCCGCTGACAAGCCCGACCCGCCGAAGCCCCCCACCATTTCACACGAACTACGCGGCCAAATCCCCCCGCTGAACTCGATCATGAATGGACTGGGCATCGGACTGCTGCTGGCGGTGCTCGTGATCTTCCTGATGTTGTCCGCCAACTTTCAGTCGTGGCGACTGGCGTTCATCACGGTCTCAACCGCGCCGGCCGTGATCACCGGTGTCGCGCTATCGCTGCTGCTGACCGGCAGCACGCTCAACATCCAAAGCTTCATCGGCGCGATCATGAGTCTCGGCGTCGCGATGGCCAATGCGATTCTGTTGGTGACGTTCGCCGAGGAACGCCGTAGGTCGGGCACTCTTGCCCGACCCGAAGATGGGACTGACGGGCAAGAGTGCCCGTCCCACATCGCCGCTGTGTACGGCGCGACCAGCCGCTTGCGAGCGATCACGATGACCAGCGCCGCCATGCTCGCCGGCATGTTGCCACTGGCCTTGGGCCTCGGCGAATCCGGCCAGCAAACCGCACCGCTCGGCCGAGCCGTGATGGGTGGTCTACTGGCCGCCACGTTCGCAACATTGCTGATCCTGCCCGCCATCTTCGCGATCGTTCAATCGCGTGCCACGACTAAGTCCGCCTCTCTCGATCCCGAAGACCCGGAGAGCGCTTTTCATTCCGACATCTAACTGCCAATTCCGTGAACGACGCGTCTCGCGTCAGTTGGATGCGGAACGCTCCGCCACACAAGAGAAAATCATGCGAACGATCCTCTCAGTCACTCTGCTTACCGCGACGACCGCCTGCACCGGCTGCGGAAAAACTGACACGACTTCGACGATGCCCGCCGCTGAATCTGCCCACGTCGTGATGCGAGTCACTCCGATCAAGGCGGTTCCGAAGACGTTGGTCCGCGTTACCGAGCAGCCCGGGCAGATCGAGGCGTTCGAACAGACGGCGATCCACGCCAAGCTGGCTGGGTTCGTGAAGAAGGTGCATGTCGATATCGGCGACAAAGTCGCGGGGCCGTTGCGAATCAGTACCGATCAGCCGGAGCAGCCGGGACAGGTTCTCGCCGAATTGGAGATGCCGGAACTCGATGCCGAGTTGAAACAGAAACAAGCGCTCGTCGCCCAGGCGGCGGCCGAGGTCACGCAAGCGGAAGCGGGGATCAAAGTCGCGATGTCAGCGAAGAAGTCGGCCGAAGCGCTGGTTGCGGAAGCTCGTGCTTCGGTCGATCGTGCCGACGCGATGTATGAACGCTGGAAGTCCGAGTTTGAACGGGTCCGCGAACTCGTCGCCAAACAAGCGGTCGCTCAGAAGGTCGCCGATGAGACCGAGCAACAATTCAAAGCCGCCGATGCGGCGCGGCGCGAGGTCGCGGCCAAGATCAAATCGGCTCAGGCCAAGCTCAGCGAATCGGACGCCAACATCGAGAAGGCAGAGGCCGATGTCGTCGCCGCTCAATCGAAACACAAGGTGGCTCAGGCCGAGGAAGACAAGACGCGGGCGTTGCTAAGCTATGCCACGCTGCGAGCACCGTTTAGCGGCGTCATCACTGAGCGGAATCTCGATGTGGGGCATCTCGTGCAGCCCAGCGGGACTTCTGGAAAACCGCTCTTCGTTATCGTCCAAGCGGACATCGTTCGCATCTTCCTGGACGTCCCGGAGTCCGACGCCGCCGCCATCGCAGTGGACAGCCCGGCCAAGATCAAAGTTCCGTCGCTGTCCGAGTCGTTCACGGGAAAAGTGGCTCGCACTGCGTGGACGTTGCAAACGAGTTCACGCACGCTTCGCACCGAGATCGACGTCCCCAATCCCAACGGCCGCTTACGTCCCGGCATGTACGCCACCGCTGAGATCGAAGTCGCTCGCCGAGACGACGCGCTGTCGTTGCCAAAGTCGGCGATTCTCAAGCGAGATGGCAAGTCGTTCTGTTTGAGCATCTCCTCCGACAACAAGATCAAGGAACTTCCAATCAAGACCGGCATCGTTGCGGTCACGTCCACCGGCACCGACATCGAAATCCTCTCCGGCCTGACCGGCGACGAGTTGCTGATCGGCGCAAATCTCACCGCTTACAAAGAAGGTCAAGCGGTCGAAGTCATCGTCGCCAAGTAGTCGCCGCTGAGGATCATTCCTCTGGCTCCATTCCTTTGCCGCAGCTTTTTGGCAAAGAAATCGGCTGTAGACCGCAAACTCAACGGTAGCTGACAAGTCGGCCCGGCTTACGTGACAGACACGACTATTGCCACATGATTCCTCCGAGCTGTCGGAATCGTGGATAAGGTCGCCCCACCTTGCCGATTCCGAACTCGCGGCGTTACGTCGTGTCGTTTGCGGAGCTGTTTCCGTGCTCGGCAACGGCAGAAGTTGCCGCCGCGTCAAGGAGGGCGCTGATTCGTGTTCGCCGTGCTGCGACAACTTGGCTTCGCGAGTGGCTGTGGTCTGCTGGCCATTGTCGGCGGCTGCGCGACCGCGCCCACCGCCGAGGTTCGTCAGATCGTTCCGCATCCGGTGGCCAGCCAGCCGGCGAACGGCAAGCTTCATGTTTCTAGCGCCGACACTTCCGAGTCATCCAACATCATTCAGCCCTCTTCGTTTACGATGGATTTGGAGGTTCCTGCCAAGCCAAGCGCAGATCAGTCAGCGAATGCCAAGAATGGGGAGGTGCCGACTTCGCCAACCGGATTCGCCATCGACCTCGCTTCTGCGATGCAGCTTGCGGCCGGCCAGAATCCCAACGTCGCGTTTGCTCGCGAGCGGATCAATGAAGCCTACGCGCAGCACGCGCGGGCCGAAGCATTGTGGCTGCCGTCGATCAGAGCCGGTGCCAACTGGAATAAGCATGAAGGCCGAATTCAAAACGTCGAGGGGGACATCTTCAGTACCAGTCGGAACGCGGGCTTCGCTGGTCTCGGAGCCAGCGCGGTCGGAGCCGGTTCGCCCGCCGTGCCGGGGATCCTGGCCTCGTTTCATTTGGCGGATGCGATTCATCAACCGAACATCACCGAGCACGCCGCCGCCTCGCGCCAGTATTCCGCCACGGTGGCCGAGCAAGACACGATGCTCGCCGCCGCGGTCGCGTACCTGGAACTCTTGCGAGCCAATCAGGAGTTGGCGATCGCTCGTGAGATTGAACGTCATGCGAACAAGTTGGCCGAGGTGACCAAAGCCTACGCCGACCTCGGCCAGGGACTCGTCGCCGACTACGACCGCGCTCGCGCGGAACTCTCGGTGCGACGCAATGACTCCGTTCGAGCAGAAGAGGCGGTACAAGTCGCGTCGGCACGGCTCGCGCAGTTACTGCACATCGACCCGACTGTGGAACTGCTGCCGACCGAAACGACCGTCGTCCCGATGTCGCTCCAAAGTCCGGGCGGTTCGATCCAGGAACTGGTGGCGGAGGGCTTATCGCACCGCGCGGAGATTTGTGAGCAACAGCAGTTCGTCGCCGAAGCATGCGCGCGATTGAAGCGAGAACAACACGCACCGCTGTTGCCGAGTGTTTTGCTAGGAGTCAGCTACGGCGGATTTGGAGGGGGCCTGGGCGACAACTTTCGACGCCCTGATCAGCGATTAGATGTCGATGCCGTAGCCTACTGGGAAGTCCGCAACCTCGGCCTGGGTGAGAAAGCCGCGCGAGCGGAAGCGACCTCGCGTGTGAATCAAGCTCGTTGGCGCGAGATCGCAACGCTTGATCGGATCGCGCGGGAAGTGGTCGAGGCACACACTCAAGTCGCGGCCCGTCAGCGGCAAATCAGCGTGGCCAAGGAAGGTATTCACGCGGCGGCCAGTTCGTTTGAACGAAACTCGGAACGCATTCGCAACGCTCAGGGCCTGCCATTGGAGACGCTGCAATCACTGCAAGCACTCGCTCAAGCCCGCCGGGAATATCTGCGAGCGGTCAACGACTACAACGTCGCTCAGTTTCAGTTGCAGCGAGCGATCGGCTGGTCACGATTCACTCCGCAATCGTGATGGGATCACCCCGGCGGATGCGTCCCGGTTCGATCACGATTGTCGTCAGTCCTCCCAGCCCCGACATGGCGAGTCGGCCCCCCTCGCCAAGGTTTTCATCCATTCGCGAACAGGGAGTGCAGGGACCAGTCCCTTCGAGCAGCGCTTCCCCGATGCGGAAGCGGCGGCCGATCAGCGGAGCCAGTTCGATGCCACTGACAACAATGTTGCGGCGGAATAACTCTGGAGTGACAGAATCTCGTCCGGCGTTGGCCGCGATCACGGCGAAGTGCTCCGCTTGAATCAGCGTCACTTGTCGCTTGCCCCCTGGCTTCTTCTTTGAGTGATAGTCGCCGTCAACGCCCGTGCCGACAGCGACGGCCACTTCGTCACGCGATTTAATGGGTTGTCGATTGCCGGGGCTGATTCCGATCCATTCGACGCGGGCAGCGGAAACAGATGGGTGATTGGTCATTGGCTATTGGCTATTGATCGTTGGAGATAGAACCCTCTGTCGAATCGAAACCGGACTTTGAGATGTCAGATCTCAGATTTCAAATCACCAACAGCTAATAGCCAATCACCAATGATCAATCCGAATCAACTCGTGACGGGAAAGACTGTCCGTGCCGCTTGCCGAAACGGGGCCTGGACCGCACCGACCTGCGGGCTGGCGGACGGATTCGCTCAGGCGAATCTCGTCGTACTTCCCAAAGCATTGGCGTTCGACTTCTTGCTCTTCTGTCAGCGAAATCCCAAGCCGTGCCCGTTGCTGGATGTCACCGAGCCGGGAGATCCCGTTCCTCACCACGTCGCACCGGACGCAGATTTGCGAACGGACTTGCCAGGTTACCGAGTCTGGCGCGACGGCAAGTTGGTGGACGAGCCGAGGGAAATCCCTTCGTACTGGCAAGACGATTTTGTGAGCTTCGTCATCGGCTGCTCGTTCACGTTTGAGTCGGCAATGCTGCGAGCCGGCCTGCCGGTGCGACACATCGAACTCGGTGTCAACGTGCCGATGTTTCGAACGAACATCGCGTGCCGCTCGGCCGGAGCGTTTCATGGTCCGCTGGTCGTTTCGATGCGGCCGCTGATTCCGAGCGATGCAGTGCGAGCCGTGCAGATCACGACGCGCTACCCTTCGGTGCATGGCGCTCCGGTCCACATCGGCGATCCTTCAGCGATTGGCATCGCGGACATCTCACGTCCCGATTTCGGAGATGCGGTGCCAATTCAGGCCGGCGAGGTTCCCGTCTTTTGGGCCTGCGGCGTGACTCCCCAAGCAGCGATCATGGCCGCCAAGCCCCCGCTGGTTATTACGCACAGCCCCGGCTGCATGTTCGTGACCGACGTGCGCGACGAAGAGTTAGCGGTCGGATAGCCCCTTATCCAGCCCAACGCCGAGAGCCGATCGCCGTTATCTCACTTTTTTGTTCGTCGATTGGCAGAGCTCAAAACATTGAGCGCGTCACGCTCCAAATCCTCCCAGGCCGTGGTTGGATGTAACGATCTAATCTGAAAGTCGTCCCAGACCAACGCAAACACCGAGCACGAATCGCCGTTGCTGAAGACCGGCTGACTCTCCCAGAAGCTGCGACAGGGACCGCGTGGCGGATCTTGCTGCAAGTGCGCGTAGCACTCCCGGCAAATCAGTCCGACAGAACTGGGACAATCCTCCGGCAAGTGATGCTCGAGGCAGCGGGTTTGAGCAGAGATGGCAGAGGTGGGAACACCGAGCATGATGACCGTTCCAGCAATAAAAATGACGAGAAATCGTATCGTCGAACCGAGTGGCTCGCGGACTGCGAATGGAGATTTCTCGATTCTTCGACGGGATCACGGCGTGCGACCGTTGTGTAATCGGAACTGCCGGAAAAGTTGATGACGTTTCGGACACAACTGTGTTCCATCCGTGCCACGGCTTTGTCATCCGTGCGCGAAATCCGAGTAGCTTTCTCGCATGGATGGCAAAGCCGGAGCACGGATGGGAAGGAGCGAGGATTGGCAGCCGAGTCATGGCCTGATTGCGGCGGCAAGTGGCGGGCCGAGGATCATGAGGCCGACGACAACGGCAGCGACCGCCAGCACGAAGACTGCTCCGGCCGCGCAGTCTTTGGCTCGCCGCGCGAGATCGTGATGTTCGGGGGAGACGAGATCGACCACGCTCTCAATCGCGGTGTTCGCGGCTTCGGCGGAGAAGACGGCTCCGATGGTCAGCACGAGGATCGCCCAATCGGTTCGAGAGATTCTCAAACAACATCCAACAACGATCACGGCCAGTGCGACGCCGACATGAATCTTGGCATTGCGACCGCCACGAACGACCGCGATCAGGCCGGCGAAAGCACATTCAAAGCTGTGCCACAGCGAGCGCGTTTTCATGTTTCGTAGCCGAAGTCGTGAGACTTCGGTGATCGGGGAAAAACGCACCGAAGTCTTACGACTTCGGCTACGCTCAAAAATCACAGGATGAACTTGCTTAAGTCTTCGTTCTGCGTGATGTCTTGCAGCTTTTTGCGGACGTAGTCGCCGTCGATTGCTAGCGACTTCTTCTTCACGTCGGGGGCATCGAAGCTGATGTCTTCCAGCAGGCGTTCGAGGATCGTGTGCAGGCGGCGGGCTCCGATGTTCTGCGTCGTCTGGTTGACTTGATGCGCGATGTCAGCGAGCGCCTCGATGCCGTCCTTTGTGAACTTCAATTTGACGCTGTCGGCTCCTAGCAAGTCTTGATACTGCCGAGTCAGCGAGGTTTTCGGCTCGGTTAGGATGCGAATGAAGTCGTCGCGGGTGAGCGGCGATAACTCGACCCGGATGGGGAAGCGGCCTTGCAGTTCAGGCATCAGGTCGGACGGCCGTGAGCGATGAAAGGCTCCGGCGGCGATGAACAGGACTTGGTCGGTCTTCACATAGCCGTATTTGGTTTGCACCGTCGTCCCTTCGATGATCGGCAGCAGGTCGCGTTGGACACCTTGGCGGCTGACGTCCGGGCCGCGCGATTCCTCACCGCCGCAAATCTTGTCCAGTTCGTCGATGAAGATCACGCCATGCGTTTCCGCCAGACGCACCGCTTCCTCGTTAATCGCGTCCTTGTCCATCAGCGCTTCGAGTTCCTGCTCCAGCAAAATCTCGCGAGCCTTCTTCACCGGCGCAGAGCGGCTGGAGGTTTGCTTGGGGCCGATCTTCTCGAACAGGTTTTGCAGGTCCATCTCCATCTGTTCCATGCCGCCGATGTTTGACATGACGTGGACCGGCATCAGCCGCGATTCAATTCGCAGTTCGACTTCCTTGTCTTCGAGATCTCCGGCTCGGAGCTTCTCACGAAACTTCTCACGCGTGCGGCTGCTGCGATCGGCAGCACGTTCTTGTTCGGCCTCAGTCGCTTCATCGGGCTCGTCGTCGTCGATCGGTTCGCCCGACGCGGCTTTGATGAGGAAGTCGAATGGCTGCGGCGAGGAACGGGACTTTTTCTTCTTTGGCGGCGGCGAGGGGATCAGTAGATCCAGCAGCCGATCTTCGACGCGGCGCTGGGCTTCCTCCTGGATCGAGCTTTTCTTCTTGTCGCGAACCATCGCGATGGCCGCTTCGACGAGATCGCGGACCATGCTTTCGACGTCGCGACCGTAGTAGCCGACTTCTGTGTATTTGGTTGCTTCGATCTTGATGAACGGCGCATCGGTCAGCTTGGCCCGCCGGCGGGAGATCTAGGTTTTGCCGACCCCGGTCGGGCCGATCATGATGATGTTTTTGGGGGTGATGTCGCGGCGCACCTCTTCGGAAAGCTGCTGCCAGCGCCAGCGGTTTCGCAAAGCGATGGCGACGGCACGCTTCGCCGCGTCTTGGCCGATGATGTATTTATCCAATTCCGCGACGATCGCGCGCGGTGTGAGTGCTCGCACGGGGGTGACTCCAGGTTGTAGGAATGTCGTTGTGGCCGGTCTCCTGACCGAGCCACCGCATTTGACCGAAGGTCTCCCGCCGCTTTGGGAGACCTGCGGTCGGTCGAACGTGGCTCGGTCAGGAGACCGGCCACAACGACGACGTCAGCGTTTGCAGGCAAATTCCTCGACGGTCAGATTGTCGTTCGTGTAGATGTCGAGTTCGGCGGCGATACGCATGGATTCTTTGACGATCTCGCCCGCGGAAAGTTTTGAGTTCCGAGCCAACGCACGAGCCGCCGCGATGGCGTACGGCGAGCCGCTGCCGATTCCGAGCACTCCGTCGGTCGGCTGAATGACATCGCCGACTCCGGTAATCAGCAATGAGTGCTCGTCGTTGGCGACGATCAGCATCGCTTCTAGTCGCCGCAGCATCCGATCGGTGCGCCAGTCGCGAGCCAACTCCGTCGCGGCGCGCGGCACGTTATTCGGGTAGTCCTTGAGCTTCGCCTCGAATCGTTCCATCAGAGCGAACGCATCGGCCGTCGAACCGGCGAATCCGACGAGCACCTTCTTCTCCAGTAGCCAGCGGATCTTTTTCGTGTCGGCTTTGAGGATCGTCGTGCCGTGAGTCACTTGTCCGTCGCCACCCATCGCACATTGGCCGTTGTGCCGCACGCACAGGATCGTCGTCGAATGCCATTCTGCCCGCTTGCTCATTGAAGGTTCTTTCTAAATCAGTACCGCGACCGTCAGGGAGCGGCTCGATTGATCGTCAGTCTGGCCACTCCCTGACGGTCGCGGTACGGCGATTGGATTTCATCGAGCAAGTTAGGGCGAGTCGTTGGCTTTCGCAAACGCGGCTTCGGAAAAGAAGTGCGCAAACAAAAGCCCGGCTCTTGAAAGAAGCCGGACTTCTCATGTCTCACTTTCCAAACTCTCGCATCAACTCTTGGCCATGCCGATGTTGATGTAGGCATGCACGTGCGGAGCACCGCGGAAGTGCCACACGAACGACGGGCCTTCGACACGCCAGATGTCCCAGACTTTGTCGTTGCCCAAATCACCTTGCTGATAGAAGGCCATGTGCAGCTTGTCGAGACCGCCGGCGGCTTTCACGATCTCCATGACTTCATCGACATCTTCCTGGCGGTACGGGGCCAGCAACATTTGAATCGTCTTCGTGACGAGCTGCTTCTGATCCGCGCTGAGTTGTCCGACACCGATGCCGGGAAACTTCCCGCTGTCGCCCTGCAAAGCGACCGCCGCTTCGCCGGGAGCCTTCTCGACCAAGGCGATCTTGGCCTGGTTAGTGTCGAGAGCCTTGAAGACTTCATTCACTTGCTTCGTCTGATAGTGATAGATGTTGTCCTTGGGAGTCTCTTCGCCGTGGCCGTAGATGATTGGGCCACCAAACGCGGCCTTGTCCACGCTGTTGCCGTCGGCTCGCAGCGTGAGGTGGCGGCCGGTGAGTTCCCACTCGAACTTGCCACCCGGCTCGCCAAACATCGCCACGCTAAATTCGTCGAGTCCGCCGGCGTCTTCGTCCATTTGTTTCTTGAGCCGCTCGTAGCCCTCTTCCGAAGTCACACCTTTGATGATCTCGCTGATGATCGCTTGCTGATCCTTGTTGAAGAAATCGCTGCCGACTTTCGGCTTGGTGATGTGCCAGTTCGCGTTGATCTTCTGACGCAATTCGTGCTCGAACGGGAAGCAGATGGCTTTTTTTTGCTCGGCCGACAGCGCGGCGAAAAAGCGGCCGACGGCGGTCTCGGCAGTGCTCTTCGCCGTGGGGGCCGCGAACAGCCCGGCTTGTCCCACGAGCATCGGCATGGCGACTCCCGCCAGTGTCGCGGCGCTGGTGGTCTTCAGAAACGAACGACGATCAAACGATTCGCAATCCGGGCACGACTGAGGCAAGCGTTGCATGGGAGGTCTCCTGTGAGCAATTAAGGGAGGATCGAGGCAGGGCTGACACAGCTCTCGGTGACGGGGCTTACGTTCCGCGGGGCCGGAAGTCAAACCTCGCGAGCAAACCGTGTTTCATGGAGCATGGTTGATTGCCGAGAAACTGCTTGATGGCTCCAGAGTGTTACGGTAGCTTGCTCCCCCACGATGCCTCGGCCGAAAGGGATCGACTTCCTTCGGCCCACTCCCGCCTCAACCCGCCCTCCTGACGAGACCCGCCGATGCGATGGTTCCCGCGCATCCACTTGGCCGCTCTGTGGCTGTTGTCCACAGTCGTTTCCGCCAGCAGTGCCGAATTGCCCTCGGCAGATTTGCCGATCGAGCAAGTCATCGATCAGCTTGCTCAGCAACGGTTGGAGGCGGAGAAAGTCACAGCCGCTCCGCAGGCGGACGACGCGAACTTGGTGCGACGACTGATGCTCGACGTCGCGGGACGCATCCCGACTTCCGACGAGGCCAAGCAGTACGTCGCGAATCCATCGGCAGCGAAGCGAGCGGAATTGGTCGATCGCTTACTGGCGAGCCCCGATTTCATCTGGCATCAGCGGAATGAACTCGACCGAATGCTGCTCCCCAACAAGCCGAATGATGGCGAGTTCCGCAAGTACCTGCTCTGGGCCGTCAAAGAAAATCGTTCGTGGGAAGCGATGTTCCGCGACATGCTGGTCGGCGATGAAGCGGACGAAAATCGGAAGCCCGCGCTGACGTTTATCAAGTCAAGAGCACGCGAACTCGATGACATGCTGAACGACACGGCGATCCTCTTCTTTGGGGTCAATGTGACCTGCGCGAAGTGCCACGATCATCCGCTGACTCCCGAATGGAAGCAGCATCATTACTTTGGCATGGCGTCGTTCTTCAGCCGGACCTACGTCACGAAAAAGAACCTTTTGGCCGAGCGGCCATTTGGCGAAGTCAAATTCAAATCGAAACGCAAAGACGACACGAAGGGTGAGCAGACGGCGAAGTTCGAGTTCCTCACGGGAGCAGTCATCGACGAACCGGCTGTTGAACGCTCGGCCGATGACATCAAGAAGATCGAAGAGACGATCAAGGCGGCGATGCAAAAGGACGACGCTCCGCCGCCGGAGAAGCCGGCCTTCAGTCCTCGTGAGAAATTGGTCGAGGTCGCCTTGCGAGCGGAAGACAATCGCTTCTTTGCACGCAACATCGTCAATCGCATTTGGGACAGATTCTTCGGACGTGGCCTTGTGCATCCAGTCGATCAGTTGCATGCGGCCAATGCGCCGTCGCATCCCGAGTTGCTCGAATGGCTGACGCGAGACATGGTCGCACACGGTTACGATCTCAAGCGATTGATTCGTGGCATCGTGCTCAGCCAAGCGTACTCGCGATCGAGCGAGTGGGCGACAGGAGCATTGCCGCCCGATCCCGCGCTGTTCGCGGTCGCGAAGGTCAAGCCGCTGACGCCCAGGCAGTATGCGCTGGCATTGCTGATCGCTCGGCAAAGCCCGGATCAGTGGCCGTCGCTCGACAAACCAGAGGAATGGGTCGTTCGCCGCGAGCAACTGGAGAACGGCTCGAACGGTTATGCGTCCTTCTTCGAGATGCCCGGCGAGAACTTTCAAGTGGCGGTCGATGAGGCGTTACTCTTCTCCAACAGCAAGCGGATTGAAGACGAACTGCTCCGAGACTTGAAAACAGAGATCGTCGGTTACCTCAAATCGCTTCCCGACAATGCGGCGGTGATCGAAGCGGCGTATCAGACGATCTGTTCGCGGCCGCCTCGCGATGAGGAGCGAGCAGCCATTGATGGTTACTTCCAAAGTCACTCGGCCGACCGAGTGGCCGCGATCCGGCAAGTCGTGTGGGCGTTGCTCACAGGGCCAGAGATGCGGTTTAGTTATTAACGACAATCACAACCCCACTGGGCTTGCCCCAGTGGCTCGCGGGCTTCTCCGAGTCAATCCGTAGTGCAGAAGCCCGCGAGCCACCGACGCAAGGTCGGTGGGGAAGAGAGGAATCAGGCCATGACTCTTTCTCGACGCGGATTCTTGAATGGGGCGGCCCTCGGCACGGCTTGCACGTTTGCCTCTGACATGACTCGGCTCGACCTGCTGCGGCAGTCGTCTTGGGCGGATGAAGTTAAGAAGCAGGGAAAGCGGGTCATCCTCCTCTGGTTGGCCGGAGGCGCTTCTCAATTAGAGACGTTTGATCCAAAACCGGGACGCCCAACCGGCGGGCCGTATCGAGCGATCCCGACATCGGCCACCGGTGTCCATATCAGCGAACTGCTGCCGAAGATGGCCGCGCGAATTCAGCAGACGACCGCGATCGTCCGATCGCTCAACACCAAGAACGCCGACCACGGCGGTGGTGCCACGATCATGGAGACCGGCCGCATCAAAGACCCCGGCATAGAGTACCCCGATCTCGGAGCAATCTGCGCGAAGGAACTCGGCCGGCTCGATAGCGCGGTGCCGGATTACGTCTCGATGTACACGTCGACCGAAGGCCGTCGCAAAGGGACCAGTGGGTTTCTCGGCTCGCGATACGCTCCGATGTTCCTGTCCGAGTCGATGCAGCCGGAAAACATTCGCCGCTTAGAGTCGGTCAGTGACCTCGATCATCAGGATCGGTTGGCTCTGCGAGACTTGCTGGCGAAGAAGTTCACTCAGAACCGGCACAGCGATTCGCTCGGCAGTCACACGCAGGCGTATCAACGAGTCCGCGGGCTGATGGCCAGCGAGAAGCTGTTCGACATCGAACAAGAGTCCGCCGAGATGCGAGCGAAATACGGCCCGACTCAGTTCGGCCAACAGTGCTTGATCGCACGGCGATTGGTTGAGGCGGGAGTGCCGTTCGTAAAGGTGGCTCGCGCCTGGTGGGACAGCCACGGCGAGAATTTCGAGACGCATCGCGAACTGTGCGCGGACCTCGATCATTCGATGTCGGTGTTGCTCGACGACCTGAAAGATCGCGGGCTGCTGGAACACACGCTGGTGCTGACCTTCGGTGAGTTCGGCCGCACTCCGGGAATTAACGCCAGCCTCGGCCGCGATCACTTCGCCGCCGCCTGGAGCGCGACACTCTCCGGCTGCGGCGTGCGCGGCGGAGCGTGTTACGGCAAGACGGATGAAGATGGCCACAAAGTGGCCGATGGTGAAGTCGGAGCGGGCGATTTGTTCGCGACGATCCTGTCTGCCCTCGGTGTCGATCCACGGAAGGAATACATGGTTGGTGCTCGACCGATCCCGCTGTCGGACTTCGGTGCGAAGCCGATCAAGGATGTCTTAATTTGAGTTTGAGCTGATGGCTGTCGGCTGAAAGCCGTTGGCTGTTATCTCAACTTTGGTTTCTGAAGCGATGGATTTGGAACAACAGCTTTCAGCCATCAGCCCACAGCCTTCAGCCGGACAAGCGAGGAGTTCATCATGGCTGCTGATCCCGTCAAATTGCAGAAGACCAAAGACATCGGCATCCCGTCGATCGCGATGTGCGTTGCTCGCACACCGAATTCCGGGCGGCTGATCTTCGGCAGTTCGGACTTTAAGCTGCACGAGATCGACGTCTTCGCCGAGAATCCGCAGCCAACGTCGTTCGGTGGTGAAGGGCATCAGAGTTATGTGACCGGAGTTGTCCTTGCCGGTCCCAACATCGCCATCTCCGGTAGCTACGACGGACAATTGATTTGGTGGGATGTCGAGAAACGCGAGCCGACTCGCAAAGTGAAGGCTCATGACTTGTGGATTCGCCGGCTGGGCATCAGCCCGGATAGTAAGGTGATTGCCAGCGTCGCGGACGACATGCAGTGCAAGCTGTGGAATGCCGAGACGGGGGAGATGCTGCGTCAGTTCAGCGATCACAAACCGATGACGCCGCACAATTTTCCCAGCATGTTGCACGCAGTCGCGTTCTCATCCAATGGCAAGTTCATCGCGACCGGTGACAAGGTTGGGCATGTCGCCATTTGGGAAGCGACGAGCGGCTCGAAGGTCGGGACGGTCGAGGCTCCGGGGCTTTACACCTGGGATCCTCGGCAGCGGCGGCATTCGATCGGTGGGATCCGAGCACTCGCGTTCTCGCCAGACAACAATCTGCTTGCGGTCGGCGGCATCGGCCAGATCGGAAACATCGATCACCTCGATGCGCCTGCTCGGATTGAAATCTTCGACTGGCAGAAAGGTGAGCGCAAGCACGAACTCAACAACGACAAGTTCAAAGCGCTGGTCGAGGATCTTGTGTTCGATCCGTCCGGCCAATGGCTGCTGAGTTCCGGCGGGGCTGGCGACGGTTTCGTTACGTTCACGAACCTCGAAACCGGCAAGCCGATCCATCAAGACAAGCTGCCGATGCACGTCCATCAATTGGTGTTGAACGAGACGAACGATATGTTGTTCGCCGTTGGTCATCACAAGATTGCCATTTGTGAGTTCAAAGCCGATCCATCGCCAGCCGCACCGGCTGAGCCGGCGAAGTCGTAATCACCACTTCTTTCAACAGGAATTGCTCCAATGAATGCTCGATCCACTCGTCGTGATTTTCTGAAGCGCAGTGTGGTTGCCGGAGCCTCGGCCGCGTTCACCGCCGCCAGTTGGAATCGCGTTTATGGCGCGAACGATAAGCTCAACATCGCGTCGGTGGGGCCGGGAGGCAAAGGGTGGTCGGATCTCACCGAGACGGCGAAAAGCCCGCATGTGAATGTGGTCGCGCTGTGCGACATTGACGAGACGACGAACCATCTGGGCCGAGCGGCCGAGAAGTATCCTGCGGCGAAGAAGTTTTTTGACTATCGCAAGCTGCTGGAAGACGCGAACGCGAAGACGTTCGACGCGGTCATCGTTTCGACGCCGGATCACATGCACGCTCCGATTTCGCTGCCGGCGATGCAGCTTGGCAAGCATGTGCAATGTCAGAAGCCTCTGACGCACACAGTGCATGAGGCTCGGCAGATGCGGTTGGCGGCGAAAAAGTACAACGTCGTCACGCAGATGGGGAATCAGATTCAATCGCACGAGTTCTATCGCACAGCGGTCAAGCTGGTGCATGACGGAGCGATTGGCAAAGTCAAAGACGTCTATTCGTGGCAGAGTGGTGCGATGGGCTGGATCCTCGCCGATGACCGCCCGGCTAGCGAAGATCCGTTGCCGTCGACCGTGCATTGGGACGAATGGCTCGGAGTCGCTCCGACGCGGCCGTTTAAGAACAGCATCTATCACTCATTCAATTGGCGAGCTTGGCAGGATTTTTCCAATGGCCAGCTCGGCGACTTCGGCTGCCACATTCTCGATCCGGTCTTCACGGCGTTGAAGCTGACGGCACCGACGAGCGTGTTTGCCGATGCTCCGAAGATCAACAAGGAAGTGTGGACGCGCTGGTCGAAGGTCATCTACGAGTTCCCCGGCACCGATTTGACCGGCGGCAAGCCCATCACCGTGACTTGGTTCGATGGTGAGGGCCACAAGCCGGCGAACGATCTTGTCGGCGTGCCGGCTGGCTTCCAATTGCCCGGTTCGGGATCGGTGCTCGTGGGCGAGAAAGGATCGCTGCTGATTCCGCACGTCGCGCCGCCGAAGCTCTTCCCGGAAGAGAAGTTTGCGGACTTCAAGTACGAGAAAGTTCCCGCCCGCGATCATTACGTGTCCTGGGCGGACGCCTGCCGAGGCGAAGGGCACACGACATCCCTGTTTGACTATTCTGCCCCGCTGACCGAGACGGTGTTGCTCGGCACGATCGCGATCCGCTTGCCCGCGCAGACGCTGCGTTGGAACGCGGCCGAGTTGAAATTCGCGAACAACGACAAAGCCACGGCTTTGCTGACGAAGCCGTATCGCAAGGGCTTCGAGCCGAAGTGGCTGTAACGCCACTGGGAGAGCGAGGCCCCCGCCGAGCCGGTTTTCGATTCAATGTGGACGACTCACCGCTACGGCTCGGCAGGAGCCTCGCCCTCCGGGACTCTGGTCTCGCCACGATCGGCGGAGTTTGGCTAACGTCCCGCCCCTTCTGTCGGGGAGATCGTGTGCCTCGGCCAGTCGATTGATTTCACACTCACAGCGAGCGGCCACGGATGGCCTCAGTTCCGGCATTGAAGCCGACAAATACGCTGGTGCATCAGCTTGGACAGGCGGTCGTGGAAATGACCGTCGCGGTCGGCGATCTCGCGCTGTTTGCTGCGCAGGTCGTGCGTCAGATCTTGATGGGGCTGCCTCGGCGCGGAGTGATGACGCAGACGTTTTATGAAATCGGGGTGCGGAGCATTCCCGTCGTCGGTGTAACAGGGCTTTTCATCGGAATGGTGTTAGCCATTCAGGCGTATGACCAGTTCCACTTCCTCCACATGGAGACGAAGCTCGGCGCGGCGATCAATGCTTCGCTGGTGCGCGAGTTGGGACCGACCCTCGCAGCCGTGATGTTGGCAGGTCGTGTCGGTTCTGCGATGGCTGCGGAACTCGGCACGATGCGTGTCACCGAGCAGATCGACGCGCTCAAAGCACTCGGAGCGAATCCGGTTCAATACCTGGTCGTGCCACGATTCCTGGCGTGCTTCCTGTTGATCCCGTTGTTGACGGCCATCGCTGACGCAATCGGCATTCTTGGCGGCTGGATGATCGGCTCGCAGGTGTTGGGGATCGACAGCTTTTATTGGTGGCTGCACTCGAAGGAGTTCATCGCGATCTATGACGTGCAGTGCGGCCTGACGAAGAGCTTTTTCTTTGGCGGAGCGATCGCGCTGATCTCTTGCTACCAGGGTTTTCATTGTGGCGCCGGAGCCGAAGGTGTCGGGCAAGCCTCGACGCGATCGTTCGTGTGGTCGTTCATTGCCATTCTGGTGTTGGACTTTTTCTTGGGTGTGTTTCAAAGCGGGCTTTACTACGTCTTGTGGCCGGACCCGGTTTCGTTGTTTTAGTTCATTCATGAGCATTGATTTCTCACATTTCGATTTGTCCGCGGCCGCGTTCGGTGCGCCGGTGATCGAGTTGCGCGGTTTGTCCCGTTCGTTCGGCATGCAGACCGTATTGCGGGACATCTCATTGGTGGTGCCACGGGGTGAGACGTTGGCGGTGATTGGTGAATCGGGGTGTGGCAAAAGCGTGATGCTGAAGATTGTGATGAAGATGCTCGAACCTTCGCGAGGGGATGTGTGCTGGTTTGGCAAACCTTTGCGGCAGCGGAACGAGCTGGACATTCATCGGGACCGGCTGAAGTTCGGCTATCTGTTTCAGAGCGCGGCGTTGTTCGACAGCATGACCGTGTTTGAAAACGTCGCCTTCGGACTGCGGCAGAACACCGGCATGAGCGACGCGCAGATCACTCAGATCGTTCACGATCGGCTGCGTGATGTCGGATTGCCAATGACGGCCTCCAGCAAGAAGCCGGCGGAGTTGTCGGGGGGAATGAAGAAGCGAGTCGGACTGGCTCGGGCGTTGGCTCTCAGTCCAGAGATTGTTCTGTACGACGAGCCGACCACGGGACTCGATCCGATTATGACCGACATCATCAACGAGCTGATCTTGCGAACTCGCGAGCGTCAGCCCGTGACCAGCATCGTCGTCACACACGAGATGTCCACAGTTCGCAAAGTGGCCGATCGTGTCGTGATGTTGTACCCGTTGAGCCGGCTTCGGCCGGAGGAACCTCAGATCGTCTTCGCCGGCACGGCCGCTGAAGCATTTTCGACTTCCGATCCGCGCGTCTCGCAGTTCGTTCACGGGCAAGCTCGTGAGCGATTGCAGGAACTCGCGGCGGCATGAAATAGGGGCTAGGGGCTAGGGATTAGGGGCTTGTTAAGACCCTAATCCCTGGCCCCTTGGCCCTTAACCCCTACCTATGACTGATCGCCAACTGCAATTTCGCGTGGGACTCTTCGTCATGGCCGCCTTTGCCCTGATCGGGGCGATGGTCTTCCAATTCGGCGAGCTGACGTCGCTCTGGCAGAAGTCTTATCAACTGGCGGTTCATTTCGAGTCGGTGCCCGGCGTTCATGCGGGGTCTCCGGTGCGGATGAGCGGGCTGGCGATCGGCGAGGTACGCGAACTGGCTCTCGACGAAACTCGCGGCGGCGTGGGTGTGATTATCGACATTCAAGAACGCTACCCGTTGCGAGCCGACGCGAAGGCGATGCTGGTCACGTCGCTGCTCGGCGATTCGGTGATCGAGTTCACGCCTGGCTCGAAGCGAGAACGCTTGGAACCGGGAACATTGCTCGAAGGACAGATGCCGCTTGATCCGCTGACAATTGTGAACCGCTTGGACTCGAAGCTTACGCTGACGGTCGCGTCGTTTGAGCAGACCAGTGCTGAATGGCGAAAGGTCGGCGAGAACCTCAACGGGCTGATGGACACCAATCGGGGCAATTTGAACTTGGTCGTGGAACGAGCCGCCGTTGCGCTCGACGAGTTCGCAGCCACGATGCAAGAAGCCAAGCGAACCGTGCAATCGACCAACAAGGTGATTGCCGATCCGAAGACTCAGGAGAGTTTGCGACAAACGCTCGCCGCGCTGCCGGAGTTGGCCAGCGAGACTCGGCAGACGATTACGCTGGCGCGGCGAACGCTCGAATCGGCTCAGAAGAATTTTGATAACCTCCAAGAGGTGACCGATCCGCTCTCGAAGTCTGCCGGGCCGATCATGGCCAAGCTGGATCGCACGCTGACCAATCTCGATACATTGTCTTCCGAGCTAGCCGTGCTCTCGAAGTTGGCAGCTAAGGAAGACGGTTCGCTGCGGAAGCTCGCTTCCGATCCGGAGCTGTACCGCAATCTCAACCGCTCGGCGGAATCTCTGTCGATCCTGCTTAACAATCTAGAGCCCATCATTCGGGACGCGCATATCTTTACGGACAAGGTGGCTCGCCACCCGGAATTGCTGGGCGTCAGCGGAGCCATTCGTGGCAGCAGCGGCGTGAAAGACTCCAGCGAGGCGGAGCCGCGTCGGTTGCGGTCCGAGGAAACGAATACCGCGTCGCCAGCGACAACCAAACGAACCTCCGAAAAGCCGACCCAGGTGATTCCGAAGATGTTGAAGTGAGGTGTCAGATTTCAAATCTCAAATCTCAAATCTCAAATCTCAAATTGCAATTTGCGAATTGTTCGCTTGGAGCTGCGCGGCCTCCTTGGCTGGTCGTAGTCATGATTTTGGCGGCGGGGCTGCCGGGCTGTGTGCATCGGCGGCTGACGGTCAATTCGAACCCGCCCGGTGCGCGGGTGTTGCTGGATGGTGAAGAAGTGGGTGAGACACCGACGTCGGTGGACTTCACGCACTACGGCACGCACGAGGTTGTCTTGCAAAAGGACGGCTACGACACGTTGAAGACGATGCAGACGGTTCCGGCACCTTGGTATCAGATTCCTCCGATCGACTTCTTCTCGGACAACTTGCTGCCGTTCCAACTGACGAATCGCCACGAGTTCAATTACCAATTGCAATCCAGCCCGACGGTACCTTCGACGCAGGGCTTGCGCGATCGGGCGAATAACCTGCGATCGGAAGCGCATGCCGGGCCGTAGCGTAGTGCGGGTCGGATGAGAAAAATTTGGCGAGCGGGGCGGCGTCAGCCCCCCGGTGAGTTTAACGCAGGAAATACGGAGGGGCCGACGCTGCCCCGCCCGCCTTGCCCGTTGATGGCTGTGCGCGGTAGCCACGGCTAATATGACTCACGCATACCGGACGTTGGTGCCGGTGCTAGTTGGCGGTTGCGAGGAGTCTCGAACGCCAGTGGAGTCCGCCATGCGTTGGGAGCAGAAAGTCCAATTTGCGTCGCTTAGCGATGTGGGCTTTCGCCGGCGGAACAATCAAGACAATTTTGTCGTGATGCTCAGCCCGGATGCGGAGACGTTTCAGATCCGCGGGCATCTTTTCATCGTGGCCGACGGCATGGGTGGCCACGCCGTGGGAGAGTTGGCCAGCAAGATTGCGGTCGACACGATCCCGCACACGTACTTCAAGAACCGCACCGACGACATTCCGACCGCGCTGAACGCCGCGATTGTCGAAGCCAACGCAGCGGTGCATGAGAAAGGTTCACAGAACATTGACTTCAATCGCATGGGGACGACCTGTGTGACTCTGGCCTTGGGGCCGCAGGGGGCGGTCGCCGGACATGTCGGCGACAGCCGTCTGTATCGCGTCCGGCGCGAGCAGATCGACCAGCTCACCTTCGACCACAGTTTGGAATGGGAGCTGATCCGTCACGGCCGTATCAAGCCAAACGATCAACTGCTGCCTGAGATCAAGCATGTCATCACGCGGTCAGTGGGGCCGGAGCCCGAAGTTGAGCCGGAAGTGGAAGGCCCGTTTCCGGTCTGGCCAGGCGACACCTTCTTGTTGTGCTCCGATGGATTGACGGGCCTGGTAAAAGATGCGGAGATCGGTGCGATCGTCAAACACCTGCCACCGACGGACGCGTGCCGGTTGTTGGTCAATCTCGCGAATCAGCGTGGCGGCACGGACAACATCACTGTGATCATCGCCCAAGTGGGGCCACTGCCCGAGGGGACGCCGCCGCTTTCGGATGAAATTCCCAGTGCGGACCCTCAACCGGATCAATTGAGCGGGGGTTTGTGGCTGGCTGGACTGTGGGCATCGGGACTCACGTTTGTACTCGGCGTCGTGTATGCGATGTTGCAAGAAGCGGAACGCGAACGAGGTGTTGCACTGGCGGTCCTGTCGGCGATTGCGTTCTTGGTTGCGCTGGTGTTCTGGCGGAAACAGGCTCGCCAGCAATCGGGAGAGCAGTCGGCGAAAGTGGAATCGAGCGTGTTGTCGCGTGCGCATCGCACCGCTTCGGCCAAATTGACATCGGACGTGTTCGCGGCGCTGGCCAAGTGCGAATCGGACATGCAGCGGTCGGCCGCTTCGGAGCAGTGGCCGGTGGATGCTGCCGCCTGCGAAACCGCCAGGGCTGCCGCGAAGACGACGCTCGACAGCAAGCAATCGACTGAGGCGCTGAAAGAGTTTGCCAAGTCGATCGACTTGCTTATGACCGGCTGGCAGCAGTACCGCAAGGCTGCCGCGGCGCGTGAAGCTGAGGCCAAGGAATAAGAACGCATCGCCGCCGAAGCACGCAGCGAAGGGGAGTGAACGCGATCGCCAGAATGTTGATAGCAGCGGTCGCAGAACTTAGCACGAAGCGCGAGCGAGTGGTCAACTCGCCGTAAAAGCAACCACTCACTTGCGCGTCGTGCTGGTTTTGAAACTGCCGCGGGGCTACTTGTTGTCGAGGATGGCGAGAGTGTCGAACGGATTGCCTTCGAGGAGTTCGAGGCTGGCACCGCCGCCGGTGCTGAGGTGAGTGACGTCGCCCGCGAAGCCCATCTGTTCGATGGCGGCCGCGCTGTCGCCGCCGCCGATGATGCTGATCG
>SXKJ01000144.1 GCA_005778115.1 Planctomyces sp. | reverse complement strand
TCCTCGAACGCATCCTCACCGTCTCGGAAACCTGCCGCCTCCAAAACCGTTCGATCTACGACTACCTGGTCACCGCCGTTCAAGCTCATTTCAAACAACAGCCAATTCCGTCACTGCTGCCGTGCTCGTGAACGATTACCATTGTTGAGTTTGAAGTCATTGGCAAGCCTTCGACAATTCAAGTTAAGAATGTTTGAGATACGGGCAACGGCCTGATGCATTCGTGGCACAACGGGGCCGCGATAATCGTCGAACCAGTTCCGTTCGGTCGCCGGTATCGGTGTAATGACGGCATCGCAAACGATGACTTCAACGACCTCATCTTTCGCTTGGAACGAGTTGAGTTTGAAGGGAAGACAAAGGCAAAAGGGCTAGAGAAGACAGGTCCATTTAATTGGTTCATCAGGATTCTTGGGGGCAGGTGACATAGCGACTCATCCAGGGAGAGGTACGGTACCAGGAGTGGTGAAGAAAAGGTGTCAGGTGAAGAAAAGGTGTCAGGAACCGTTGTTTCTTTTCTTCACACAACTCACGCAAATATCTCCTGCACCACATTCCCCGCAACATCGGTCAGACGAAAATCGCGGCCGGCGTGGCGGTAAGTCAGCCGCTCGTGATCCAGGCCGAGCAGGTGCAGGATCGTCGCATGAAAGTCGTGGATGTGGACTTCGTTGGAGGCGACCGTGCAGCCGTAGTCATCGCTTTCGCCGTAGCTGAAGCCAGCCTTCACTCCGCCGCCGGCCATCCAGGAGGTGAAGGCTTCGGCGTGATGCTCGCGCCCCTTCGCGTCTTTGCCGGTGTTGAACGGAGTGCGACCGAACTCGGTGGTCCACACGACGAGCGTGTCGTCTAACAAACCGCGCGACTTCAGATCTTTCAGCAGTCCGGCAATCGGCTGGTCCACGTTCTTGGCCAGCGGAGCGTGAGTCGCCATGTCTCCGTGTGCGTCCCAGTTGTTCGACGCGCCGGTGTCGATCAACTCGATGAAGCGGACGCCTCGTTCAGCCAGACGCCGCGCCATCAGGCACTGCCACGCGAAACCCTTCGTGCTGCCGCGCGGCAAACCGTAGAGCTGCAACGTCGCGTCGGTCTCTTTCGTCAGGTCGAACGCCTCGGGCGCGGCGGACTGCATTCCGAACGCCGTCTCGAAAGACTTGATGCGCGCGGTGAGATTCGCATCCCCCTCGCGGTTCGCGAGATGTCGGCGGTTGAAGGCTTGAGTCAGACCGAGTTCCAACTCCTGCAACGAGGCGGCTGGCTGGCGTCGTTGAATGTTGGCGATCGGTTCGGCACCGGGCGCGACGGGCGTCCCCTGATGACAGCCCGGCAGGAAGTCAGACGCCCAAACTTGCCCGCCGGCATAAGGGGTCAGCGGAGCTAGCACGATGAACGACGGCAGGTTCTGGTTGATGGTCCCCAGGCCGTGACTAACCCATGACCCGATGCTCGGCCGCGCGAATGTCACCGAGCCGGTGTGAATCCCCAACGTCGCCTGAAAGTGATCGGCGTGGTCATTGCGCATCGAGCGGATCAGGCAGAGGTCATCGGCGCACTCGGCGATGTGCGGGAAGAGGTCGCTGATCCACAGGCCCGATTCGCCGCGCTGCTTGAATTCCCACTGCGGACGTTTGAAGTACTTCTCGACGACCCGATTGTTGGGAGCAAACGCCTCCAGCATCTTCGCGGGGACTTGATACGGCTTGTTGTGATCGGCGAAGAGTTTCGGCTTGTAATCAAACGAGTCGACATGCGAAGCGCCGCCGCTCATGTTCATGAAAATGACCCGCTTGGCACGCGGCGGAAAATGCGGCGGCCTTGGCGCGAGCGGGTTCCCATCGGACGACGTGCGTTCCGCCGCGAGCAGCTCGGAGATGATCCCCGGCAACAACAGCGAACCGCCGACGAGCGACTGCACCACGGAACGTCGAGAACAGGAGCAACGATTGGACTTCATCGAGAAACTCTCAGAGGCGACCCGAAAACGGGCTCTTTCTTCCGTAGCCCGACCCCTTGTGGGTCGGTTGATTTGATTTTCCTGAGGAATTAATGCTCATTCAAAACCCTCCGACCCACGAGGGGTCGGGCTACGGGCTTTTCGGAGAGACTCTCACTGCCGCAGGTCGTCGGACAGGACGCGATAATACTCTTCGACCAGCTTTTTGTACGTCGGCGGCACGGGCTGGTCGGCGTCTAGCAATGCGGCGGCGAGGATCGCCTCCTGAATTTTCGCTTGCAGGGCCTTTGAGATTTCGCGGGCACCGTTGAAGTCGCCCAACTCCATCCGGGGATAGAAGCCGTCGGGAGGTGGCTGACCACCTTCGACGAACGGAGTTGGTTGAGGCTTCGTTTGCTCACCCGTTCGCGATTTGCGAAGCGCCTCGGCCAATCGGCGATCGCCGGCGGCGAGAGCCTCTAATCGTTGTTCGAGGGCATTCGCTTTCTGTTCGGCCGAGGCCGACTTCTTACCTTGCTCCTGAGCGCGCTTCGCTTGTTCCATCAGTTGTGCCAACTGTTCCTCCAGCGCGATCAGTTCCTTAAGTTGCGGCTGCGCGTATTCGCTGCGTGCTGTCGCCAGCGAGCGATTGAGTTCGTTCAATCGTTCGCGAGCTTCCTTCACGGCGCGACTTGCCGGTGCCGGGCGATCGGCTTGGAGGTCATCCGCCGCTTGCTTCATGCCGGCTGCGATCTCGCGTGGCGGGTTCTCGGCCTGCACTTGATCGAGCTTCTGCTGGACCGGTCCCTTTTCCTTGGCGGCATCTCGCTTCAGCGCGTCGAGCAAGTCCGCCAGCAATTCGGTTTGAGCCGCCAACGCCCGTTCATCACGAGCGACATTCTCTTTGTCGCTGGCGGATGCGGGGGTCTTCGATGGCTCGCCGTCGCCGAGTTGCTTCTCGATCGACTCCTGCTTGCCGGCGAGTTGCTGTGCGAGCTTCTGCGCTTGTTCCAGCCGCTGTCCAAAATCACGAGCACCCATCGCGGCGAGGTGCGCGGAGAGTTGTTCCAACTGCTCGGCAGATCGGCGGCCTTCTTTGGCGGCCGATTCGCCCGCTTGTTTTCGCAACTCGTCGAGTCCCTGCTGCATCGACTTCGCCGCTTGCTGAGCCTGCTCGTTCGCCGCTTTGCCGGCGGTGTCGAGCTTTTCGAGTTGCTGCTGAAGTTCCGCCAGTTCGGCCTGCATCTTCTCTTGATCGGCGGCGACTTCCGCTTGCGACGGGCTATCGGACTTCTGTGGTTGATCCGGCTTCGAGGGGGACGAGCTGGCCGACTTGCTGGGGTTGCTGCACGATTGCTGAGCCTGCTCGGACCATTTCCGCTCGCGCTTGGCGAGATCGTCGAGCTTGGAGCGCGCGTCGGCGAGTTTTTGCTGCTGATCCTTTTTCTTCTCCGGGAGACGCAGCTTCTGACGTTGCTCGCGATCGAACTTGCGGCACTCGGCGGCGGACTGGCTGCTCGATTGGCTGAGCATCTTCCGCATGTTTTGCCGGGCGCGGATCAGGCTGGCGAGAGCCTGTTGCTCGGACGTGACCGCTTCGGGAAGTTCGGGCACATCGAGCGCCTGCAAGGCCGACTGCATCTGGGCGACGGCATCCGTCAGACCGGGCAAGGCCGCACCGCGCGCGGCCAGGCCCTGTGCGAACTCGTTGGTCTTCTCCAGGAGTTCGGATTGATTAGTGCGGAGTTCTTTGGCGGTGGATGTCGCGAGTGGTTGTTGTCCCTGAGCGGTAAAGGTTTGATTGAGATTGTTGCGTTGCCGGACGATCAACTCCTCCAGAGTTGTTGCGCAGCCGTTTCAGGTGCCGCCGGTATCGAGCATCTGAAAGGCGAGCTTGAACGGCCGGATGTCGATGAACCGCAACGGTGTCGTCGTCCGCCGCGGCTGACCGAAGTAGTTGTCCTCCGCGAAGGCGTAGTAGTTCACGGCGTCCTGATGACTGAGCTGATGCTGCTCCAGCAACAGCTCGGAAGGCAGGCGAAACAGTTCTGTCGAGCCGTCGGCGTTTTGCTCCAGCAGCGATTCCATCGGGCCGCCGCTGACTTGGTACATGATCCCGACTTTGAAGAGGCCCAGGTCGTCATCCGCCTCGACGAGCAGAGGCACTTCGGTGGTCGGCGTGACGACAAGTTCCTCAGACGGCTCGCTGAACTTCACCTGCGGCTTGCGATCCAATTGCACGCGGATGTTGAATCGAATCGGCTCCAACGACATGCCATCCGCTGCCTGAGCCGAGAAGGCAAACGCGGCGTTCTTTCGCAGATCGTTCAACGTCCCTCGGACGAAGTTGCCGTCGATTGTCAGTGGGATGTCATTCGCGGACGCATCGGTCGTTGACTCACGTTGAACGAGCTTCGCCTCGCCAGCGGGACGATTGAGTTCCAGCGTGAGCTCGACGTTCGAGCCTTCCAGCACCTTCAGGTCGAGCGACTCAACCGTCTCGACTGGCTTGCCGGTGTATTCAGGCGGAGTGACGTGAGCCTGCGACTTCTCCAACGTCAGAGCCTGCAAGACGCGGATTGAACCGAGCGGCAGTGCTCGCGGGCCGGCGACCACTTCAAACTCAATGTCCTGGCCGAGCTTCTCCAGCGTGGCGTCGAACGAATGGGTGGCACGCCCTGAGGCTTTGCGAAGGGCGTGCGAACTGTCCACGCCCTTCGATGACTCAGGGCGTGCCACCCTCTGCTCTGAAGAGTCCTCTTCGTCAGGCGGAGCGAGATCCATCGTCTGCCAATCGTCTTGCGAGCCGGCCAGCCGGTATCGCAACTGAGCCGACTCGATCGGTCGTCCCGTGACTTCCGCTTTCACCGTGACCGACTCACCAGAACGAACAGTCGTCGTCTGCGGCGAGTAAGTGACCGTCGTGTATTCGACCGGCAGCAACAACGCCCGCGCAGTGGCAATTCGGAATTCGGGCGAGCCGATGAACGCGACGATCCAAACACACGCGACCGCAACGGCCAGCGAGATTGCTTTGACGAGCGGCCGGCTATCAATGGCCTCGTCCCAATCGGCCCGCTCGGCCATCTGATGCGACTCCCGATGCAACGCCGCCACGAGCACCGGCGAGGCGGCCGCCGGATGCCGACCGGGTTGGTCATAGTCGAGCGTCGTCCGCAAGCGTTGTCCGAGTTGTTCAAGTTGCGCCTCCGCATCCACCGCCGCCTGCGACAACGTGTAGCTGGCGATCCAGCGTCTCCAACCCAGAAAGATCGCCGCTGAGACACACATCAAGAGTCCCACGAACCATGCCGTGCGATATGCGATTTGGAGTTCCAGAAAGAAGTCCGCGACGGCCACGATGCTCAAGGCAAACGCGAACGCGGTCGCGAGACAGCACGCTCCGACGAGCTTGCGTTGGAAAACCGCCCGCTGCTGCATGTCTCGAATGCGAGCTTCCAACTCGCGCCGAGCGACATCGGCGGGAACGCTCTTGCTCGACTTCGAGGCGGGAACCGGACGTGTTTCAAGCGGCATGATGTCAGCCCTCAGGAATCGCTGAATTCCGCTCGCCGTATTCGGCAAGTTTACTCATCCAAGAGTTGATTGAGACCGGTCAAGACTTTGGCAATGTCATCGGGCTTTGCGATTCCGAGTCGTGCTCCGACTCGTTGAACCGACAAGGTGCGAATCTGGCTGATCTTGACCCAAGAACGTTTTGGCAAACCGGTGTCGAGCAATTCCAGCGTGAATGGAAAGCCGGCCTTCGGAACTTGGCTGGTCAGTGCGACGGCGATCACTGTACCGGATCGATCGTTGAACAAGTCGCGGCTCAAGATCAGGACCGGCCGCCGCCCCGATTGCTCCGAGCCTTGAACGGGATCAAGGTTGGCCCAACGGATTTCACCTCTCAGGATGCGGTCCATGCTGTCCGCTCTCCTTCGAGCCATTCTTCCGCGATCGCTTGTTCCTCCAACGGATCAAGCTTTTGGCACTCTTCAAAAAACTGAGCGTGGGACTCCATTCGTTCGATCTTTTCCCGAACGGCGATGGCGACCGCATCGCTCCGACTGCGAAAAAGCTGACCCGCCACCAGGCCGTCCAATTTGGCCAGAAGTGAAGGCTCCAAGTCAATCATCACGCCTGCCGCGCTCATGGTCGCACCTGCTTTTCCCGTGCCGAGATGGAGTCAATCAACGCCCGCGAAAGTATCGGTGTTTCCCGATGAAGTCCAGACGCAACTCCGGCACTAACGTGGACCGGCACGGATTCGCCGATCGAGATTTGGAATTCGACGACAACGGACTTCTTTCGCCAGGTGGTCTTACGCATGAACCCTTCCCGCGAGGAGCAGTTCAGCAACAAGTGTCAGCAGCAGCAGCCAGGCGATGGCGGTCCAAATTTCCTCGGGGCGCAGTCGGTCGGTGGGCAGCGTGATTCCCAAGGCGGCTTCCTGAGCCGCTTCGTCCAACTTCTCGACCTTTCCACCGGCGAGCTTCTGAAAATCTTCGGGAGTGATCCGATCCAGCGCCGATTCGCGCGGGTCGAGATTCGTGACCAGCCAGCGTCCGTCGTCGCCAGCGATCGGCGCGATGCAAATCGGATCGTGAGTCTTCGCGACCAGCCGGCTCGTCACGGCCGACCGTTCGGCCAGTTGATCGGTCAGATACGCGAGCAGTTGTCGAACCAGCGGGACATGCATCGGAGTCCGTGGCAGATCAGACCAATCTCGATCGGCCGTGCAGCCGAGGTAAACGCATCGACCGCGTCCGACGGTTCGCTCCGCCGCAGCGATGAAGTCACCGGACTGCAACAGGACGTGACAATCGGCCGTTGGCGATTCGAGCGGCAGCAGCTTTGAGAACTCCACACGCCGCAAGTCCCCTTGTTGGGGATCGGCGAAGCAGGCGAGCGCGGGATGTTTCGCGTCCCATTGATCCACTCGCAGACGGCCGGAGACCACCGTGTTTGCGATCTTGCCTGGCAGCAGTTGATGTTCTTGCAACGCGGCGACAGAGTCCGGCGTGACTTGGTCTCCCGCGAAGATCAGCAGGCTGCCGCCGCCCCGAACGTACTCGTTCATGCGCTGGCCATCGACGGCCGAGAGACGTCGGACATTCGCCAGCACGACGGCTCGATAGCCATCCAGACGCGGAAAACCTTTGCCCGATTCCCAGGCGATCCGCTCGGTTTCAAACGACCGCATTTGCCCGTCGGACTCTTCCGTGTGGAGCCGCAGCGCGGTCTCCAAGAAGTAGGTCTCGTTCGTAAAGACAGAGCGTCCTTCCTCACCATCAATCAGCAGCACGCGATCGGGATGCCGCGCTTCAAACGCGATCCAGCGCTGATTGTCGATCGCCAGCGCGTCCTCGATGCTGACGGTGACTTTTCCACGATAGAGTCCGTCTTGCTGCACATCGAACGGCAACTCCACGACCGCGCTCCCATGCGCGGCAACGTCGATCGGCTTGGAGGCCGTGAGCTTCCCGGCCGGCCCTTCGAGGTCACATCGCACAGGCAACTGCCTCACCGGCAACGGGCCGTGATTGCGCACGATAACTCGCACACGGACTTCGGCGTCGGGGCGAATCTCCGTGTGGACGGCGACGACCGATTCAATGGCGACGTTGCGTGCCAGCGTTTCGCCGACATCGTGCAACTGCAACTCGATTTCCTCTGGCAGTTGATCCAGAGTCGTTTGCCGCAGACCGGTTCGCTGCAAATCGCTGATGAGCACAATTCGCTTCGAGGATCGTTGTGACTGGGCAAGTACATCTCTCGCCCAGGCAAGCGCCAAACCGAAATCGCTCGCTGCTGCGGTGGTCGCTGCGGCGTTGAGCTTCTCGACCGAGATTTCCTTGACGCCAGAGATGTCACTCAGACCGATATGCAGGACGACGTTCACATCCAGCAGCGAGAGTTCGGCTCTCAGCTTGGTCAACGCCCGCTCGAATGAGGCTTCGCCTCGTCCATTCTTGGCTGCCATGCTGGCCGAACGATCGACGAGCAACACGACCTCTTGATCAAACCCGCGTCGTTGCGAAGCGTCCCAGTACGGCCGAGCGAACAACAACGCCAACAGCAACACGGCCAGCATCCGCAACGCCAGCAAGATCCATTGCCGAACTCGTCGGCGACGACGGTGCTCGCGGACCACTTGATGCAGGAAACGGATTGAACCGATCGCCAAGTTGCGCGTCTTCTGACGGAAAAGCAGATGGATCACGACCGGGACCGCCACCGCCAATCCGGCCGCCAGGAAACCCGCGTGAATAAGACTGAGACCTTGCATGGAAATCCCAAAGACGTTTTGGCGAGCGGGGCGGCGTAAGCCCCCCGGTTCTGCGATGAATTCACCGGGGGGGCTGACGCCGCCCCGCTCGACTGTTCGATTCCTTTCTCTAAAACAACTGCGACCGCTTGGCGCAATAGTCCATCAGCGCCGCCTCCAGCGGTTCGTCGGTCACCAGACAAACGTGATCAATATCGCGAGCAATGCAGCCGGAATGGACTTCGTCGATCCAGCGGCCCACGGCGGTCGTGAAGCTGTCTCGAATCTCGTGGGCCAGTGTTTCGAGATGCTCGCCGGTTTCGACGTCGACCAGCTTCACCGAGCCGTCCACCGGTAGTCGCCGTTCGAGTGGCGCGAGCACTTGAAACACCAGCACGTCATGACCGAAGTGCCGGAAGTGATCGAGAGCCGACAACAGCTCCGGCGGGTCGTAATACAGGTCGCTGATCACGACGACGAGTCCGCGGCGAGGCATCAGTTCGGCCGCTTCGTGCAGCACGCGCGGCGACGTCGCACGCGGATGCGGACGAGCACGGGCCAGCGAGGACATCAGCGACAGAATCTGATCCGTGTTGGCTCGCGCCTGATGATGTTCGACGATCTGATCGGCGAAGAGCGTCAGTCCCACCGCGTCACGCTGCCGAGAGGCCAGATGCGCGAGGCTCGCACAAAGCGTCGCTGCGTATCGCTGCTTCGACAGCGACTCATCCCCGACGGTCATCGAGCCGCTGATATCCAGCACGAGATGCAGATCGACGTTGGTCTCCGCGTCGTATTGCTTGATGTAAAGCCGGTCGTGACGCCCGAAGAGCTTCCAATTCAGATGCCGCAGATCGTCACCCGGCATGTATTCGCGGTGCGAGGCGAAATCGACCGAGTACCCGACGTAGGGGCTGCGATGCAGGCCGTGCATGAAGCCTTCGACGACCCATCGCGCGACGAGTTCCAAGTCCTCGACCGACGCCATCAGCTTCGGATCGGCAAGCTCGCGAATGCTGATTGCTGGAGACGCCGTCATGGGTGACGCACCTGTTTCAGGATTCGACGAATGATCTCATCGGTGTCGATCGCCTCGGCCCGCGCGTGGAAGTTCAGCACCAACCGATGCCGCAACACCGGCGAGGCCACCGCCCGCACGTCTTCGAAGTCGACATGGAACCGGCCCAGCAACAGCGCACGAGCTTTCGCTCCGAGGATCAGATACTGCGACGCTCGCGGACTGGCTCCGTAGCGAATGAAGCGATGCACGTCCTCGTTCTTTTTCGCCGCCATGTCCGGCCGCGAGAAGCCACTGATCGCGACCGCGTAATCGACCACATCATTAGCCACCGGCACGCCCCGAACGAGCGTCTGTAATCGCAGCAGTTCATCCGCCGCGAGAATCGGCTGCTGCGTGACCGTCACATTCGTCGTCGTGTTCTTGACGATCTGTGCCTCTTCCTGCGGAGTCGGATACGTCACCGGGATGTTGAACATAAAGCGGTCGAGCTGCGCTTCGGGCAGCGGATATGTCCCTTCTTGCTCGACGGGATTCTGCGTTGCGACGACGAAGAACGGCGGGGCAAGCGTGTAAGTCTGCCGTCCGACCGAGACCTCCAATTCCTGCATCGCCTGCAACAGCGCGGCCTGAGTCTTGGGGGGCGCTCGGTTGATTTCGTCGGCCAGCAAGAAGTTGGTGAACAACGGGCCGTTGTGGAATTCCAACCGACGGCGGCCGGTCTCAGGATCTTCCATGATGATGTCGGTACCGGTGATGTCCGAGGGCATCAAGTCGGGAGTAAATTGAATGCGGCGGTACTCCATGTTGAGCGACCTCGCCAGCGTGCGCGCCATCAACGTCTTGCCCAGCCCCGGTACGCCGATCATCAGCGCGTGGCCGCGACAGAGCAGCGCGACCAACAAGTTGTCGAGTACTTGATCCTGACCGACGACGGTCTTGGAAATCTCCACCTTGAGCCGATCGCGAGCGGCACGCAAACGAGAAACCGTCTCTTCATCGGCGGGTGTAGGAGCCGGTGTCATCGCAGTCTTTGGAACGGATGTCATGGAACGACGTTTCCTTCTTATTCATCGGAACGAAAGTCTTTCTCGCCACGGCCCCATCTAGCTTTTCAGTTTCCAGCGTCTTCGTGGTCGGAGTCAAATCCTCGGTCCCCTTCCCATCACCGTTGTCATCCAACTGAGCGTGCTCCGTTGGCAATCGTTTGTCGTCTTGAAACCGCCGCGTCACTTCGCGAACGACGGCCGCGAACAATTCGGCGACCGAAACTTTGTCGTCCTGATCGGTATCTAGCATCGTCGCTGGCGATTGCACGACCGTCGCGAGCGCATGCGGAAACTCGGTTTCGTTTGATTCGTCATCCGCCGCCGTCGCGGCAATCACGATCCGTCCCGGGCGCGAGAGTGGTTTGACGAACCAGCCGGCATTCGACTGCGTCAGCCACAGGACTTGCTCGCGACAACGGATCTCGCTGAACCAGCGACCGAAGTCCTCGGCCGAGGGATCTTTGCCGGCCAGATGAAACCAAGCCTGCTTGCCGTCGTAGTTCCCATGCCCCAGCGTGAAGACCCATAGGCTGTCATTGGGTTTCAGTTTCTTGTTCAACTCGGCGAGCGTGGTGCGAATCGAGTCGGACGTCAAAGCGGGTGCGGCGGCTTCGTTCTCCTGAGTTCGCTGAGGCAACCGCAACACCTGCTCGCGCGGAATCTCGCACGACTCGGTGAGCCACGTCTGCCAAGCATCGGCCGTTTCGCGAAAGAGGTCCGCGTGTGATTCGTCTCCCGGCAGGCCCACCAAGATGACTGCCCAGCGCTGACCGCCAGCCGCTTCCGTCTCTTGTGATTGTGCCGATGCCAGCGAGGCTACGTTGAGAATCGTGATGAAGCTCAGAGCCACCATTCGGCAGGTGGTACCAAACCGATCGCTCCGAGACAGCCAGCGCTTACGGTTCTGCAACATCAACAACCCCCTTCACCAATCGAACGAGGGGTCATCATTGAGAAACTCCACGAAAGCAGCAAGTAGCCAGGGGGCGGGTGCTGGAAAACCAATTGTGTATCGGAGCATCCACCAAGCCCGATATATTGTCGCGATGCTGAGCGAATGCGGAAACAGACATTCGACTCAGTGGTTGCGGCCATCTTTCTGTCCGATATCTTTCTGTAAAAACTGTGTTGGTTGAACAGAAAAATGTGGGACAGAAAAATTCCGCTGGAGTTGTTGATGATCGTTCGCAGCCGACACCGCGAAATGCTCCTGCATGCTGGCGTTCTTCTGGTGATGCTTGCCGGAAGTACGGCCTTCGGTCAGGCACCGCCGCTGATGAATACGGTCTACCCTGCGGGCGGCCAGGTCGGGCAATCGGTGGAGGTGGTGGTCAGCAGCAGCAATCTCCAAGGACTCCGAACGCTGCATTGCAATCGGCCGGGTGTCCGCTGCGAGCGATTAGATCCGAGCCGCTTTCGACTAACGATTCCGGCCGACGCACCACCGGGCCTGTGCGACGTGTGGGCTGTGGGAGAAAGCGGACTCAGCACGCCGCGATCGTTTGCGATCGGCAATCGGGCGGAACAGATGGAGGTCGAACCCAACGAGTCGGCAGCAATGCCGGTTCCCTTGGATGTCGTGATCAATGGTCGGCTCGACAAAGCCGGCGACGCGGATCAATTCCGATTCGAGGCCAAGCAGGGGCAGCGCGTCGTCGTCGAGTGTTCGGCCGAGCGAATCGATTCACGACTACGCGCGGTCTTGGAATTGTTCGACTCCACCGGGCGGCGACTGGCGGTCAATCGAGGTTACTTCGGCATCGACCCGCTGATCGACTTCCGAGTTCCGGCGGATGGTTCGTATGTCGTGAAAGTTCAGGACTTGATCTCGTCGGGAAGTGCCGAGCACTACTATCGGCTCGATATCGACACCGGCCCGCGCGTGGCGTTCTCGGTGCCCAGTGTCATCCCGCGCGGCAAAGCATCATGCGTCACGCTGTATGGCTGGAACTTGAAACGCCACACCCAATTCACCCAGGCGAGCGGGGCGGCGTCAGCCCCCCGGTCTTCAGCAGCCGTCGAGGCCACCGGGGGGCTTACGCCGCCCCGCTCGCCAAATGGCGAGTTCGATCGCCTCGAAGTGGAGATCCCCGCATCGCTCGCCGAGCCGGCGTGGCCGTTGCCCGTGCGATTGCAACCGGCGCAAGCGGTGCTCGCAGGGGCTTCGTTTCCATACCACCTTTCCGGCAGTCCCACGCCGGTGATCATGGGTGTGGCCGACGTGCCGGTGGTGCTGGATCGTGACGACAATCACTCGCCCGCGTCGGCTCAGGAGTTGGTCGTTCCGTGCGAAGTGAGTGGGCAACTCGTTGCAGGTGACGAACGGGATTGGTTTGCGATCACAGCACGGCGCGGCGAGGTGTTTTTCATCGAGGCACTCGGACAGCGCATCCAATCGCCGGTGGATTTGCAGATCGGCGTTCTCGATGCGTCGGGACAACGGGAATTGGCGCAGTTCGGTGATGAAGTACGCAACATCGGTGGCGCATTCCCAACGAGTCATCTCGATCCGGCGGGCCGCTGGGTCTGTCCGGCGGATGGTCGTTATCTGGTGGCCCTCCGAAATCTCATCGGTGGAACATCCGCCGACCCGCGCCGGATCTATCGGCTGAGCGTGCGGCGTGAAGAACCGGATTTTCAACTCGTCGCCGTTCCGCGTCGCGATGATCTCGCCGCGCTGAATGTGAGACGCGGCGGTCGCGAGGTGCTCGATCTTTTCGCCTTCCGCCGACGCGGTTGTGACGAAGCGATTCGGGTCTCGGCTAAAGATCTGCCAGCCGGAGTGGAATGCCCCGATGTGTGGCTCGGTCCGGGTGTTGATCGAGCGACCGTCGTTGTTTCGGCAGATCGCAATGCGGCGGCCGTCTTTGGTGAGTTGAAGTTGGTGGGGGATGTGGAACGACGCTCCGCGTCGTTGGTTCACGACGCGGAGCGTCGTGCCACACTGGTATGTGGCGGCACGATTGTCCGGTCGGGCACGCCGAATGGCTGGGGGCGTCTTACTTCGCAAATCCCCGTGGCCGTGGCAGGTGATGCGCCGTTGAGGATCACGGCTGATGGCCATGAGCCGGTGGACCATCATCTCTACGGCAAGCTGGCGGCGAAGCACTCCCCCGGCGGAGTCTTGGACGTCGCCATTCACATCGAGCGGCGGGACTCCGAACATCAATCCCCGGTGAAGTTGATTGGTGTCGGGCTTCGCGAATTGATCCAAAACCAAACGGCCATCATCCCGGCTGGGCAGCAGAAGGGTTATCTGAGTTTCTATCTGCCGCCGACGTTGCCCGTCGGGCGTTACTCGCTGATCGTTCGGGCCGAGACCACGGTGCCGACATCCGACAAGAAAACAGAAACGGTGATGGTCTCCAGCAATCCGGTTACGTTTGATGTGCAGCCCGCCGCGATCCTCGTGGAAGTCGATCCGTTTGCCGTGACCAGAGCCAAGCGGGGTGATGTCATCAAAGTCGGTTACTCGGCCAAGCGGCTCAACGGCTTCATCGGCAAGATGCACACTGAACTGGCCGCCCCCGGTCGCGTGACCGACATCATCGGCCTGCGCGGGCGAGGCGAGACCTTCACCGGTCAAACCGAAAAAGGGACGCTGCAAATTGTGATCAACGAGGACGCTCCGCTGGGGCGGCAATCCTTCTTGCGATTGTTTACCGTCGGCGTCGTTGAAGATGAGCCAACCTATTTCGGCAGCAGTTTGTTTCCATTGGAGATTGTTGAGTAAGTCGACATTTTGTTTTCTATCCGCAGTTCGGCTTTGCCATCCGCAGGCAGTCATCTGGAAAGAACTGCTTGCGGATGGCAATGCCGGGCTGCGGATGAAGCGTGGGCGACACTCGATGAAAAGTGCTCGACGAATCGCCTTCGCGTCAGGAATATTTGCATGACCAACCTCAGACACATCGCCTGGCGACTGCTCCTGCTGTTGGTGGCCTGCGAGCTTCCAGGAACCATTGCGATCGCGGCTGACATGCCGAGCGTAGCCGTTGTTCGCTTCAGCACCGACGTTGTGCCGATCCTGACGAAGCTCGGATGTGACAGCGGCGGTTGCCACGGTAAGGCCACTGGGCAGAACGGTTTCAAGCTCTCGTTGTTTGGGTTTGAGCCAGATGTGGATTACGACGCGCTCGTTACCGAAGCGCGCGGCCGGCGGCTGACATTGGCCGATCCGGATCGCAGTTTGTTGTTGCTCAAGGCCACGTCTCGTGTGCCTCACGGCGGCGGCCGGCGGCTGAGTGAGTCCAGCGATGACTACCGGATCTTGCGCGATTGGATCGCGCAGGGAGCAACCGCGCCGCGCGAGGATGATCCGAAGTTGGTGCGTATTGAACTGTCGCCCAACGAGAAATCCCTTCGCGCGAATTCGACTCAACAACTGAAAGTGGTGGCGTTCTTTTCCAACGGGACGTCGCGCGATGTGACTCGTCAGGCGGTGTATCAATCGAACGAATCGGGCATCGCGGCCGTCGATGCGGAGGGACAGGTGAAGACCGGTTCGCAGCACGGATTGGTGTCGGTGATGGCTCGGTTCGGCGAGCAGATCGCCACGTTTCATTCGGCGGTCCCGTTCGCCGCGGATGAAGCGAAGATGGCCGCCGCGCAGGCACAACTGGATCAACTGGAATCGAAACTCGGAGCGTCCTCCAGCGACCGGCACCTGCTGCGTCAGTGGCGAAGGCTGGGAGTTGTCCCGTCCGCCCCGGCTGACGATGCAACGTTTCTTCGCCGCGCAACGATCGACATCTGCGGCACCCTGCCGACAAATGACGAAGTCACTGACTATCTCGCCGACACGCGCAGCGACAAGCGTGCGCGGCTGATCGACCGGCTGTTGGAGCGGCCCGAATATGCCAGTTACTTCGCGTTGAAGTGGGCCGACATCTTGCAGAACCGGGGGGCCGGCTATTCCACCAGCAAGCAACGCGCGGGGACGACGCTGTTCGCCGCATGGATTCGCGATTCGCTGGCAGCCAACAAGCCCTATGACCAGTTCGTCACCGAGTTGCTCACCGCCAGCGGCAGCCAAAACGAAAACCCGCCGGCGATGTGGTATCGCGCCGTGCGGAAGTCGCCGGAGTATGTCGAGTCAGTCGCGCAGGCGTTTCTGGGAGTCCGCATTCAATGTGCTCAGTGTCATCACCATCCCACGGAACGCTGGAGCCAAGCGGACTATTTTGGTTTGGCCGCCGTCTTCTCTCGCGTCGGTCGCAAGGGGGGCTTCGCGGATGCGGAAGTGCCGACCGATGAGATCATCTATCTCAAGGAACGAGGCGAAGTGGCTCATCCGCGCACTGGCGAGCTCTTGAAGCCGCGGCCGCTCGGCGGAACCGAGTTCCCGCTTGGCCTACACGACGATCCTCGCGGAAGTCTCGCGCGATGGATGACTCGATCCGATAATCCGTTCTTTGCTCGCACGATGGTCAACCGCCTGTGGGCTCATTTCCAGGGACGAGGCATCGTTCACCCGATCGACGATGCCCGCAGCACCAATCCGCCCAGCAATCCCGAACTGCTCGACGCGCTTGCCCAAGACTTCCTCGCCAGCGGCTTCGACGTGAAGCAACTCATCCGTGCGATCACCCGCAGCTATGCCTACGGCCTGGAGTCGGCTCCTCAGTCGGGCAATGCCGGCGACACGCAAACCTTCGCGCGGTTCTATCCGCGCCGCGTCACGGCCGAGGTGTTGCTCGATGGCATCAGCCAAGTGCTCGATGTGCCCACCAACTTTTCTGGCGTTGCCGCCGGCACTCGCGCGATTGAACTGCCGGATGAAAACGTCGCCGCGCATTTTCTGGATGTCTTCGGCCGGCCGGCGCGGATGTCCGCCTGCGAATGCGAACGAGTCGACGCGCCGGCTCTGACTCAAGCGTTGGAACTGGTGAACTCGGCGGAGATCCAACGGAAGTTGATCGACAAGACCGGCTATGCCCAACGATTGGCCGCCAGCGACAAGTCGCATGCCGATCTTGCGATCGAAGTATTTCTGCGCGTGCTGTCGAGACGACCGCGACCGGAAGAGTTGAAGGCCGCAGTCGATTTCCTTGCGTCCGAACCTGATCGAGTGGAAGCGTGCCGCTCACTGTTGTGGTCGCTGTTGGCGACGAACGAGTTCTTGTTTAATCATTGATCTAAGTAGGTTGGGACTCCGTCCCGACCGTCTTCAAAATGGGTCGAGACGGAGTCCCAAACTAATTCCCGGAGTCTCTTACATGGCACGACTCACTCGACGAAACGTTCTGCAAATCGGTGCCCCGCTGCTGGGCCTGGGGCTCGCTGATCTGTTGCGGCTCGAATCGCAGGCGGCGGAAGCGGGACTCCCGAAGAGTCAGAAGTCACTCATCGTCTTCTGGACCGACGGTGGAATTAGTCAGCAGGACACCTACGACGTAAAGCCCGACGCGCCGGCCGAGTATCGTGGCATGTATCGCTCGATCGGCAGCAACGTCCCCGGCGTCGTGCTGAGCGATCGGCTGCCGCTCCAAGCGAAGGTCATGGATCGGCTGTCGATCGTCCGCTCGGTGCATCACGAGAACGGCATTCACGCGCCGTCGGCGCACTGGATGCAAACCGGTTACTTCGGCCCGACGCTGGCTCGCAACGCGGCCCAGAAGCCGTCGTTCGGTTCCGTCATCGCCCGGTCGATTGGATCGCGTCAGCCGCCGATGCCAGCTTATGCGTCGATCCCCAAGTCGGAAGCGTTCGGTTATCAGGGAGCGGTCTATCTCGGCAAAGCCTTCAATCCGTTTGAGGTGGGGGCCGATCCAAACGCCGCCGACTTCAAGGTGCCGAACTTGTCGCTGCCGACCGGACTCACGGCGCGCAGCGTCGATTCACGCCGCGCGTTGCTCAAGACCTTTGACACGCTTCGCCGCGACATCGACGAGAGTGGCGTGATGGAAGGACTCGACACGTTCAAGAGCCAGGCGCTGGAGATGGTCGCCGGAGACCGCATGCGCGCGGCGTTCAATCTCAACGCGGAAGACCCGAAGATTCGCGATCAATATGGCCGGCACCGCTACGGGCAGAGCGCGTTGCTCGCCCGGCGATTGGTCGAAGCGGGGGCTCGGTGTGTGAACATCAACACGGGGAACTGGGATCATCACAACGACATTGCTAAAGGGCTGGACGAGCACTTGCCGCCACTGGACCGCGCGATTGCCGCGCTGGTGGAAGATCTCGACGCGCGCGGTAGGTTGGATGATGTCATCATCTACTGCGTCGGCGAGTTCGGACGGACTCCGCGTATGAACGGCCACGCCGGCCGCGATCACTGGTCGGACTGCTTCAGTGTGCTGCTCGCGGGCGGCGGCATCCAAGGCGGACGAGTCATCGGAGCCAGCGAGAAATGGGGAGGCGGCGTGCGCGACCGGTTGGTGGCGCCGCTCGACTTGCTGGCAACAATTTATAACACGCTGGGTGTGCCGCTCGATACGCACTACGAAGACGCCAGCGGCCGCCCTGTCAGCATTGTCGGTGGCGGCCAGCCGATTCACGAACTCCTGTGACCTGCAAATCCAGCCGGGGTCGGGTAAGACTTCTTTTCGAGAAGTTTGGCGAGCAACTCGCCGACCACGGATCATGTGAGCCAGGATTATCAAAATGGTTGGCCCCGACGAAAAAGGCTCCGCAAGTCGCGAGAATAATTTGCCTCCAATTGCTCCGAAGGCCAGCAAGGTCGAGTCAGAGGATCGGGCCAAACCATTTGAGCTCGAAGCCACGCGAGCGTATGAGGGAGAATCGCCCGCACCTTCAAGGAATCCGAAACCCACCGCCGTTTCATCCCGCGACGCTTCCAAGAGCAACATCCCTAAGTCCGTCGGCCGGTATGAAATTCGACGCATCCTGGGGAAGGGGGGATTTGGTGCGGTCTATCTGGGTTACGACCCTCAGTTAAACCGAGAAGTCGCGATCAAAGTCCCGCATTTCGAAAAGTCCGAACCGGATGTCGAAAAGGAGTTTCTGCAAGAAGCACGGCAACTCGCGCAACTGAAACATCCAGGGATCGTGACCGTTTACGATGTCGGGGTCGACAATGGCCGTTGTTACATCGTCTCGGATTTCTTGAACGGCCAAAGCTTGAACGAGTGGTTGCGCGAAAACAAACCGACTTGGCAGGAGGCCGTGCGAATCACGGCGGCAATCGCCAATGCACTCGCCCACGCGCATTCTCAGCGAACGGTCCATCGGGATCTGAAGCCGGGAAACGTGATCCTGAGAGACGGACGGCATCCGGTCCTCGTCGATTTCGGGTTGGCGGTCAGTGATGTTCCATCAGAAGCGCAGCAGCCAGGAACCATCTCAGGCACCCCGACACACATGTCTCCCGAGCAGGCCAGGGGAGCGGGACACCGCATCGACGGTCGCACGGACATTTATTCGCTGGGTGTAATGCTGTATCGCATGCTTACGGGAGTGCTGCCATTCCGAGCCACCAACGTCGTGGAATTGTTGCGCCAAGTTTGTGATGACGATCCGCAGCCACCACGTCAGCTAGTGCCGGACCTGCCGCGCGAGTTGGAACAGGTTTGCCTGAAGGCCTTGGCCAAGAGAATTGCCGATCGCTACACGACCGCTTCGGATATGGCTGACGAGCTACGTCGAGTCTCCCTGCAATACGATCCCGCGGTGCCGCTCTCGAATGTCGCCACGACTCCGTCGGCCACATTACGGCCCGGAGAGAGTTTGCACGCCGGCTCGCCATCGCACTCGTCGATCAGTGACTCTGGATCGAGCGTGTCGAATTCCACGCTGCGCCCGGCGCGCGAGGCGGAACGCAGGCATGTCACGGTGATGATTTGCAGGACTCAGACGAGATCTTGGTATCGCTGGATGAGAAAGAGCAGCACGAAGCGCTCGTCGACTTTCAGGACTTATGCACCAAAGCCGTCCAGGAGTTCGATGGGACCGTGGTGCAGCGAACTGATCACGGCCTGTTGGCCTGTTTTGGATTCCCACTGGCGTTTGAAGACGCTGCGCAACGAGCCGTGCATTCCGCTTTGAATATCTTGCGCGAGATGGCACCCATCAACGAGCGGTGGCACAGGCACAAAGGGGTGACGCTGAGCTCGAAGCTGGCGATTCACAGCGGACTGGCCGTCGTGGAGAACACGGGAGCTGCTGACAGCCTCACATCGCTGTCGATTACCGGGCAAGTTCGCAATGTCGCCGCCAAGCTTGAGTCCGTCGCGGAACCGAACACGGTCGTCGTGAGCTCCAACACGCAACGCTTAGTCAAACGGCAGTTTGAATTCGAGAGTCTCGGTGAGCAGACCATCAAAGGTGTTTCCGGAAAGACCGAAGTCTTTCGGATCCTTGGTGGGTGTGCTGTCCAAAGTCGAGTCGGTCGTGATGATCACGCCAAACAGACTCCGCTGATCGGACGCGATACCGAAGTCTCGATGCTGCTCGAACGCTGGGAGCGGGCGGAAGAAGGCCAGGGACAAGTCGTGTTGCTTTCCGGCGAGGCGGGATTGGGCAAGTCCAGCTTGGTGAGAATGATTCGCGAGCATGCGGTCCTGAACTCAAAACGAGATGACTCTCCGCTGATCCAATGGCGATGCTCGCCCTATCACAAAAACAGCAGCCTCTATCCCGCGACAGAGTTCATCGAGCGGATGCTGGAAGTCGAGGGGGACGCGTCGATCGACGCCAAACTCGACAAGTTGGCCGAGCATTTGAAGAAGTATGACTTACACGGCGACGAGGAAGTGGCGTTGCTGTGGTCGTTGTTGTCGTTGCCGGACCATGCGCGAGTCGCTCGCCTCGATATGAGTCCGCAACAGCAAAAGACCAAGACGCTGGAACTGCTGAGAGACTGGTTGCAGGCGTACTCGGCGGACAACGGCGTGCTCTTCACGGTCGAGGATCTGCATTGGGTCGATCCGACAACGCTCGAGTTCTTGGGAATGCTCGTGGCCGAAGTCTCGAACGATCGCATTCTGATGCTGCTCACGTTCCGTCCCGAATTTGTCGTCCCTTGGAAAAGTCCGTCGTATCAGTCGGTCGTCGCGTTGAATCGACTGACTAACCCACATTATTCATGCGTATCCAATGAAGCGGCCCGCGAGGGCGTAGAAGGTGTTGTGACATCAGCACTTCAACGCCGCAGGGAGGCCGGGCATGAGTTTACAGGGTGTGTTGCCGTTTGTCCTCGATTTTTCGGT
>SXKJ01000143.1 GCA_005778115.1 Planctomyces sp. | reverse complement strand
AAGACGTTTCCGCCTTACCTCTGCGCTCTTCGCTTCTCTGCGGTAAACAAGGAAGTGTCCGTCACTTTTACCGCAGAGAAGCGAAGAGCGCAGAGGTGGTGAAACTGCCGGACATTTCGAGTTGTGTAGATACCAATGAGCTTGCCTCGGTGGAAACGGGCCTTTGCACTACGTCGCCGCAACAGTATTGGCGTAGTGCAAAGGCCCGGAACCACCGAGGCAAGCTCGGAGGGGTGGGTGCAAGATTGGTTGGCCGACGCGGCTTTGCCGGTGAATGCGAGACTGGTTAGAACGTCTCGCGCGGGGACAGCCAGCGGTTCTGGACTGCGGACGAGACGTGGACCACATCCGCACGATTGGCAATCTCAACCACGTACACCTACTTGCTGAATGCGGACCATTCCGGTCGCAGGGAGATCTCATGCTGTTGGTTGCTTGGGAATGGTTGTTGGTTGCTTAGGAATGGCTGTCGGTTGCTTGGGAACGGTGGCTGGTTCCTTGGGCAGGGCTGTTGGTTTTTGGGGTATGTTGGAAACAAGAAGTCGGTATCGGCAACACGATTACTGCCTTGAGCGTTTGGCTTGCCTACCTCCAACTAAGCAGAGGGGAGAGTCAAGCACGCGCGAAGTTCCTGATGGAATTAACCGAGCGTTACTTTGCGGACAACGACGTTCGAAGGTTCTATTACAAACTTGAAGAAGAAGGGGACAGGCGATTCATTTATGACCCCAAAAAGTTCGCCGGCTCTCCTGAAGAACGTTGGTTGGATCAGTTGCTCTACACCTTTGATGTGATCGGTTGGGTCGTCAGAACGAAATCGCTGACACCTGCTGAAGCGGAGATGTTCGCGTTTCAAGCTAAGCAGGTTCTTGAGAATGAAGAGGTCAAAAAATATCTGGCGTGGCTCAACGAAGCGTATGCGAGCAAAGGCCGTCCCGTTCCGGCGCACAAGGACGCGAGATATCTTGTCGAGTCTTTCCAAAAACGGCGGTCAAAGAAAACCAATCAAACGGACTCCACAAAAAGTGGTGGAGAACTCGGTTCATGACTCCCAGAAAGGAGCATTCACGATGCAAGACTTTGAAAAAGAAAAACTGGCCGCGATTAAGGACATCGTCTATCGAACCGCCGAACCGGAATGGAAAGGGGCTCGCGAAGCGAAACGCCGAGCCTGTCCAAAATGCGGAAGTATCGCGAAATGCGGCTCTGATCCACATCCGGCTGGCGAGGGGATCTTCGAGCATGAATGGGCCGAGGCTCTCGTGAAAGCAGCGATCGCTCTCGTTGGGAAGTCAAAACTCAAGGACATCGCCAACGCTCAACTCCGAAAGAAAGTGCCAACACTTTGGACGAAGTAAGACTGGCGTCCGAGCCTTCGCACTCAGGAGGATGGGACAAGAGACCTACTGTGCATTGCAAAGGAGAGGGCCACGACGATGAATCTTCAATTCCGATCAAGTTGCCTTTGCTGTGTCTGTTTGAGTTTGTGCCTGCTGACGAATTCCGTGGGCTTCAGTGCAGATGACAAGCCGCTCATCAAAACCACTCACGTTTACAAGACGGTGGGGGACGTGAAGGTGGAGGCGGATGTGTATCGGCCGGAGGGGGCGGAGGCTCGGCCGGTGGTGGTTTGGATTCATGGGGGAGCGCTCATCGTCGGCAGCCGCTCGCAGGTACACAAGCAGATTTTGGAGCTGTGTACTCGCGAGCGATTCGTGTTCGTGTCGCTCGATTATCGGTTGGCTCCGGAAGTGAAGTTACCGGAGATCGCGGCCGACGTGCAAGACGCCTTCCGCTGGCTGCACGAGCAAGGTCCGAAACTGTTCGGAGCCGACACGCGACGCATCGTCGTGACGGGCGGCTCGGCGGGCGGGTTCCTCACGATGCTGTCGGGAGCGATCGTCACGCCCAAGCCGACGGCGCTCGTGGCCTATTGGGGCTACGGAGACATCGACGGCGAGTGGACTCGGTCGAAGTCCACCCATCACGGAGTTCCCGTGCCTCGCGACGAAGCGTTAGCCGGCGTCGGCAAGAAGGTGCTCACGAACACCGACGATCCCGCCGAGGGAAAAGCTCGCGGCGGCTACTATCGCCACCTGCGACAAACCGGTGGCTGGTCGTTGGGAGTTACCGGCATCGAAGCGGAGAAAGAACCCGGCAAGCTCGACCGCTTCTGCCCGGTCAAACAGATCACGCGCGACTACCCGCCGATCCTGATGATTCACGGCACCAAGGACACCGACGTCCCGTATTTCTGCTCGACCGACATGGCTCGCGAACTGACCAAGCACGGCGTGAAGCACGAACTGCTCACCCTCGAAGGAGCCGAACACGGCCTCCGCGACGGCGACCCCAAGAAGGTGGCCGAAGCCAACGCGCGGGCGCTGGAGTTCATCAAAGAGCAATTGGCGAAATGACTTGGTTGTGGACCGGTCAACAAAATGTCGTGTAGATTGGCGGCGACTCAAACATCCTTGGAGACCGTGTTGTGACAACCGCATTGGACACCTTGCTTGTGAGCACGCCGGATGTTTGCGGTGGGCGGATTCGGATCGACGGGACGCGGATCACGGTGCATCGCATCGCCACCCTTTACCAGCAAGGCCAGGATGCCGATGAAATCGCCCGGACGTATTCGCATTTGTCGCTCGGCCAGATTTACGCGGCACTCGCCTGCTACCACTCCAATCGAGCGGAGATCGACGCGGAACTCGCTGCCGTGGATGCTGAGTACGACGAATTGAAATCCCGCAGCGATGAGGCAGGCGAACCGCGATGAGCGACGTGCGTCTTTATGTGGATGAAGACGCTGGCGAAGACGCGGTCGTGAAGGGACTGCGTACTCGTGAGATCGATGTTCTCACGAACCTGGACGCAAACCGGTTGAGTGCGACCGATGCCGAACAATTGGCGACAGCGATCAGCTTGCGACGGACAATTTACACATTCAACGTCGGCGAGTTTGCTCGGCTTCACAGCGAGCACCTGGAACAAGGCGTCGAACACTGGGGAATTGTCGTCATCCCGGACCAACGCTGTTCGACGGGCGAGAAAATCCGCCGCGTGACGAAGTTCTTCAAGAGCGTCACGGCGGAAGAGATGCTCAATCGCATGGAATACTTGTAAACGACTTTTCTCTCGCTCGGAAACAACTTGTGAGGACATCGACATGAAATCGATCGCTGGTTGTCTAATGCTGGTGGGTCTCGCTGCACTCGACCCACCTTACGATCCTGCGCCGCATCTAGCCGTGATTGCGAATACGGGGCCGCATGGAGAAGGTTCGGCGGCGGCGAAGGTCGCTCGTGATGAGGTGGCGAAGCATGGCGTTGAAGTCTTGCCGAAGTTGCTCGTGGCGATGGATACCTCGAATGCGGTCGCGGCGAATTGGTATCGGACGGTCTATGAAGAGATCGTGGCTCGTGAACTCGCGCGAGACGGAACCAAATGGCCGGTAGAGTTCTTCAAAGAGTACGTCAGCGACTCGAAGCGAGTCGGTCGGCCAAGGCAGTTGGTGTTGGGATTGCTCGACAAGCTGGAACCGACGTTTCGCGCGAGCTGGTTGCCGACTCGATTGGACGATGCGGAATTCCGTTACGAAGCGGTCGGACTGGCGCTGGCGGCGGGGGACCGAGCGTTGAAGGACAAAGATCAAACCGCCGCGAAGACGGAGTTTCGCAAGGCGTTCGACGCGGCTCGTGATAGCTCGCAGGTCACGCAGGCGGCGGCGAAGCTGAAATCACTGGGTGAGCCGGCCGATGCGACCTCGCATCTCGGATTGGTCGTGAATTGGTGGTTGGTCGGTCCGTTTGACGCTCCAGCCAAAACGGGTTTCGCGGCTGTCTTTGAGCCGGAAAAGAAAGTCGATCTGCAAGCCAAGTATCGCGGCCAAGGTGGTGCTGAGATTGTGTGGAAAAAGCATCACGAGACCGACACGCTCGGCCAACTAGACCTCAACAAACAACTGGGGGCGACACGCGAGGCGGTCGGCTACGCGTATTCGGAGATCGACGTCCCGAGCGAGCAAGCGGCTCAGGTGCGCTGCGGAGCCGATGACAACTGCTCGGTGTGGCTCAACGGCGAGAAGGTGTTCGGTCGCGATCAGTGGCTGAACGGCACCCGTTTCGATCGCTTCATCACGCCGATCCAACTGAAAAAGGGCCGCAACACGCTGCTGGTGAAAGTCTGCCAGGGGCCTCAGCACAAGGACCCGGAAGTTCCCAACAACTGGTCGCTGCAACTGCGGCTGTGCGATGAGCAAGGTCGCGGGATCGAGTTCGCATCCTCACGGTTGCAACTTCGCGACTCCGATTGAGCGACCGTATTGCGAAAGCAGTTCGGGATAGGACAGGCCGCAGGAGCGGCTCAACGCCTCTTCGGGCGTGTCACCTTCCTTGATATTGATCAAGAACGCGCGAAAGCGGCCGGGGTCGAGTTGGACGAGGTAGTTGATCAAGTGCGAGCCAATGTCGTACTGCCAATCCTCAAGCTTGGCGTTTTGATCGAGGAAGTTGCCGCCGAGTGAACTCGCTCTCTGAACTCGCTCGACCGATTTTTTCTGGCGATCGACGGCATACTTGCGAGGCACCACCGCGTAGGCGATCCAATCGGCAAGCCCTTCGCCAATCCATTTTGGATAGACCGCATTGGAACGAAACCGGTGCGCGAAACTGTGCGTTGGTTCGTGAACCAGGAGCGCTCCAAACGCGGCCGCGTCGCCGCCACCGCGATAGCAGGCGATGATCTGTCGCCCGTCACTTGATCCATGACTGAGTCCTTGCGCCCCTTTCGCGTTCGGGTTGTCGAGAAAGTTCAGCTCAAAACCAAGAAACGATTCCTCGGTTGCGAAGGCGACGATGATGCACTTGCCGAGAAAGAGGTTCTTCGTTTTGGGGACGCCGAACAAATCACACAACTTGGCATACATGCTGTCGAGATTCGCGACGTGCTGGCCGACTTGATTCGCCGGGAGATCGGTCAAAAACAAAAAGAACTGCGTCTCGTGAAGCTGCGTCGGAAACTGATAATTTGCCTGAACTCGTTTGAGAAAGTCTTTGCAGTCGGCAATCGTCTTGGCTCGTTCCTCGTCCGTTTGCTCTGGCCAGATCCGTTGCCCGTGTGACTTGAGTCGCTCGTTGACGTCGGCATCGCGAGCCGTGACATCAATCAACACTGGCCCTTTCTTTCCCGGATCAAACACCAAGTCGTAGTCATGGTCTCTGGAACGTATGCGGCCGATCAACGCCGCCGCGAGCTTCTGTTTCTTTTTGCCATCCGCGTCCGCAACCGACAGAAATTTGAGCGACTCGTCACCAGCCCCCAACAACGCTTCCGTCACCGTCATGTCGGTGAGAACCTTGCCGGTATTCAGGTAGACCGTGATCGTCTTGTTGATCGCAATCGGCGACTCGTCACCCGTCAGCGGAGCGACGTATTTGGCCAGATCGTCGCTCAACTCGGCTTTCGCCGCCGACTTTCCTTTCGTCTTCGCCTTCGACGATTGCGACCACACTGGCTCGCTCAATCCAAAGCTCAACACAACAGTGAAAACCGAAACGATCATCAACCATTGATGGCGACCGACACATCGGCCCGTCGTGCGGCACAACTCGCGGAATGTCTCGCTGCGTCTTACGACGAAACGAGCGTGAAGTTTCGCTACGATGTCTGACGGCTTCGGAATGAATCACTCCGGTAACGTGTTGGCGATATCTTCCGCTGACATCCCAGAAAGGCAACTCATGAGCCGCATCCGTCGCGGGACTTCGATGTCGACCGTCCTCGTTTGTTGGCTGATTTCGTCTCCTCTTGAAGCGGAGAACTGGCCCGGTTGGCGCGGCCCGAACCGCAACGGCGTGACGTCGGACACCGGCGTGCCGACGACGTGGTCGGCGACGGAGAACGTGTTGTGGAAGATGCCGCTGCCGGGGATAGGTACGTCGAATCCGGTCATTTGGGGCGACAAAGTTTTCGTGACGGCTTCCGAGGGACGGGATCAAGGTGAGTTGCATGTGATCTGCTTTGATCGCGACACGGGACATGAGCGATGGCATCAGCGGTTGTGGGGGACTGCTCCAACGTTGTTCTACGGACGCAGTGGAATGGCGAGTCCCTCGCCGGTGACGGACGGCAAGCGGTTGTTCGCGTTCTTTGGGACCGGCGATGTGTTTTGCTTCGACCTCGACGGCGGCCTGTTGTGGCAGCGAGCGATCGCGGACGAGTACGGCCCGTTCGAGAATCGTTTCGCAGCGGCGAGTTCGCCGCTGTTGTTTGAGGACAAGCTCATCGTGCAGTGCGATCACTACGGAGCCTCGTATGTGATCGCGCTCGATCAGCAGACAGGCGCGAACCACTGGAAGTCGGATCGGCCAGAAGTGTGGTTGTCGTGGTCATCGCCGCAGCTTGTGCCGAGCGGCGATCGCGTCGAGTTGGTGCTGAGCGGTTCGGAGAAGTTGGACGGCTACGATCCGCGCACCGGCAGTCGCTTATGGAAGCTGCGTGGCCTCGCGCGCGAGTGCGTGCCAACTCCGGTGCTTGGCCTCGGCATGTTGTTTGTCGTGAGCGGGCCAAATGGGACGCACATCGCCATCAAGCCGGGAGGGAGCGGCGACATCACCGACTCGCACATCGTTTGGAAGAACGACAAGGGGACGTCGTTCGTCCCCTCGGCGATTTTGGTCGGCGAGCGGTACTACATCGCCGACGACAAGGGCATCGGCTCGTGCTTGGACCCTCACACGGGCAAGCTGATTTGGAAGAAGCGCTTCGGCGACAAGTTCACTGCGTCGCCGGTCGCAGCCGATGGAAAAGTCTTCTTCACCAACGAAGCCGGCAGCACGCTGGTGGTTGATGCGACGCAGGCCCGTTACGAGGAAGTCGCTCGCAACGACATCGGCGAAGAGGTGTATGCGTCACCCGCGATCTCGCAGGGGAAATTCTTCCTGCGGACAGCAAAGAATTTGATGTGCGTTGGAATGAATTGATGGCGTCCTGAGTGTTCAGGCACGTCGGAGAGAGAACAGGCATTGCGCCGACGTGTCCCGCAAAAGCTCGCGAGCGTTCGATCCGACGAACATGGCGATGAAGACACTAATTATCTCGAATCTGTTTAAGGGCACGCTTGATTTGAGGGTTTTGCGGTCGGGGACCATGAGACAGAACCAGCGCTTCATAAAGCGTCGATTCGATGAACCATAGCTCTTTATTGTTCTGTCCACATCCCTTTGCCAGAATTGCAACGTCACCCCAGGAATTCATTCCTTTGGTTAGGAAGTCTCGCATCGTTTGAGTTGATCGATTGGCACGCGAGATCGACCACGGATTGTTTTGAATCCTTCGTCCAAGATCTCAAAATCGACGCGTTTGGTCGCCTTGGGAGCGCCATTGATCCAGAGATGAATCGAATAACTCGGACACTTACCTTTTCCCAACATACGGAGTTCCCCATTCTTTTCTCGGAATCTAGCCATCAACACCAAGTCTTTGGTCTCGCCTTGATCGTATATTCGATTCGAACGAGACGGTCCCTCATCAAGATTTTCGAGCTTAAAGTCCGTGCGCAGTTGACGAGTTACTCCGTTCATTTCCTCATCCAACACCTTAGCGGCTCTTATTAACGGTCCAAGGTCGTCCACATTTAACATACGTATCAAGACGTCGGCGATGTCCCATGTCTCAATTATTGGGCCGTCACGCAATTGGGTAAATTTTTTGGGAAGGCTCGGTTTTTTGGCAAGAGAAAAAGATGATGAGATGATCGAAGTGTTTGCTGAGCGTGTATAGTCTCGCTTTCTCTCGGGTGTCGTTGATTTTGCTGGAACGGGCTTGGTTAGTGACTTGCATTGCGATCTTACGACCCACATCACCCAGATCGGCTGCAGGATAGTTGGCCTTCTGGGCATTGAGGTTCTTTAGATTCCAACCGAGAAGGGCATTGAAGAAGCGGACAGTGATCGACTCCAGAACGATGTTGCCCCCCGTAAGGCCGGCACGACACCGCGTTTTGAGCTTTGCAGCCAAAAGATTGAGTGAATTCGAGATTTGTATGGAGAGTTGTTCTCTGATCATCATTTTGCGGGTTCTGTTTGAGCAATGCTTGATGCTGTTGGCGAATGAACATCATCCGTAGGCTTTCTTCAGACCTGCGGTTGTGGGCGGAGGACAGGGCGGGGACGCGGAGCATTCTTGGCAGCGGTTCCCGCCGTGGCCCAAAGTTCTGTCAGTACGGAGAGTTGGCGAAGGGTATCGAGGGCAGCGCCAATCTGGTCCTTAGTGGGTTCGTAGCTGAGTTCCCTGTATTTGCCGGTCGTGTCACGGTGAAGTTCATCCAGCCACTCCTTGTAGCCAACGTCGTTGTTCTCTGGATGGTCGCACACGAGTGTGAGTTGCTTAAGCGACGTCTCCAGCGACGCGAGTAAGGCACGCAGGCGAATCCAGCGATGGTTGTCCCATGTCATTCGCGTATCGCCCGCGGGGACATCGAAGTGCTGGATGAGTAACTCCGCAGCCTGCGCGGCCCGTTCCGTGAGGTCGATGATGCGCTCGGGCGGCATGTCGAGATTCAGGCCCCCTTCACTCGGCGTCAGCGGTACGCGGACGATACGATGACGGAACCCCGGCAGACGTCCCAGTGTCGTGTCATTCCAGTTTTGCATGGTTCCAATGATGCTCTCGACAAATCCGAACAACTGATTCACGTCGGATTTGTTTGAGGGAACCTGATTCACGCTTGTTGGGACGTCCGTGTCGAACCGATACCAATGCTCGATCGGATTGCCGATGTTGGTTTCGTCCATTTCCGGGACGAGCGATTCCTTTGGTGTGCCATCAGGCTTTTCCGTAAGGTCGATGCTGAACGTCGGACGTCGCGGCAGCATGGTGTCGAAGAAGTGGATCGGAAAATTGCTGCACATTCCTCCGTCGGAAAACCAGCATCGTTCCGGCTGCTTGTTGTCGTGAAAGATTGAGCGGTCGATGCTGCGCAGAGGCACGGCGCTCAACAACACTGGAAAGCTGAGGCTCATTCGAGTCGCAACGACGATCGGGAGATCCGCGGGAGCCGGCAGCGGCAAATAGCCGTCTTTTGCAAGCTTAGCGCGTTTTGCCTCGTCCTTTTCTCGATCCTTGCCCTTGCTCCTCAACGACCGTGGGTGGTCGGCCATCCAATCGACAATATGTTTTGGAAACAACTTCTCAAATTCGTCCTGACGGAAATAGAACAAATTGTTCTCGGTCAAATCATCGTCGTCGCGGAATGGGAGACGAAACAGACGACGATGCGTGAGGTTTGTGGTCATCATCTCCAGATTGATCGCGCGCTCGGTGGCCGTTTCCGCTTCTGCATTGGATTGCCACAGATGGCCGAAGGTGAGGGGGGGATCATCAGCGAAGAAACCGGCGGTTTCGTTGAGATAGCCCGTCAGCCACTCGGTGAGCGGGCTGAGGCAACTGCAATTCCGTTTGAGAGTCGGATCCGAAAGGCCACCGCAAAGGCCGTAACCATTTTCGGGAACCTCGCGAACGAAATCACGCACGATGCCGATGACTGCGTCCAGGGCTCCTCCGACAAAGAAAAGAACTAGGCTGACAAGAATCCAAGCAACCGCAATCAATCCGCTGGCAAGATTCAGGGCACTCCAAATCCCCAGAGAGAGCCCAATCAGTGCCCCCATGACGGCCCACCCGCTGTATTGCTTGCCAAGCTCGATCAACGGACTTGCGAAGCTACCGCCGCCTAACGCGCTCGTGACAACTTGAAAGATGCGGCGAGTTCTCGCGTTTGGCTGGAACAAGGTGAAGAGGCGTGTGTGATTGCTGCCGGTTGTCTTTGCCGCGAGCAGCTGCGGCAGCCGTTCCAACTGACAGAACCCCTCTTCGCAATTCCGAACCGAGCGGCGGTATTGTGCGGCCGCTGCGATGGCTCCAGCGGAGGTGCCGCCGACGTTTTTGAAGTCATACCGTTTTGCCAGAGTGCTAATTGCCTGCGGAAAAACGACTCCGCTGGTGATTCCACCTTTCATCACAATGTCGCAAGTTCGACGTTGGCGTGGTTCCGAGGCGATCATGATCTGAGTTCCCTCCGAGTTCGTCGTTTTCGGACACTTGAAATGTCTGAAATGATTCCGCGTCGCACTTCATGAAGACGGCGATCCTGGTTCAACGGAATTGCCAGTCAGGCTATTGAGCGATCCGCACAGGTTCAATTCAGGAGCTCCCAAGGTGCAACCGGTGACTCACTTCGCGAGCTTTCGATCGAGTTCGTCCAGCTTGAAGCGGACGCTGACGATGTAGGGCATCTCGCCTTCGGTCCAGTGGCCGTAGGTGGTGGTGACGAAGGTGCCGTCGGGGAGCAGTTCGATACCGGGGTAGCAGCAGTCGGCTCCTTTGGTGTTGTCCATGATGCGGAGGCGGTATTGACCCTCGCGCCCTTTCGCGATGTCGTCGTAGGTGCCGACCCAACCGACCCAGTCTCCTTTGGTAGCGCTGACGTGCGTGGTGTCGCGGAAGCTGATGAAGAGGCGTCCGTCGGGAGCGTACTTCGCGGTGTGGCGGTCGCCGGTCAGCGAGGCGGGGAGTTCGCGCGGCTCGGTCCAGGTCAGGCCCTCGTCGTTCGAGAAGATTACGAACGAGTTGTATTTCCGTGAGTTCTCTCGCAGCAGCACGGCGATCTGTTTGCCGTCCGAAGAACGGAGCGCGCCCGGCTCACAGAGGTTCGCGTCCGGCAGCGAAGCGATCGGCGCGGGGACGCTCCAGGTGAGTCCGCCGTCCTTCGAGAGCGTCGTGTAGACCCAGAAACGCCACGGCTTAGCGGCAGGCAACGTGTGATCGCTGTGCGGTCCTTTGACGGTGAATCGCGACTCGTCGCCGCCACGGATGAAGCGACCGTCGTCGTGAAAGAATGCGAGGTAATGGCCGGGCTTCTGAAGCGCAAGCACGGTGCTCATCGTGACCACGCCGCCGAAGTCGCCAATCGGTTTGAGTTCGCTCCAGGTGACGCCGTCGTCTTCGGTGATCGCCAATCGGATCGGGTACAGACCGCTAAACATGATGATGCGCCGCTTGCCCGACGCATCGACGACTCGATGCAGCGTCGGCACCTCCAGCGACGTTTCCCACGACTTTGGCGTCGGCAGCCGGTCGCTCCACGTCAGCTCGCCATCCGTGCTGCGCTTGTAAACAACGGCTCCGCGACCATGCCCTTTCGGATACACGATGAGTATCGTCTTGTGGTCTTCGAGCAGCACCGTCGTGGGATGTCCGAGATACTGCCCGGCTTCGCGATCCACGATGACCTGTCGCCGCGTCTCCGAGCTGATATCCACCGTGGGAATGGTGTAGCTGGGGCTGAGCTTCGTCTTGAGATTCTTTGGGACCGCCAGTGTGGTGTCTTTCTTCTGCGACGGCGACGGCTGCGCGAGACCCACGTCTGTCAGGACGCACAGAGCCGTGAACGCGAGCGTGACGACGATTGCGAATGTCTTCATGATCCATGTGGCCTTTCTTGCGACGGATGGGGCTGCTCCGATCTCGTCATCCGGGACAATCCCGGCCGAGGCGGCTCAGAAGGCTCAGCCAGCGAGCGGTGATTGTCCGTCGTGGCCGCCGATTCGCAATTCCAATGGCCGGGACGACCGATGAACTCGATCGGCCAGAAACGACGTTGCCGGCCCGTGACGGTTGGCATTGCGACGCATCGTTCTGAGAATGCTCCGCGTCTTTCGTCCCAACTCTGGAGACCTGCTGTGAAGAATCTCGCGCTCTGCCTCGCCGTGTTGACAATTGCCTCATCCACGATCAGTCATGCTCAGGACTACGTTCTGCATTCGTTCGAGCGACAACAACTCACCGATGTCTATTTCTCCGAAGGGGCGAACTTCGGTGACCTGAATCGCGACGGGAAGCTCGATGCGATTCATGGGCCGTACTGGTGGCAAGGGCCGGAGTTCAAAGTCCGGCGCGAGATCTTCAAGCCGGAGCCGCAGAATCGAGACCGCTACTCGACCAACTTCTTCACCTGGGTCTACGACTTCACGGGTGACGGTTGGAACGATCTCGTCAGTGTCGGGCTGCCCGGTTCGGCGGCCGTGCTCTATGTGAATCCGGGTGAAGGCAAACTGCTCGAAGAGGCGATTCACTGGCAGACGCAGAAGGTGCATGACGGCATCGGCAATGAGTCGCCGCAGTTCGTGAACCTCGTCGGCGACAAGCAGCCGGAGTTGGTCTGCAATCACAACGGCAAGTTCGGCTATCTGACGTTCGACGTGAAGAAGCCAACGGAACCGTGGACGTGGCACATCATCTCCGAACAAGTCGGCGAGTATCCCTTCGGGCACGGCCTGGGTGTCGGCGACGTGAACGGCGACGGCCGAGCCGATGTGATCTGGAAAGGTGGCTGGTACGAGCAACCGAAATCGCTCGACGGCGATCCGCTGTGGACGTTGCACAAATTCCAATTCGCCGGGCCGGGCGGGGCGGACATGTTCGCCTACGACGTCGATGGCGACGGCGACAACGACGTCATCACCAGCCTGGCCGCTCACACGTATGGATTGGCGTGGTACGAGCAAGTCAAAGACGGCGACGCCATCTCGTTCAAGAAACATCTGATCGTCGGCGACAAGGCGGAGGACAGCCCGTATGGCGTGCTCTTCACCGAGCCGCACGCGATCGAACTGCACGACATGGACGGTGACGGCCTGAAGGACATCGTCACCGGCAAGACGTATTGGTCGCATCACCGTCAATCGCCGATGTGGGATGCGGGAGCGGTGGTCTATTGGTTCAAGCTGAGCCGCACGAAAGAGGGCGTCGATTGGATTCCGTTTCTCGCCGACGGCGAATCAGGCATCGGCCGGCAACTCAACATTGCCGATGTTGATGGCGACAAGCTGCCAGACATCATCGCGGGGGGCATGGTCGGTTCGCACGTGCTGCGGCACCGAGCCAAGAAAGTCTCGAAAGAGGAGTGGCTCGAAGCACAGCCGTTGAAGAAAAAGCCGGTCGCGATGGCGGATGGACTCTCGCCGCAGGAAGCCGCGAAGCAGATGACCGTGCCACCGGGCTTCAAAGCCTCGCTCGTGGCGGGTGAGCCGCTCGTGCATCAGCCGGTCGCGTTCACGTTCGATTCGCGCGGCCGGATTTGGGTCGCGGAAGCCTACACTTATCCGAATCGAGCGAAGGACGGCCAAGGGCAGGACAAGATCGTCATCCTCGAAGACAAGGACGGCGATGGGTATCACGAGACACGCAAAGTGTTCATCGAGGGATTGAATCTCGTCAGCGGCTTGGAAGTCGGTTTCGGCGGCGTGTGGGTCGGAGCGGCTCCGTACTTAATGTTCATCCCGGATCAAAACGAGGATGACGTGCCGGACGGCCCGCCGATGAAAGCGGAGCCACCGGCACCCGATCTGCAATTCCCGAAAGACGTCCCGGTCGGTACAAAGGTTCTCCTCGACGGCTTCGGCTGGCAGGACACGCACGAGACGCTCAACGCTTTCATCTGGGGGCCGGATGGTTGGCTCTACGGTTGTCACGGAGTCTTCACGCATTCAAAAGTCGGCAAGCCCGGCACGCCAGCCGAGCAACGGCAAGGCTTGAACGCGGGCGTGTGGCGGTATCACCCCACAAAGCACGTCTTCGAGGTCTTTGCTCACGGCAGCAGCAACCCGTGGGGTGTCGATTTCAACGAGCACGGTCACGCCTTCATCACCGCCTGCGTGATCCCGCACCTGTACCACATCATTCAAGGCGGGAAGTATCAGCGGCAGGGAGGTCAGCACTTCGATCAATACTTCTTTGAAGACATCAAGACGATCGCCGACCATCAGCATTACGTCGGCAACTTGCGAGACCACGCCTGGTGGGGCCACGAACCGCATGCTCCAACCGACACGCTGGCGGCCGGCGGCGGGCATGCTCACGCGGGGGCGATGATTTATCTCGGCGACAACTTCCCGCCCCAGTACCGCAACACGCTCTTCATGAGCAACATCCACGGCAACCGCGTGAATCAGGATCTGCTGGTTCGCAAAGGCTCCGGCTACGTCGGCAAGCACGGCAAGGATTTGCTGATCGCAAACGACCGCTGGTTCCGAGGCATCAACCTGAAGACCGGCCCCGACGGCAGCGTGTACGTCATCGACTGGTACGACAAGAACGCCTGCCACCGCACGAACTCGGAAATTTGGGACCGCACGAACGGTCGGATCTACAACGTGAAGCACACGCCCGCGAAGCCGGAGTTGAAACTCAAGTCGGAGATTGCTGATCCGTTCCGTTTGCAGTCCGGCAAGAATGACCTTGCCAAGCTGAGCGACTCGGAATTGGTTCGCCTGCGGTTCCATCCAAACAACTGGTATGTCCGCATGGCTCGCCGCATCTTGCAGGAGCGAGCATCGACAGGCACGTTGGACAATTTTGATCTCGACGACATGTTCAACGATGTGATCGGCCTAGGCGACGATCAACGAAGCGTTCCGTTGTATGTGCCACATCGGCTTCAAACGCTTTGGACTCTTCATGCGGTCGCGCGGTCGATTGGCGGAAACGGTGAAACATCGCTGAGCACGAAAGATCTCGCCGGACGCCTCGAAACGGTTCTTCGAGAGTTGTTGCGAGACAAAGACGAGAACATTCGCGCGTGGGCCATACAGTTGGAATTGGAAGATCACGACGCATCGCCGACTGTCGTGGAGCGACTGACTGAACTCGCAAAGAACGACCCTTCGCCGATCGTTCGGTTGTATCTAGCCAGCGGTTCGCATCGGTTGCCGGCGGAGCAGCGCTGGCCGGTCGCTGCGGGACTGCTGTCACACGCCGAGGACGCTGACGATCACAACTTGCCGCTGATGTATTGGTATGGGATTGAGCCGCTCGTGGCGGCGGACCCGGAGCGGGCGTTGGAGTTGGCGAACAAGTCGAAGATTCCGAAGGTCGCGAACTTCATCATTCGCCGAGCCGCCTCGGACGAGAAATCGCTGGACAGCGTCTTCAAGATGCTGACGAAGGCCCATCCCGATGGGCAGCAGGTCGTGCTCAACGAAGTCCTCACGGCGTTTGAGGGGCGAGTCAACATCGCCGCGCCGGAGTCGTGGAAGCCGGCGTATGACGTGCTCGCGAAGAGTGACAACGCGGTGACTCGGGACAAGGCGGATCAGATTGCCGTGATCTTCGGCGATCAGCGCGTGTTGCCGAAGATGCGAGAGTTGCTCGTCAACGACAAAGCTCCGATCGAAAAGCGGCAGCAGGCGTTAGACATCTTGTTGCGCGGCCGAGACAAGGACGCGGTCGCTTCGTTTCAGGCGATCGTCAGCGACGCGGTTCTGCGCGGCGCGGCGATTCGAGCACTCTCTGGCTTTGACGATGCGAAGACTCCGAACATCGTGCTGGCTCAATACGCCAAGCTGGCCGAGGCCGAGAAACGGGACGCGATCAACACGCTCTGCTCGCGGCCGACTTATGCGGCAGCGTTGCTCGGTGCCATCGAAAAGGAACAACTCCCGCGCACCGATCTGCACGCCTACAACGTGCAAGCGCTGCTGCGGTTCAACGACGAAAAGCTGCAAACGCGGATCAAGTCCGTGTGGGGCGAGTTCCGAGCAACAGCAAAGGACAAGCAAGAGCTGATCGCCAAGCACAAGGCGAATCTCACACCCGCTCGCGTGAAGAACGGCGACTTGAGCAACGGCCGGCGGCTGTTCTCGAAGACCTGCCAGTCGTGTCACACGCTGTTCGGCGAGGGGCAAAAGGTCGGGCCGGACATCACCGGCTCGAACCGTGCGAATCTCGATTACATCCTGGAAAACATGCTCGATCCCTCGGCCATCGTCGGCAAGGACTATCGGGCCACGATCATCGAGACCAAGAACGGCCAAGTGGTCAGCGGGCTGATCCAAAAGGAGACCGACAGCGCGATCACACTCCGCACGATCAACGACACGATCGTCGTCGCGAAAGCGGACATTGAGGAACGCAAACTGTCCGAACTGTCGATCATGCCCGAAGGTCAGCTCAACACGCTGACGCCGGATGAAGTGCGCGATCTCGTCGCGTACCTCGGCAGCCCGACGCAAGTCGCGCTGCGCGGGCCGAAGTCGCCGATTGACTCGAAGACCGGAAAAGTCCCGGAAGCACTCGAAGGAGAGTCGCTCAAGATTCTAAAAGTGTCGGCGGGCAACGCGGCTCCGCAGAAGATGGGTGGCTTCTCGAAAGACAAATGGAGCGACAACGATCAACTCTGGTGGACCGGCGGCAAACGAGGCGCACGACTCGATCTCGAAATGTCGGTTGCGGACGAAGGCGAGTTTGTTTTGGAAGTCGTGCTGACGAAGGCACGCGACTACGGCATCGTCCAAGTGCGGATCGACGACGAGACGCTCGGCAGTCCCATCGACTGCTTTAACGTGCCCGACGTCATCACGACTGGCGTGCTGAACTTTGAATCGCGCAAACTGACGAAGGGGCTGCACAAGCTCACGGTTGAGATCGTCGGCAAACACGCCGACGCCGTGGGCTTCATGGTCGGTGTGGACTATGTGCGACTGGTGGCTCCAGCGACACGAGTGAATCCGTAGCGAGGTAGGTTGACATTCCAGCATCGGCCAATTCCGGGCTACGATGCCGCCGTTCTTTTGGAGGAATAATCATGTCGACTCAAGTGATGGCGACCGTCGTGGACGGTGAATTAAAACTCGACCAGCCTCTGGAACTGCCAGACAAGTCGCGTGTGAAGGTGATGGTCGAAGTTGAAGAAACCACCGAAGCTCGCCGGGCGAGAAAACGCCGAGCCTTCGAAGAGCTCGAACGTTTGTGTCGTGAAAAGCCAATCAACTCCGGGGGACTGCACTTCACGCGAGACCAACTCCATGAACGCGATTGACACCAATGTCTTGGTCTATCATGTGGACGAGTCGGCTGGTGCTAAACAGTTTCAGGCCCGTCAGCTCGCCGACTGGTTGCTGGACGCAACTGAAGAGACGATTCTTTTGTGGCAAGTCGCCGTCGAGTTCTTGAACTGCATGCGTCGCTGGGAATTGGCGGGGCGAAGCACACGTGCGAAAACTGTCGAGTACTTCGAGGAATTTGAAACATTGTACGATCTCGTTCTTCCAGCTCGTCCGGTCTTGCACATCGCGCTTGATCTCAACTCCCGATACAGCTTGTCGCATTGGGACAGCCTGTTGGTCGCGGCTTGCATCGAAGCCGGTGTGAACACACTCTACAGCGAAGACATGCAGGACGGTGCGAACTATGACGGCGTGCGGATCGTGAGTCCGTTTCGCAATTCGGTGGCGTGAGTCGGGTCACACTCCCAGCAGCTTCAGCATCCAGTTGCCGATCAGAGAGATGATCAGCACCCATCCGAAGGCGTTCGGCCAGGGGGACTCGGCGAACCGTCGGACTGGCGGCCAGCCGAATAGGATCGCCAGGCGATACGGAATCTGCGCGAGCACCGCGAACGCCAACATCGGAGCGACTCGATTGAGCGTGATCGCGCCGGTCCAGTCGCCGCTCGCCAGGCGGATGAAGCCGCGTGTCAGCCCGCAGCCGGGGCATTCGATGCCGAACCACGCGCGCGAGCCGCACATCTCTGGCGCGGGAAGGCCACCCAGGCCGACGAGTGCGACGCGCTGATCGGCGCGAACTCGCAAGGCGAACGACAGCACCAGCACCGCAACGGCTATCCAGAACATGCTGACGTGTCGGCTGCGTTGGCCGGCGACTTTGGCATCCGACAACGCGGATGTGGGTTCGTCTGCGATCAGGACTGGCAAGGAATCTGAAGCCGACATCGCAGTACTCTCTCGATCGAAACAATGCCTAGTGCGGCGACAAATGAAGCAGGCGAGCGGGGCGGCGTCAGCCCCCCGGTGCATACTCCGCGGAACCGGGGGGCTGACGCCGCCCCGCTCGCCTGAATGGTTCCTGGATGGAAGTGCGAAAGAGTTCTTTCCTACGAGTCACCGGTCGGCAAATCGAAGACGGTTTGACAGTTCTTGCAGCGTGCTCGGCGGAGTCCGGGCCGAAGCGTGATGCGGTATGAGGTTTCGCAGCCAGGGCAACTCAGGTTGACGACTTTGGGTTCAATGACAACTTCCACGACCTCCATCTCCGTTTCTTGAACCAAGCGCGGCTTGGCGGCGGCAGACTGCGCTGGTGGCCAATCGCGGAGCGGGGCGGGGCGGACCTGTCTGCGAACGGGCGCGGCGGACTCGTTCGCCGGTGGGTCAACCGGCGGAGGAGCTTTGGCTTCCGCGGCAGGTGCGGAGGGAGATGCGGCAGACTCAGACTCCTCGACCAACAGGCTGACCGGATCGAGCGGTAACTCATCAAGGTGCTGTTCGACCCAGCGGGCCGCCTCGCCGTTGAGCGGGCTTTTCACGTTGTAGCTTTGATAGGCCAGCATCTCGCCGATGCGTGCGACGAGCGACGCGAGCGGTTCGCCGGCGCTCCAGTGGTCGCCGACGCAGATCGCGTGCGGCGCGATGTTCGGATGAAACACGGGGGACAACATGCGGCACTGCGGTGGTACGCGCGGGTAGTTGCGCGGCAAGGCAATCTCGACCAGATGGCTTTTTGCTTGGATCAATTCGTCGTTGACCTGCCGCAGGCTGCGGATGCGGTATTCGAGTTGATATCGCTCCGGCGGTTCCCCCTCGGACTGAATGATTTTCAGCCGCGGGTGCCGGCGCACATAGTCGCTGAGCTTCTCGAAATCGGCTTGCAGCCGTCGCAATCGCATGGCACTCATCAGAGGTTAGTCCTTGTCGCCCGGACGGTTTGATCGGACGTAGGCGTCCGATCTACGAGTTTCAATGCCGCAGCACGAATTCGGGGGACGATAATAGACTCCAGACGACGTCTTCCAGGTTGGCCCGATGTTTGTCGGAAGTCGCGAGATATTTTTTGAGAGCGGCTCGCTCAGTTGGCAACGTTGCGCGATTGAGGATCGTCCAGAAAACCTCTTCGATGAGCGTGTCGGGGTCAGATTTCGCATTCAGCCAATCGCGGAGTCGGTTGTCGTCGCGAGTCAGCAATTCATTGAGAATCGGGCCGCTGACGAGCTGAAAGGTTTGGGAGAGCGTCGGATCGTCGGCCCGTTCGCACTCGCACGCTTGCAGGCGTGGCGGTTTGCCGAACATGGTCAGCAGTTGATCGCCGCTGGACGGTCCCGATTCTCTCCGACGGAAAGCGCGAACGCCGGCCAATTGCGCGGCGCGTGTGCCAGCCGGATACCCGTTGAAGTCCAGCTTCGCCCCGAGCACTTGGCTGAACGAGTCGGCCAGTTGCTCGGCGGACAGGCGGCGGATGACGGCGTGTGAGAAGTTCGATTCGTCCTCGCGGTTCGTGTCGTTGGGAACGGAAGAGAGTTGATAGATTCGCGAGGCCATGATTGTGCGGATCAAGTGCTGGACATCGAAGCGATGGGCGACGAAGTCATCCGTCAGCGCGGCCAGCAGCGAAGGGTTGCTCGGCGGATTGGTGGCTCGGAAGTCGTCGATGGGATCGACGATGCCTCGGCCGAGCAGGTGGAACCAGACGCGGTTGACCTGAGCTTCGGCAAAGCGGCGGTTCGTCGGAGCGGTCAGCCAATCGGCGACGATCAACAAGCGGTCATCGGAGTGGGGAGCGCGGGGTGCGGAGTGCGGAGTGGAAAGGAACCTCGGCTTCACCGGTTTTCCCGTACTGGGATGCTCGACCTCTTTGCCGTCGCCGATGAGGACGAGTTGTTCGCCGTCAAACTCGTGCGAGTCATTTTTGTCGCGGCGGTTGTTCTCCAAGACCTCGTACTTCACCTGCGAGAACTGATTCGCCCAGCCGTAGTAATCGGACTGCGTCCAGCGATCGAACGGGTGGTTGTGGCACTTCGCGCACTGCAGGCGGGTGCCGAGAAAGACTTGAGCAACCGTCTCGGCCCGCGTGATCGGATCTCGCATGGCGCGATAGAAATTGGCGGGAGGATGTTCGTAGGTGCTGCCGCGTGCTGCGATCAACTCGCGGACAAAGACATCTAGCGGCTTGTTCGTGGCGAGGCTGTCGCGAATCCAGGCGTGAAACGTTGCGCCCCCTTTGCGGTCGAGCGTCTTCTCTTCGACACGTAGCAAGTCGGCCCACTTGAGCGCCCAGAAGTCGGCGAACTCCGGGCGAGTCAGCAGTTCGTCGATCAGCCGCTGGCGTTTGTCGAGCCGTTGATCTTGCGCGAAGTTCCGTGCCTCGGTGGCGGTCGGCGGGATGCCGAGCAAGTCGAAACTGGCACGACGCAGGAAGGTCGTGTCGTCGCAGATGTTGGACGGATTCATCCGCAGCAGATGCAGCTTGGCGAAGACTTGTTCGTCGACGATGTTGGCCGGAGGTGGAGCCTTCGCGACGAATCCAGGCCGAGCCGGCAGGAACGCTAACCGCACCGGAACCTGCTGATCGAGGTATCTGACGACCACTGTGACTTCGCCGAATCGTTCACGTCGTACCAAGCCATCCACAGAGATGCTGACGATCGGTTGCGAGGAATCGAAGCAGGCCAGCCGAGTCACGTCGCGCATCGTTCCGTCCGCGAACTTCGCAATCGAATGCAGCCGCACTGAGTCCGCCGGCTCCACGAGAAATTGTTCGAGCGGTGTGACTTCCAGCGCTTGCAGCGCCGGTTCTTCTCGCGAAGCCGGGGGCATTCCGGCCGCGATCCAACGACGTAGCAAATCGTACTCGGGTGAATCGACATCGAACCGTTTGCCTCCTTCGTGCGGCACGGACATTGTCGGCTTGAGCAGCAGCAGACTGCTCTCAGCCTGGACCGTGTTGACTCGGCGGCCGACTTGCTCGTGCGTCAGCGTGAGGAAATCGGCAGCAGGGTTTTCGCCTCGCAGCGAGAGCTTGAAGCCCCCCTTGCCGAACTGGTTGCCGTGACACGTTCCCAGATTGCAACCGGCCTTGGAGAGCACGGCCATGACATCCCGTGCGAACGACACGTCAGCGGCACGCAGGCCTGATCCGTTCGTGACGAAGATCAACGCGATGACAAACGGCAGGAATCGAGCGGGCAGCACACGCATCTCTGAATCTCGGAACGGCCAGTGGGCAGGGACGACAGTGTTCCCAGGCAACTCGGTCTTCGCAAGACGCGGAGCATGATTCGGTGCTCAGAGTCATTGATCCGCCCCGTTTCCTTAATTGGCTGTCCTGAATTCTGGGCAGACGAATGGGGCCAAAGGAATGAATTGCAAAAACGCGAGACGTGGATGCGAAGTTCCGTAGCCTGACTCTCCGAGTCGGGAATTCTGCGAACATCCCGACTCGGAGAGTCAGGCTACGTTTCGAAATGGCCTTTAGGACCGGCGCATCGACGAGAGCATCCAGCCGGTGGCCAGGAGTCCGATGACAGCCCACAAGTAGTTGGTCCCGGTGAGTGAGTGCCAATTCCAAGTCAGATGTGTGAGCAGGTAATTCCAAGTGTGTTGCATGGCCGTCTCCTCGACAGCGCGTGGCGTTTGATTCCGCGTTGGCCCAGAGGTCGCGAGGCGCGATCCTCGGTTCTGCAAACACTCAGAGAGCGGCCGGAGTTCCGTGACGTGACGACGATCTTTCGCCGTTGGAGTGAATTCCGCAGAGAACTCATCGGAGCTTGTCGCGCTTAGCGGGTTTGACGTGGTGCCGTTCGGCAACGGGACTACCCAACGCGATTCGGCAGCGGTTGCCCGGCCAGGCCGGCGCGAAGGTTGTCGATCGACATCTCGATCATGCGGCGGCGAGTCCGATCGGACGCGCTGCCCAGATGCGGTGTGATGACGAGATTGCTCAGTTTCAGAAGGGGATGCTCGCGCGGCAGCGGTTCCGGTTGCGTGACGTCGATGCCGGCAGCGGCGATGCGGCCGGTGCTCAACGCGGCGTACAACGCATCGGTGTTGACCACCGCTCCGCGCGACATGTTGATCAGCACGGCCGAGCGTTTCATTCGCTCGAACTGCGGGGTCGAGATGAGATTCGTGGTCTCTTCGGTGAGCGGGCAATTCAGCGCGACGAAATCGCTCTCGGCCAGGAGATCATCCAGCGTACGGAACTCGGCGTTGAATTCCGCTTCGGCGGCGGGATCGCGGCGGCGATTGTGATACAGCACGCGCATGTCGAACGCACATGCTCGCCGAGCTACCTGCTTGCCGATGCGGCCGAGGCCAACGATCCCCAGCGTTGAGCCGTGGACCTCTTTGCCGATCATCAGAGATGGATCGTAAACGGTGAACTCGGGGCTGCGCGCGTAGTGATCTCCGATCACAATATTTCGCGCGGTCGCCAGAATCAGCGCGAACGTCATGTCGGCGGTCGAACCATCCAAACATCCGGGTGTGTTGCCGACGGGGATGTTTCGCTCGACCGCGGCCGCGACGTCGATGTGATCGACGCCGACGCCGTGGTTGCTGACGACTTTCACATTCGGGGTGCGATCCAACAGAGGCCCATCCACGCGCGGATGGCTGTAGGTGATGATCGCGGCCGCTCGTCGCAGAGAGTCTGAGTCGGCGGACGTGTCCCACGGCAAGACTTCGTAACCCTCGCCCAGCAATTCGAGAAACAGCGGCGGCAGCTTGTCCGCCATTACAGGGATGCGAGTCATACGAGCGGCTCCGGTCCAGGGACCAACAAAAAAACTCCCACCAATCGGAAGACTAATGGGAGCAAGAGCGTGCCGTGGGGGTAACTATTCATGCCGGCGATGATTCGACCAAGCGGCACACCGGCTCGTGATTCTAGGATTGGCCGGCAAGCTGTCAATCAGCGGCGTGTTCAACGCGATGCCTACTTCGCCCAGGACACAGCCCGTGGCTATGAACTGCAACTTGCCAGCCGCTCGCGCCGGAGTGACGGCAAGCGAATCCGGATCGAATCCGACGATTCTTCCTGATCCTGTCCCAAATCTTTCTGTCTCGGCCCCTCCAAAATTCGCAGCCTCCCAGAGAGCTGGCTATACTCTTCGCCCTCGGCGAACCGTTCAGCATCCTTTTCAGGAGCGGGTTATGCGGTGGCAAAATTCGGTGCTGTCGTTGTGTTTGGTCGCGACTTTTCTGTTGGCTGGGCGGACGTCGTCAGATCTGAAGGCGCAGGAACCGCAGAAGGCGAACGAACCGGCGAAGCCTTTGCAGGATCTCTTTCAAAAGTTGATGCCGGCCACTCCGCCGCCTGTTGCTCCGCAGGCCGCAAATCCATTGCAGTCTTTGTTTCAGCAGTTGATGCCTCCGACTCCACAGGGTTCCAATCCGCCGGCTCCAAATCTATTACAGAACCTGTTTCAAAAACTGTTGCCCAGGCAGGCCGCGCCTCCGCGCGCCGTGCCTCGTCCCGCCTTGCCGTTAGGGGTAGTTCCCCGCGCCGCGAATGGACAGCCGCTTGATCCGGATGCACGCGATCATATCGACGCACGGGCTGCGAAGGATCGCAGGCAAGCCGAGATGTTGCGTAAGGCGAACACGGCCGTTGAGTCTCAGGATTGGACGACCGCGCTGGAGTTGTTGCAGAGCCTGCTGGCTCAAGAAGAAGACTCGGTGGAGCGAATCGGTCGGGAGTGGCATTCGGTGCGTGAGCGTGCGATGCGGTTGATGCTCAAGCTTCCGGAGAAGGATGTGCGGGCGTTTCGATTTCGGGCTAGCGCGGAAGCGGCGCGGCGACTTGAGGAGGCGGAGCGATCGGGACGGATCGATCGGCTGGCACATGTGGCGATGCGCTACTTGCTGCTCGAATCAGGGCAGACGGCGGCGCAGCGATTGGCGATGCGGCATTTGGATCGGGGTGAATTCACGCAGGCCACGCGCTGGTTCCGTTGGCTGGAAGACGCGAAGAGCGCGGTGACGAATGAACGATCGTGGCAGTTGCAGGCGGCGCTCGCGGCGAAGCAGGCGGGGAATAAAGAATTGGCGGAGAAGTGGCGCAAAGGGGATCGGCCAGAGATTGAGGAAGGGCAGGCGAGCCGCCCGCCCCACGGAGATGACGAACAGCTCGAAATGGGTGGCACGCGAATTCGTGTCAGCGATTGGTGGGCGGGGATTTCGGCGAGAGTCGTTTCGCAATCCAGCGCGGCCGAGTGGCCCATGTTCTTCGGGGCTCCGAATCGCGCGGCGCTCAGCCGTGGCGGCGAGCCGTTGCTGTTGCCGCGCTGGCGGCAACCACTGACGCAAGTGCAACCGTTGCAGCAGCAGCTTGAGATGCTGATCGAAGACATGCACGACCAGAACCGATCGACGATCTCGGTCTGTCAGCCTCTGTTGGTCAACGGGCTGGTCGTGATGCGCACGCTGGGTGGCGTCCAGGTCATTGATCTCGAGACCGGCCGCCCCTTGTGGTCCACAGCCGAACGCTTCAAGGCCGAAGACTTGATCGGCCCCGGCAACGCTCCACAGACCTACGTGCAGGTCAATCGCGGCGTCCGCATCGTCAACGGTGTGCGGTACGAATACAGCAATATGCCGTGGGAACAGCATCCGCTCGCCCAATTGCTGTTCGCGAACGGCAACTTCGGAGTGCTCAGCAGCGACGGGCGGCAGTTGTTCGCGGTCGAGGATGACACGTTCGTGATGCAGCAGATCTACAACTATTATGGCGGGAACCAAGATTTGTCGCGGCAGGATCCGCTGCGCCGCAGTTGGACCAGCAACAAGCTGGTGTCCTATGACCTGCGTAATGGCCGCCCGTTGTGGGCGGTCGGCGGCGTGGAATCCGATGAGCCGTTTCAGCCGGAACTTCCTGGCGTGTTCTTTTTCGGCGCACCAGTGCCGGATGGACACGAACTGTTCGTGATCGGCGAACGGGACGCCGAGATCCGCCTGTTCTGTCTGCAAGCCGACAGCGGCAAGTTGTTGTGGTCGCAGTTGCTGGCAACGGCGGAAGCGGCAATCTCGCGCGATGCGGCGCGGCGACAGTTCGCGGCGCAGGTGGCGATCGCGGATGGCGTGGTGATTTGTCCGACCACCGTTGGCTGGCTGGCGGCGGTCGATCGCGCGTCGCGGCAGTTGCTGTGGGTGCATCGCTACTCGACACCGCAAGCCGGCAATAATCAGCGTCGAGTCTTCGGGCAGGCGATGACGCAGGCGATGTCCTGGGGACAGCGCTGGTTGCCCTCGGCTCCCGTGATCGTCGGTGATGCCGTGGTCTACACGCCACAAGAGATGTTCGACGAGCAGAACGCCACCACGTCCAACGTCGTGTGTTTCGGATTGCACAACGGCACTCGCCGCTGGACGAAGCCGAAACCAACTCAAAACTGGCTGGCGTTGAATGGAGTCGCCGACGGCAAAGTCCTGCTGCTGGGTCAGACCAGCATCAGCGCGTTGAACTTGACGAATGGCGAGCCGGCCTGGACCGAGACCATCCCGAATGGCGACGGCGTACCGAGTGGACTGGGAACGATCGCCAATGACCGCTGGCATGTGCCGCTGAGCAGCGGGCAGATTTGGACAATGTCGCTCAAGAACGGTTCGCGCACAGGACGGCAATGGGCGGGGCCGGGAGCGCGGCTGGGGAACTTGGCGCTGTATCGCGGTAGCGTGGTCTCGGCGCATCCGGCCGGGCTGACCTGCTTTGAGCAGCGTGAAGCGGTTGTGGAACAAATTCGGCAACGCAAGGAGCGTGATCCGTCCGATGTGCAGGCGTTGTTGACCGAGGCGTCGATCCTGCAACTCGAACACAAATCGGCCGAAGCTTGGAAGGTCTTGCAGCGTGTGTCGGCCAAGTCTGTGTCTGCGGAACTGCGGCCGCGATACCTCAGCGCCTTGCGGGAAGTGCTGACGGAGGTGATCCAGCAGGATCCCGTGAACCATGCAGCGGAATTGGCCCTCTTTGAGGAGTTGTTGACGACGCCAGACGATGAATTGCAGGCGAAACGGCTGCGAGTCGAGCACCTGCGCGGCAAAGGTGAACACGTCGCGGCGTTTGATCTTCTGTTGGAGTTGGCGAACGACAACCGCGACACGGTACTGAAGCTAAGCGGTTCGCCGCCGTTGTCCATTCGCTTGGAAGCGTGGGTTGGCGGACAACTCGCCGACGTGTGGAATTCGTTGCCGGCCGACGGTCGTGGTGACTTGGATCGCCGCCTCATGGACCAAGTGAAGAGCCTGAGCACCGCAATTCCCGCGGCGCGGCAACACGGTCTGGAGCTGTTCGCGTTTCATCCGGCGACGCGAGAACTTCGCTGGCAAGAGATCGAAGCTGCGATCACCGAACGTGACATCTCGCGAGCCGAGTTCGCGCTACTTCAATTCACGGAAAGCACTGAGCCGCGCGAGGCAGCTCGCGCGTGGCGGCGACTCTTGGAACTGTACCGTTCGCTGGGATTGCCTGCCGACGCGGCGTCTGCGGGACAGCGACTGGCTCGTTTGGGTGACGTGCCGATCGGTGAGGGACTGACCGCCAAGCAATGGGTTGAGCAAGAGATCAACACCGAGCGGCTCGCCAAGTCGATCGCGTCGAACGGAGCGGACTGGAGCAAGCTCGATTTCAAACTGGAACGGTCCGTGGGCTATCAAGGGAACATGGAACAAGTCCAAGAGTGTTCGCTGCCGGATGCACGCTGGCCATTTTTTACGGCTCAGCGGTTTCAGTACCAAATGCTGAATAGCCCGATCGCGACCCAGCGGCTGGCGATGTCCCGTTTGAACGACAGTCAGCTCGATTGGTCGCTACCGCTGCGGTTCAAGTCAAACAGCACGCTCGGTAACAGCACGCTGATTCGCACGATCGGACATCAGATGCTGGTCTACCATCGCGAGGTGCTGCACCTGTTGTCGCCGGTGGATCATCGCGTTCTTTGGACCCGCTCGACGGAGTCACGCGGTGCCAACAACTTCGATCCGTCCCAGGTCGCTCGTCGCCAGACGCTGCCGATGCGATCCGGCGCGGAGTTTCTCTCTCAGCCGATTGACCCCAATGAAGACACGGCTCGCAACGGGTTGCTGGCGCTCTGCACGCCCGAATTTGTCGCGTACCGCGGCCGACGCTCGCTGACGATGCTCGATGCCGCGACCGGCCAGTGGCGCTGGGAACTGCGCGATCTGCCGAACGACACGCGTCTGCAAGCCACGAACGATTTGATCTTCCTCACGTCCACTCGTTGGCCCAGCGGATTGTTGCTGCGAACTCAGGACGGACGCTCGCTGCCGTTTGAAGGGAGCGTGCGTGAGAAGTTCCAGGCAGCCAAGACGGCGCTCGGCCATGACTTGCTGGTCGTCTCGCGCGGTCAGGCAGACCTGCTGTCGATCGAACGTTGGAATCCGCAGACTCGCCAAGCCGTGTGGCGCGAGACGTTCCCCAGCTCCAACCAGTTCGGTTGGTTGGACAATCAAACGCTGGCGACGCTCGGCCAGGACGGCACGCTGGCCACGTTTGACCTCGACACGCGCGAATCACAAACGCTGGCAATGCTCAAGCCCGCCGATTTGTCCGGTCTCAATCGCCAAAAGTATTTGGTGGCCGATAACGATCGCTTGTTTCTGATCGTGTCAGGCCAGCAGACGAATTACTACGGCGACGAACTGGTCACGGTCCCGGTCAACGGCACGATCTTCGCCTTCGATCGACGTGTCGGCGGAGAACTCTGGCGACAAAAAGTAGACAACCAGGCGTTGGTCTTAAACCACTTCGGGGCATCCCCCGCGTTGTTGTTTTCGACTCGGAAATTCGAGCAGCGCGGCCGCGTTTCCGTCCAAGTTCATCGTCTGCTGATGTTCGATAAGAAGACCGGCCGCAAGCTGTACGAGGACGAATTGACGAACCAATTCAGCGGCTTCCGTATGAACCTGAATCTTGCCGAACGCTACGTCGAACTGCTGACCTACAACGACCGCTTGCGACTGGTCGGCAGCGAGCAATCGCCCAAGTAGACCGGTCACTCCAAGCCTGTGAACCAATTGACGCGAAGGCGAGCGGGGCGGCGTCAGCCCCCGGTATTCAGCGGACTTCCCGTACCACCGGGGGGCTACCAACTGCTTGATATTGCAATCATTTGTGTCATCTCTTCGTGCCCGCTTCAGGTTGGGCTGGTATCTTCTGCCAGTTGGTCCGTCGGCGTGATTCCTCGGCAGCTTACGGGTGTATCGTCAGTGTCTGTGCCGGTTATCAGTCACATAGTCTTGAATTTGAGGGAATGAGCCTTCAGACTCGTATATCCTCGAAGGTCTCGTTCGAGACCAACTGGGCTTTGTTCGCACGTCAGATGCGGATTTCTTTCGACGCCTCAGGTTTTGATCCACTCACGGTGAGTTCATCGGGGTGAATGACTTTGCTTCCTCGCCCGTTCGTCACGGACTTCCGGGTTTTCAAGTACGCGATGGTTCCTCACTCAAGTCTTCCCAGAAAGCGAGAAAATGGCGATGTCCCGATGCGTGTCTTGGTTATTCGTTCTGTTGGGTGTTGTGATCGTTGGCTGTGGCGGTGGCGGTAACACTGCGGACAAGCCAGAACCTGGCGTGGTCTATTCACTGTCCGCCAAGTCTGAGGTGATGGACCTGCGCGGAAATCCCATGGAGGAAGGGGTTGATCGGGATGTTCTGGCGCAGGGGAATCTGTCAACGTTGATTGAAGACTTGAAGACCTTTGAGGCCGGCTCGCCTGCCAGTCACAAGCCACACTATTCCGAGCTACTGAAAGCCGCGACGGAACTGCAAACCATGTTCGAGGCCGCGAAGTTCAAATGGACCGCGGACTGCGAGAAGAAGTACCAAGAGATGCGAGCCTTGGCCGAGAAATTGCCAGCCAAATAGCAACCCCGCTGAGCTCACCTCAGTGGTTCACGGGCCCCTGCACTACGTCCGTGGCACTGAAATGAAGCTCATGAAATTGGAAGTCCAGGTAGTGCAAAAGCCCGCCAGCCACTAAGGCAAGCTCATTGGTATCTACACAATTCTGCCAACCCCATGAAGACGTTTCCGCCTTACCTCTGCGCTCTTCGCTTCTCTGCGGTAAACAAAGGAAGTGTCCGTCACTTTTACCGCAGAGAAGCGAAGAGCGCAGAGGTGGTGAAACTGCCGGACATTTCGAGTTGTGTAGATACCAATGAGGCAAGCTAAGTGGGGGGGGATTCCGGTTGTTTTCAATTCACGTCTTGACCTTTCTCAATTTCAGAATTTGGAGCTTTCGATGAATCCGTTTCAGTCCTCAAATCCCAAGCGTCGTGGTTTTACGTTGATCGAATTGCTGGTGGTGATCGCGATCATCGCGGTCTTGATTGCCTTGCTGCTCCCCGCCGTACAACAGGCGCGTGAGGCGGCCCGGCGTAGTCAGTGCAAGAACAATCTCAAGCAGATCGGCCTCGCCATACATTCTTATTTGGACTCGGCCAGGACGATGCCGGCCAGCCATTACCGAGTT
>SXKJ01000142.1 GCA_005778115.1 Planctomyces sp. | reverse complement strand
TCCCCCCAACCCTGATAAAAAACCTCTCGGAGATCCCAAACTCAGCCAGCTCTCTCCGCAAGAAAAGAAGCAACTCACCAACTTCACGAATGAAAACATCGCCGCTTAAAAATTCTTCACGGCGTTGCCTGAAGGGGCGACACAACAACGATCGTATGATGGTGTCGCCCCTACAGGGCTTGGGGCCTTGGAATTCAATGACCCAGGGCGGCGCTCCCGATGGTCGCTTGCCCTGGGCTGATTTGTGGCTGCCCCGTCGGGGCGGAACCGCAAAAGTGCAACATAAGATTAGATGTGCCTTACGTGTTGGGCGATTTAGGTTTTCACTCGCGGCTGAGTGCCTCGTCGAGATTCAGCAGCACGTTGGCGAGCACCGTCCACGCCGCCAGGTCGGAGCGATTCATCTCCACCGGGACCGGATGTTCGCCGACGGACAGCAGCGCATCTGCCGCCGTGCGATCTTGGTGAAATCGAACCCGCTCTGCCGATAGCAGCCTCAGCAGCGACTGTGTTTCCGAATCAGACGGCTCGCGAACGACCGCTCGGCGAAACGCGAGCGTGATTCCTGCGCGGTCGGAGGTCGGAGCGGGCAACAACACTCGCTGAGCCAGCACGCGTGCGGCCTCGACGAACTGTGTGTCGTTGAGCAACGCGAGCGCTTGCAGCGGCGTGTTCGTTCGCTGGCGGCGCAGCGTGCAGGTTTCGCGCGTTGGTGCGTCGAGTTGCAACATACTTGGCGGAGGAACTTGCCGTTTCCAATAGGTGTAGAAGCCGCGCCGATAGAGTCCGTCGCCGCTTGAAAGCATATACTCCTGGGTGCTCTTCGTGTCGTAGGTGATCGCCTTCCACAGATCGGCCGGCTGATACGGCTTGACGCTCGGCCCGCCGAGCCGTTCCGCCAACAACCCGCTGGCGAAGAGCGCGGAATCGCGGAGCGTCTCCGCATCCAACCGGTATCGCGGTGCGCGAGCCAACAACCGGTTCTGTGGATCGACTCGGCGATGCTCGGCTGTGATTGCAGAGGATTGGCGGTACGTGGCCGAGGTGACCAATTCCCGGAGCAGTCTTTTCGTGCTCCACAGAGAAGGGTTGGGATAACGGCCATCGGCCATCGGCTCTCGGCTTTCGGCCGTGCCTGCGAGTTCAACCGCCAACCAATCGAGCAACTCCGGATGCGACGGCAACTCGCCTTGCACACCGAAGTCCTCCGTCGTCGCGACCAAGCCTCGGCCGAAGAGTTGTCGCCAGTGCCGATTCACGGCGACGCGAGCGGTCAGCGGATGCCGAGGATCGACGAGCCACTTCGCGAACGACAGCCGATTCGGCGGCGAGTCGTTGGGCAACGCGAGCAAGAACGACGGGACTCCCGCAGCGACTTTGTCTCGCGGCTGGTCGTATTGGCCGCGTTCGAGAATGAACGTGTCGCGTGGCTCAGCCTGATCCTGCATGACCATCGCGCTGGTGATGGTCGCCAGCAACGACGTTTCCGCCTGAAGCTGCTTGATGTCGTCGTCGAGCGACTTCTTGGCGTTCGCATCGGTCTCTTTTGGCAGCGCGATCAGCTTCGCCTGTAAGTCGCGAATTCGTTGCTGCAACTGTTCCTGCTGCGCGACCTGTTCCGGCGTCGGCAGCCGCAGCTCAGGGACGGCGTTCTTTTGCTTGCCGCCGTCGATCCCTTTCTCCGGCAGTTGATTGAAGTACGCGAAGAGTTGATAGAACTCGCGCTGCGTCAACGGGTCGAACTTGTGATCGTGGCACTGAGCACAACCGGCGGTCAGTCCCATCCAAACGCTCGACGTCGTGCGGACTCGGTCGGCGACGTACTCGGTGCGGTACTCTTCGGGAGTGACACCGGTCTCCTCGGTAATCATGTGGTTGCGGTTGAAGCCGGTCGCGATGCGTTGCTCGATGGTCGCGTTGGGCAGCAAGTCGCCGGCGAGTTGCTCGATCGTGAATTGATCGAACGGCATGTCGGCGTTGAAGGCGTTGATGACCCAGTCACGCCATCGCCACATGAATCGTTCGTGGTCGGTGAAATAGCCGTGCGTGTCGGCGTAGCGTGCCTGATCGAGCCAGTCGCGCGCCTGATGCTCACCGTATCGCGGTGACGCGAGTAGTCGATCCACGACCCGCTCGAACGCCGCCGGTTCCGTGTCCGCGAGGAAGTCATCGACCTCGTCCGGTGACGGCGGCAAGCCAGTCAGATCGAGCGTGACTCGCCGCAACAACGTGACGCGATCTGCTGACGGCGACGGCCGCAACCCAGCCGCTTCGATGCGAGCAAACACAAACCGATCGATCGGTGTTCGAGTTGCCCATGTCTCCGATTTGGAATTTGAAATTTGAAATCTCAAATTCTGCACAACTGGCCGACTCGGCGCGATAAACGCCCAATGCGTCTGAAACTTCGCCCCCTCGGCAATCCAGCGTTTGAGTGTCTCCTTCTGAGCCGGCTTCAGCGATTGCTGCGTCTCCTTCGGTGGCATGACATCATCATCGTCCGCGAAGATGCGCCGCACGAGTTCACTGGCCTCCGGCTTTCCCGGCGCGATCGGCGTGCGGCCGGACTTCGTCGCGTGTGTGGCCTCGTCGCGTAGGTCCAACCGCACTCCGGCTTGCCGTTGCTTCGCATCCGGCCCGTGACAGCGAATGCAAAAGTCCGCGAGGATCGGCCGCACGTCGCGTGCGAAGTCGATGGCCGGAAGAATCTCCGCTCGCGCATCGTCGTTCGCGATCGCAAACATGCAGAGGATCAAGCTGGCAAAACGCATGTTGCTCTCATTCGTGGGGCAGGTTTTCAACCTGCCCGTCAGGCCGGGCAGGTTGAAAACCTGCCCCACGAGTCACACCAACAGTCGCCCAGCGTATCCCACGCAACGAGTCGTGTCGCCGCTCGCTTCGGCAGACGTTGCATAACCGACTTCGATCGAGCGATTCAGCCGGCCGAGTTTCTGGAGTGTCTTCATCACGATCACGGCCGGCACGAGGCCGCACATGCTGATGCGGTTTGCCTGGCAGGTCTCGAAGAGCGCGTCTTCGTTGAGGCGATCGAACTCGGCGAGGGCCAGTTTGTCGAGCCGCCGCGTTTCGGCATCGTTGGCGTAGTGATTCATGTCGCTGGAGATCAGCAGCAACGGTGGATCGAGGAAATTCTCCAGGACCGAAGCTAAGCCGCGAGCGAAGTCGTCACAGCGTTGGAGCGTGGCACCGCTGACGCAGATGCCGACGATCTTCGTCTGCGGCGCGAGCCGATGAATGATCGGCAGTTCGACTTCGATGCCATGTTCTTGCTGATGTGCGGCAGCATCGAATTGCAGGCCGGGGATCGCCGCGACCAGCGCACGAGCCAGTTCGAGATCGGATTCGAGTTGTCCGCCGGGGAATGACCAGACGCGATTCGGTGCGATGGCCCAATCGAGACCGTTCGGCGTGTGCTTCGGGCCAATCACAATCACCGTGCGAGGGAGTTCGATTTGCTTGAGCACCTCAGCCGCCAGCTTGCCGGAGAATCGCCAGCCGGCATGAGGCACCATCGCCGCCGCACACGTGAGCGGCACGGCGCTAGCCGCCGGTCTACCGCTGGTTGCAACGGAACCGGAACCGGCGGCTAGCGCCGTGCCGCTCAGGGCCGTGCCCAGCATCCGATCCAACTCCGCTGCCACTCCCGCGACATCACCCGGATAAAACTTTCCCGCCACTGCCGCCGGTCGCACGTCGCTTCCGGTTGCGGGTTTCGGAGTCATCTCGACTGTGAAACGATCGCACGAAGACAACGCTCGCAAGCTGAAGAGCTGCGACCATTCGGGAGCGATGACCTGCGCCAATTGGCTGGCGTCTCGCATGAGTTGATCGGCCGACACGCGCCGATCAAACACGAAGGCTTGCTTGTTTCGTTCCGTGACCAGCACCCCGCGCGTTGCCGAGTCGATGCCGTTCAAATCCGGCTCGTCCACCGTGCCGTGCATCGCCGTGTCATCCAGGGCAAGGATGTCGATGCGCAGTTGATCGAGCGGCAGGTTGCGGCCGGCGAGGGCTTTGGCCAGCGTCTCGCATTGCGTGAAGAGGGTCGTTTGAAGCGGATACTTTTCCTTTGGCGACAGACGTGAGACCGACAACCAAAAGTTCGTTCCCGGCTGAGTGATCATCACCGCCACGCCATGCACGTCGGCGTCGGGGACTCCAGGACAGAAATAGAGCGGCGTCATGCCGCTCAGCAGAGCCAGCACCGATTGCCGAGCGAAGTTTGTGAGCTGTTCAAACTCAGACGGGGTCAGCAGCGGACGCGGAGGAACGGCAACGCTCATCTGGCCGGCACTCGACATTGGGCCGTGAATCACGTCTCCCTCGAACCGAAACAGCGTTGTGTCGTCGGTCTTCCACGCCGTCGGCGGCAGCCCCGCTTTCACGCAGACCTGATTCAAGAACTCTTCGCTGTCCCAACCGTTGTCGGTCGCGACGCCGGGTAGCAGTAAGCCGCGTTGCTGGCCGCGAATGATTTGTAAGCCGTGCTTGCCGATCGTCACCGCGTTGATGCGATCGAGGCCGCGTTCTTTGACTTGTTCGGGCGCGAACAGCAACCAGACATCCAGATCGAGGTGCGGCAATTCGCTGACCGAGACTTTTGGGAATCGCGGATCGTTCGTTGCTGTCCGGTTCGCCGCTTCTCGCAAGCATTGATTGAGCTGCATTGCCTGCCCGAACGAGCCGCAGCAGGAACGCAATCGGCCGCGACGTTTAAGACTGACGAACGTCCCCGACACGATATTCAATCTCATACCGCTGCGATCAAAGGCGGATGTTTCGGGTGCCCGCCCTTCGGCGGCCGCACGCACCAATTCGGCAGCGGTGGCGAACAGGATGTGCCGCTGAGTTGGCGAGAGGTTCGGTGCGATTTTGGGAATTTGCACGGTGATAGTTTCCTGAGTGTTTCGGCGAACTGGCGCAGTACTGAGCGGCACGGCGCTAGCCGCCGGTAAATGCTGCGGACTGACACCATCTTGACCGGCGGCTAGCGCCGTGCGGCTCACGGGAGCAAACGGCCGCTCCAGCAGCACAAGCGGTCGATCGCGATCCGGCGAATGAAACTGTTTCATATCCACCGGCTGCCGCTTGCGGCCCCAGTTGCCGGGGCGAGTGGCGAAGACACCGGCGATGTGCGTGCCGCAGTGACGGCAGTTGTCGCGGTTGAGGGCGTACTCGCCGAGTTCGTACCAGTTGCGCTCGATCAACAGCTTCTGGCAGTTCGGGCAGTAGGTGCTCTGTCGAGCGACATCATCGACGTTGCCGACATAGACGTATTTAAGTCCAGCCTTCATCGCGATGTCACGAGCGGTGATCAGCGTCTCGTGCGGAGTGCGTGGGCGGTCAAGCATTCGGAAGTCGGGATGAAAGGCCGAGAAGTGCAGCGGCACCTCGTCGCCGACCGCTTCCAGAATCCAATCGGTCATCTGCCGGAACTCTTCGAGCTCATCGTTGGCCTGCGGGATGACGAGGTTTGTGATCTCAAACCAGACGTTGGTCTCGTGCTTGAGCCACCGCAGCGTGTCGAGCACTGGCTGCAAGTGCGACAGCGTTGTGCGGTAGTAGAACTCCTCGGTGAACGCCTTCAGATCGACGTTCGCCGCGTCCATGAATTGATAGAACGGCCCCCGAGCCTCCGGCGTGATGTATCCCGCCGTCACCGCGACCGACTTGATGCCGAGTTCCTTACAGGCGAGCGCGGTGTCGATCGCGTATTCGGCCCAGATGACCGGATCGTTGTAGGTATAGGCGACGCTCGCGCAACCCATCTCCAGCGCGGCGCGAGCAATCTCATCAGGCAACGCTCGCTGGCTGAGCCGTTCGGTTTCGCGCGACTTCGAGATGTCCCAGTTCTGACAGAATTTGCATCCGAGATTGCAGCCGGCCGTGCCGAAGCTCAATACGCTGGTGCCGGGGAGGAAATGATTCAGCGGCTTCTTCTCGATCGGGTCGATGCAGAACCCGGTGCTGCGTCCGTAAGTCGTGAGCATCATCTGCCCGCCGAGATTCTGTCGCACGAAGCAGAAGCCGCGATCTCCCTCTTTCATCACGCAGCGGCGCGGGCAGAGATCGCACTCGATGCGATCCCCTTCGCGATGCCACCAGCCGCCCGGCACGATGCCGTCGGCGTGTAAGGCTGCGAGGTTGCTCAAGCTGGCGACATGCGACTCTTGTTCGTGTTCAATGTCGTCGGATCGCAAAATCGGTAATACAGTCGTCATCTCTCACTCCTTTGAGGTGCCGACAGAATTGTAGAGAGCAACAGGAGACCGACAACTAACCTCAATGATTCATGGGGAGCAATTAGCACGACGCGCAAGCGAATGGTTGTTCCAGAAAACCACTCTTGCGCGTCGTGCTATCGATTCACTCGCACGAATAAACACGGCGAGTGCCGTGACAGCTCACGAATTTGTTCTCAATACAAATCGCGGAGAGCCAAGTTCGATCAACGCCGAGTTCGCCAACATCGGCGCAGGCCAGAGAATGTCCGTCGCGATTAGAATTCGCCGATCGGTTCCCGGCCGGCGACCGTGATCAGCCGGCCGACGACGCTGAATCCGACGGTCTGGTTCAGAAACCGCACGGTGCCGTCCGCCATCAAGATGTGAGCGCCACCTTCATGAAACGCATAGATTTCGTTGGCGTTCGTGCAGTTGACGGCACACGAGTAGTCATTGACGTTGCCCGTCGATGTCGCCGGCCCAGTCACTCCGGTTGTTTTGTTGGCGCCGTCAATATTGAATCGCTGATCGTGGTCCATCCACCCGCCGTCATTTGAACCCGTCGCATTCACTAACTTGCCGACCCGGTACAGATGCGGGCGACCGGCATCTTCGACGAATTGCATCGTATTGCTGGTGCCGTCTCGGTAGTCGGCGATTCGGCAGCGCACGAAGTTGACGGCACAACCAGCACCAGGACTGGAATTCGTCCGCGGATCCAACAGCGTCCCGAAACTGTTCAAGGTAGCGAGGTTGTTGAAGCCCGTGACTTCCGTGTAGTCCGAGCAGCCGCGCGGAGTCGATGCGGGAAAATCGGTCGGCACCGGCAATGGACCGGCGGCCGCCCCGGGCAAGGCCGTCGTGTCGCGTCTCGTTGAATCGTTTGTGGACGGACAGAGGAAAGCGGAAATCACGGTCTGGACCGCTTGTGTGTTCTGGGTGGCATGCCAATGCACGCCGTAGTTGTATTTCTTCGCCAATGCGTCTTGATCGACGAACGGCAGCAACCGAGTCAACAGGCTGTGTCGCCAGGCTCCGTTATTCGTGGTCGACGTCGGAAACATCTTGGCTGAACCTTCGTAGTTGTGCATTCCCAGTCCGATTTGCTTCAGATTGTTCTTGCACTGGGACCGGCGAGCGGCTTCGCGAGCCTGTTGGACGGCCGGCAGCAACAGCGCGATCAGTACGGCGATGATGGCAATGACGACCAGCAATTCGATGAGCGTAAATCCCGTCGACACTCGATGACGCGGAGAAACAACAGCCATAATGGAACTCCTCGAAAAGTAAATGGTGCAGATTGAGAGCAGGCCGGGTCCCCATGCTACTGAAGGCTCGATTCGCTCAACAGTCTTGGGGTTATGCCGCCCAAGAGAATATCTGCTGGGGCCTCATCAGTTCTGCGGCTCATGTGGCATGGAATGCAACTTGCGAATCAGCGGCGGCTGGTTTTAACCGTGGGCTAGCGCCCAGCGGCTTATGAAATCAACGCAAAGTCTTAGCTGTGACGCGGCACTAGGCGAATAGCCTTTCGATCGGTTGAGCTTCGTAGATCGGATACGGTCGACCGGTTGCGTCGTGCCACGCCGCCTCGGCTGGGATGCCGAGGGCGTGGTAAATCGTGGCGGCGAAGTTCTCTGGCTTCTGCGGATCGGAAGTCGGATAGGCACCGCTGGCGTCGGTGGCTCCGAGGACTTGTCCGCCGCGCACGCCGCCGCCGGCGAACCACGCCGTTTGGACTGGTCCCCAATGATCGCGGCCGGAGGTCTTGTAGATTTCCGGTGCGATGTGGCTGATGCGCGGAGTGCGGCCGAACTCGCCCGCCATCACCACCAGCGTGTCATCGAGCATTCCGCTCTCCTGCAAATCATCCAGCAACGCGGAGACAGCGAGGTCAGTCGGCGGAAACAGAAACTGTTTGAGCATTGGGAAATTGTTGCCGTGCAAATCCCAGCTTCCGAAGTTCCCCATGTTGACTTGCACCATAGTCACTCCGGCCTCGATTAATCGCTTCGCCATGAGCAGCGACCAGCCGAATGAGTTGTCGCCGTATCGAGCAAGCAGTTTCGGATCGGCCTTGTGCACATCAAACGCTTCACGGACTTTCGGGTCGGCCATCAGCGAGATCACGGATTGCCGGATGCGGTCATAGCCTCCGACCGAGGCTTGCGCTTCCAGATGCTGCTGCTGTTGCTCGACGATGTTCAGGATTTCGCGTCGTTCGCGGAACCGCGGTTCGAGCACTCCTTCCGGCAGCGTGAGATTCGGCACGTCGAATCGCCAATCGACTTTGTCCGCTTGCTCGCCCTTGTGGAGGTTAAAGAGATATTTCGGAAACGCGCCTGAGTAAGAGTGGTATGCGTGCGGCTTGTCGGTCGCTTCGATGAACCACGGTTCGTGCTTATTGCCCAGCATTCCCGCGAATTGTCCAGAGAACGTGCCCGAGTTCGAGTGATAGAGTTTCTCTGGCAACACGACGCTCGGCGGCGGGTGATTCTGTGGACGCGTGGCTGATCCCGCGATCGCGGTGAGGCAAGGCAAGTCAATCGACTGCGGCTTCATTGCGCGATACTTCGGTGGCAACGCCGACTTGCCGGTCAGCATCATGTAAGTCGCCGCGTCATGGCCGTTGTTGTTGTGTGTCAGCGATCGCACCAACGACCACCGTTCGCTGCGCTGAGCCAGCAGCGGCATGTGTTCGCAAATCTGAATTCCCGGCGTTCGCGTCGTGATCGGATTGAACTCTCCTTTGAAGTCCACCGGGCCTTCGGGCTTCATGTCGAACGAGTCATGCTGCGAAAGACCTCCGGTCAAAAAGAGGTAAATGACCGCTCGCGGCTTCTTCGTCGTGGCTCCTGTTTCCGCCGCGCGTGCACGCCATATCGCGACATCCGCCGTCGAGAGCCCCAGCAGTCCCAGACTCCCCGCTTGCAACACGGCTCGTCGCGAGATCGCACGAGAATCCAAAAAATTAGCCGTCCGTTGCATGGCAGATCCGTCTCGACAGGAACGGGGCTGTTTGTTGCGACGCAGAGCAACCTACTTCGGGATTCGGTTCGCGACAATCTCGGACACGGCGAAGCGAACGTGGTATTGAACCTGAGCCTGCGATAGCATCCCGCCGCGCATCGGAGATCGTGCTGTCCTCGCGAATCTGATCGGGGTGACCTGAGCGTCACGTCCGACGTTCGAGGAGCCTCGCCAATGATTGGGGATCGTTGCTCCCGGAAGATCGACAAACCGGACGCTATCGCGTACCGGCTGATCATGAGTTGGTTCGCGATGCTGCTCTTCACCCTCGCCGGCAGCCACACATCCGCCGCTGCCGATTCGGCTCAAATCGTCGGGCTCTTCCGCACGGGCAAATATGCCGAGTGCGTCGAAGCCACCACCAAAGCGATCACCGAAAGTGAGTTCAATGAGAACTACCGCTTGTTGAAAATTCGCTCGGAACTCGAACTCGGCCGCTATTCGGGCGCGGCCGAATCGCTCGGCGCGGGATTGAAGAAGTTCTCCACCAGCATCGAGCTGCGCTGGCTGGGCCGCGAGGTGGCTCGCTTCAACAACCAGCCGCAACGAGTCGCGGAACTGGAAGAGGAATTCGCAAAGCTCGTGCAGCAGACGCCGTGGCGATACAGCGATGCAGGGAGCCGGCTGATCGTCGGGCGATTTCTGCTGGCTCAGCGAGTCGATCCCAAGAAGGTGCTCGACGGCATGTACAACGTCGTCAAGAAGCAGCAGCCGAACTACGCGCCGGCGTTTCTGGCGTGTGGCGAATTGGCTCTGGAGAAGAACGACTTCGCACTCGCCGCGCAGAACTTCGAGCAAGCCGCGAAGCTCGATCCGACGGATGCCGACGCGCACTTCGGATTGGCTCAAGCGTTCTCGCACAGTGATACGGAGAAGGCGAATGCCGCGATCAAGGCGGCGATGGAACGGAATCCCAATCACATCGGCTGCCTGTTGTTCGTCGTCGATGAGCACATCGACTCGGAACGCTACGACGAGGCCGAGACGATTCTGAATCAAGTCGAGTCGATCAACCCGCTGCATCCCCGAGCGGCCGCCTATCGCGCCGTGTTGGCTCATCTGCGGAATCAACCGGAAAGCGAGAAGCAATATCGCGGGACGGCGCTCAAGCATTGGGCGACGAACCCGGAGGTGGATCATCTGATTGGCAAGAAGCAGTCGCAGAAGTATCGCTTCGCCGAGGGAGCCGCTCGTCAGCGGCAAGCGTTGGAGTTCGATTCGAAGTTTCTGCCGGCACAAATTCAACTCGCGTCGGATTTGCTGCGGCTCGGTCAGGAAGAGGAAGGCTGGAAGCTGGCGAACGAGGTCTACGAAGCGGACGGCTACAACATCTTCGCGCACAACCTCGTCACGTTGCAGGATTGCATCTCGAAGTTTCGTACGCTGGAAGAGGACGGTCTGCTCGTCCGCATGGACGCTCGCGAGGCGGACATCTACGGCCGCCGAGTCCTCGACCTGCTGAAGCGGGCGAAGCGAGACCTGTGCGCGAAGTACGACGTGACGCTCCCGTCGCCGATCATCATCGAGATGTTTCCCAAGCAAGAGGACTTCGCGATCCGCACCTTCGGCCTGCCCGGAGGCGCGGGTTTCTTGGGCGTTTGTTTCGGCACGGTCATCACGGCGAACAGCCCCGCCTCGCAAGACGCGCATCCGACCTGCTGGGAGGCGACGCTCTATCACGAGTTCTGCCACGTCGTGACGCTCAACAAGACGCACAACAAGATGCCGCGCTGGCTGAGCGAGGGAATCTCGGTCTACGAAGAACGACAGGCAGACAAGACGTGGGGACAGGCAATCAATCCGCTGTATCGCAAGATGCTGCTCGGCGACGAACTGACGCCGGTCAGCGAACTGAGCGGTGCGTTCCTGCATCCGCGCAGCGGGCTGCACTTACAGTTCGCGTACTTCGAGTCGTCGTTAGTCGTCGAATACCTCGTCCAGAAACATGGACTCGAATCGTTGCAAAAGATCCTGGCCGATCTCGGCAACGGCCTGACGATCAACGACGCGCTGGCTCGGCACACGGGATCGCTCGATGAATTGGATTTGGCGTTCGCGGCCTTCGCTCGCGAACGAGCCATCGCGATGGCACCGAACGCCGATTGGACGGAGCCCGAATTGCCCAAGCGAGCGAATGCCGAACTGCTCGCCGCGTACCTCAAAGAGCACCCGCACAACTACGCCGCACTGCAACGTCATGCCAAGCAGTTGATCGCCGAGAAGAAGTTTGCCGAAGCGAAGCAGCCGCTCGAAACGATGCATCGGTTGTATCTGAACGACGCCAGCGGCGATGGGCATCTTGCATTGCTCGCCCGCGTGCATCGCGAGTTGAAGGAGGTGCCCCAGGAACGAGCGACACTCGAACGACTCGCCGAGTTGACCGACGACAGCGTGGACCTGTTCGCTCGCTTGGCCGAACTGACCGCCCAAGCAGGCGAGTGGGAATTAACCCGCAAGCACGCACAGCGCTGGCTGGCAGTCAGCCCGCTGCAACCGGCCCCGCACCGCATCGCGGCCGACGCAGCCGAGAAACTGCGCGATGCCCCGTTGGAGATCACAAGCTACCGAGCGTTGCTACTGCTCAATCCGATTGATGTGGCCGACCTGCATCTGAAACTAGCGACGGCGTTGCAGCGGAGCGGTGACTTACCGTCAGCGAAACGTCAGGTGTTGTTGGCATTGGAAGAAGCACCGCGGTTCCGTGCGGCGCATGAGCGGTTGCTAGAGATCATTCAGATGAGTGACTCGGCGACCGAGAAGCCGGTGGCTCCTGCAAAACTAAAACGGCCAGTCAAAGGCAATTAGGTTCGAGGACGACATGAAACGACTCAGCGCAAAAGACACACAGTCCAGAGTGCAGAGTGCAGAGTGCGAAGTGCAAAGTGAAGAGCAGCGACGGGACATCTCGTCGCGTCCGACATTTTTCACTTTGCACTCTGCACTCTGCACTTTGCACTGCCTTTTCCTATTGTTCGTCATCGCCGCGACGGCCCTCGCTCAGCGTTCTCCCTTCATGCGTCGCGAATTTCGCCCCGAACTCGTCGATCGCAATGGCGTCCCGGAATGGAAGAACGATGAACGATTCAAGTCCGATGTCTTCACGTTCGTCCGTGTGAGGTATTCGTCGGGCGGCTATGGGCGAAGCGGCGGAAATTGGCACACCGATTATCCCGACAGCGATCTCAACTTCTCGTACCGATTGCATGAGCTGACCGCTCTGGAGACCGATCCCAACGGCAAGATCCTCGAACTGACCGACGATGCGCTTTTTGATTATCCGTGGATCTACATCATCGAACCGGGCCGCATGAGCCTGACCGAAGCCGAGGTCGCGGGTCTGCGAAAGTATCTGCTCAACGGCGGCTTCCTGATGGTGGATGACTTCTGGGGTGAGCATGAGTGGCAGACCTTCTACGAAAACATCAAGCGCGTCTTCCCCGATCGCGAGCCGGTGGAACTGCCGCTCGAACATGAGATCTTTCATTGCGTCTACGACCTGAAGAAAAAGCCGCAGGTCCCCAGCATCGGTGCGTTTCAGGCGGGATACTCGACCGAACGTCAGGATGCTCCTGAAGCGCATTACCGAGCGATCTTCGACGACAAGGGCCGCATGATGGCCATCATCTGCCACAACACCGACCTCGGCGACGGCTGGGAGCGAGAAGGGGAAGACCCCACTTACTTCCGCGAGATGGCCGAGAAATGGTCGTACCCAATGGGGATCAACATCGTGACCTATGCCATGACACACTGAGGGCAGTTCCAACGCAAAGACGCGAAGTCGCAAAGATTGAAGTGAGGTTCCAGATTCACAATCTTCGACATGCCACTCTTTGCGACTCTGCGACTTTGCGTTGAATAAGGAGTATCCCGTGCCCGAACATCTCGACGAATTCCTTTCTGAACAACAATCGGTCGAGCAGCTTCGCGGGGCGCGGCGGCGGATCGACGAGCAACTCTCGAAAGTCATCGTCGGTCAGGCGGACGTGGTCGAGCAGTTGCTCATCAGTCTGTTCGCCGGCGGGCATTGCCTTATCACCGGAGCGCCGGGACTGGCCAAGACATTGCTGGTGAGGTCGATCGCGCAGGTGTTTCATCTGAAGTTCTCGCGGATTCAGTTCACTCCCGACTTGATGCCGGCGGATATCACGGGGACGGAGATTCTCGACCAGTCGGCCGACGGGCATCGGCGGATGCAGTTCGTCAAAGGGCCGATCTTCGGCAACGTGATCCTGGCGGACGAAATCAATCGCACACCACCGAAGACGCAGGCCGCGCTGCTCGAAGCG
>SXKJ01000141.1 GCA_005778115.1 Planctomyces sp. | reverse complement strand
GGCGTCAGCCCCCCGGTGAGTCGTGCCGAGTCGGCAGAAACCGGGGGGCTGACGCCGCCCCGCTCGCCAATATGTTGGGCGATCAACGGCATCACTTCCTCATACGCGAACCGCTGAGTTGCTTTGATCGCCGACTTTGCGAACTCGGTGTGAATGGGAACGCCGTCAGGATTGAACTCAATGAAGACCGAATTCGTGTATCGCACGCGGCCTTGTTGCAGGCTGGCCAGTCCATTCGAGATGACCTCCGGCAGCATCGGCAGCACACGCGTCGGTAGGTACACGCTGGTGCCGCGACGTCGCGCTTCACGATCGAGCAAGCTGCCGCGCTTCACGAAGTGGCCTACGTCGGCGATGTGGACTCCCAGAACCCAGTGACCGACCTCATTGCGTTTCAGCGAGATCGCATCGTCGAAGTCGCGCGCATCAAACGGGTCGATAGTCACGATCGTTTCGTTCGTCAGATCGAGCCGGCCTCGCAAATCGTTTTCGTCGAAGAGTTCCGCCTGCTTGCTGGCCTCGTGCAGGACTTCGGGAGGGAACTCATCCGGCAGATTGAACTCGTGAATGATCGACAGCAGATCGACACCGGGTTCCCCCTTCGCGCCGAGCACTCGCGTCAGCACCGCCTCACCGGAGTGCGCGTGCGACGGGAATCGCAGCATCTCGATGACGACTTTGTCGCCGGGAGCCGCTCCCTTCGCACCGGGGTCGCCGACCGAGATCGGGTCTTCAAAGTTCCGGCCGTCGATCTTCACATAGCCTTGGCCGTCGAACTCGTCATAGGTGCCGACGAACGAATTGGTCGCTCGCTCGGTGACCTCGATCACTTTGCCGTAAGACCGCTCTCCCTCGCGCGGCCGGTTGACCAATTGCACGATGACGTTGTCGCCGACTTGAGCGTCCTTCAAATCGCGTGTGGCGATCGAGACCTCCAACGGCTTCATCCCCGCGCGATGCCCCGCCGCATCGGCCGTCGCGATGAACACTGCCCCGCGCACGCCAATCTTTCTGATCACGCCCAACAGCGACCCCGGTCTGAGCTTTTTCTTCTCGGACGCGACGTCACTCGATTCAGGTTCGCCGACATCCTCGCTTGGAGGTTGTTCCCCTGCTTCGAGGCTCGCAACCCCGCGATGGAAGATCGTTCGCCACGCGATGAGGAACTCTTGGAAGTCGCGCTTGCGGACCCCCAACCTCTTGGCGACATGCTTCGGCTCCAGCTTCTTGGCGTTCGGCCGCGAGTGGACGTATTCGGTGATGAGGTTTTGGAAGAAGTCGGACATGAGTGCCTCGCGGAATTATTCTTAAGCGATCTTCGGTCTCGGCACGCGGAAGAGCAATGAACCACCAAGGCGTGAAGACACGACCGATAATCTTCGAGCCTTGGTTTCAACGCGGTAGATCGTCTTCACGATCAGCCAATCCGTTCGCGCAGGTTTGGCCCCACGACGCGCAGGTCGCCGTTGCGAATGGTCAGACCGCTTGAGTCGAAGAACTCGCACAGCGGAACGGAGAACTTGCGGCTGACTCCCCAGGCGTCGCGTAATTGAGCCATCGAGGCCGGGCCGTTCTTGTCGAGGAGCTCGGCGCAGAGTTGTCTCGCCCGTTCGATTGCTTGGGGGGAGAAGTACAAATCCTCGGCGACCTTCACGAGGAGTCCGTCTTCACAACTGACGTGCAGCAGCGGTGCGATCTGATCCAGCGTCTGGCTGACCGTCGCGGCGAGTTCTTTCGTGGTCGGCGGCATGAGCCCGGCGGCGGCGATGGTTTCGAGCAACTTCGTGCGCGTGGCTTGTTGGTTCTTCGTCAGCTTGACCTGCGCGTCGGCCGGGCCGATCTGCGGGCCGACTTTCACCAGTTCGTTCTTCACGAGCAGTTGATTGAAGACGGCATCCAACAGCGCGGAGTGCGTGATCTCACGGCAGGCTGACAGGAACATGTCGCGAGGCAATGCTCGGCGCGGCTGATGCTTGGCGAGCACTTCGCGGACGGTCTTCATCACCGACGCCTGCAATGCGGCGAGTCGATCCTTGTGGACAAGCAAGCCACGCTCGGCGCCGCCGAGCCGAATCAATTGGCCGGACGAGCGGAGTTCTTCGAGCAGTTGCCGATAACGTGGCGGTTGGATGCCGGCTCGTCGCGCGGCTTCCAGCGGCGAGTCGTCGAGGCTGTCCTTCTGCCCGATCAACGCCGAAAGCCTGGCGAGATCGGACGCATCTCCCCACTTCGTGCCGAGCGACACCAGATCTTTGATTCGCTTACCGGCGGGCAAACAGGGATCGAGCACTCGGCCGCCGGAGACCGTGATGCTCGGCGAGACGCGGCGCAGGATGAATCGCTGGCCGTGAGCGGCGACGATCGGTTCTTTCGTCCGCAACTCGGCAAAGCCGGTTTCCCCCGGCGACAGCGTGCGGCCTTTGAGGTTGATTCGCGCGAGCACCTCACGAGTGCCGAGATGCAGATTGAACACCAACCGATCTCGCAACACGATCGGCGACGACGACAGATTCCGCAGTTCGACGAGCATCCGCCGCGTCGGCAGCAGATAGTCCGGCGAGGCGAGCTCCATACCGCGCTCGACCTCTTCGTTTTTGACTCCCGCCAAGTTGATCGCCGTCCGTTGCCGAGCGGCCGCGCTGTCGGCCTGCTGGCCGTGATGCTGCACTCCGCGCACGCGGACCTCGCGTGATTCCGGCAACAGTTCGAGCGTCTCGCCGGCAGTGGCCGAACCGCTCATCACGGAACCGGTCACGACTGTGCCGTGCCCCGGGACGCTGAAGACTCGGTCGATTGGCAATCGAAATAAGTCGTTCGCTTCCGGCAAGACAACCGCGTGAGCGATCCGCGCCAGCGTCGCCTTGAGTTCGTCGAGACCTTCGCCGGTGTGCGACGAGACCGGCACGATCGGACAGCTTTCCAGAAACGTGCCACGCAGAAAGTCTTCAATGTCCGCCGCGACCAGTTCCAAGTAATCACGATCCACGAGATCAATCTTCGTGAGCGCGACCAACCCGGTCGGAATGCCGAGCAGTTGCATGATCTCCAAATGCTCGCGCGTCTGCGGCATGACACTGTCGTCCGCGGCGATCACCAGCATCGCGACATTCACGCCGGTCGCTCCGGCAACCATGTTCTTCACGAACCGCTCATGCCCCGGCACATCGACGACGCCAAATTGAATGCCGTCTTGCTCGAAGTGCGCGAAGCCCAGATCAATCGAAATCCCGCGCGCCTGCTCTTCGGGCAACCGATCGGTGTTGATTCCGGTCAGTCGCCCGACCAGCCGCGTCTTGCCGTGGTCAATGTGCCCGGCCGTGCCGATCAGGATGTGTTTGGTCGTGTTTTCGTCGGGCTCCTTCTGCACTTATTCGTACTCCCACTTTGACACCCACGGGTCGCGAGTCTGTTTTTGCCAGGCTTTGAGTTTGCTCTGTAACTCTGCAATCAGCTTCGCGTGCTGCGGATCGTCAGCGAGGTTCTTGAGTTCGTCGGGGTCGGCCGCGAGGTCGTAGAGTTCAAATCGAGGACGGTGAATGTAGGCCGAAGTGGATCGCATGCCGTAGACAGGAAGCTTTGTCTTCAATGCCATCTGCCACGTCGGCGAGGCGTACAAGTCGGACGCGAATGGGTACGGCAGCTCGTGAGCGATGTTGAAGATCAACTTATGCCGCCCGCTGATGATCGAGCGCATCGGGTAATACATCGTGACCTCGTGGAAGGTGTGCGAGCCGAAGATTTCGTCGAAGCCGTTCTTCGCGGCGTGCTCGTCAGCCAGAGCTTTCAAGAATGAGCGGCCGTGAAACGTGACCGGTTGCGTCTTCGCGTTCTTGGCGGGGCGTGCTCCTTCCGGTGAGCCGCCATTCTCGCGCGGGACGACCGGCGGCGCGGGTTTTGGGGTGACTCCGCACCAATCGAGAATCGTCGGCGTGATGTCGGCCCAAGAGGCAAGACCGTCGGTCGTCCCGCGACGAGGTTGCGTTGGATCGCGAACGATCAACGGCAGCCGAGCACCGGGGTCGTACAACGTCGTCTTCGCACCGGGAAACGGCGGGCCGTTGTCGGCCAGAAACATCACGAGCGTGTCGTCCCAGTGGCCCGTGTCTTTCAGCGACTGCATCAACGCGCCGACCCCTTGATCGAGACGATTGATCGCTTCGTAAAACTCCGCCCACTCCTGCCGCACTTCGGGAGCGTTCGGCAGCCACGACGGCACTCGCATCTCATCCGCTTTGAAGCGAGTCGGCGTCACACCGGGATAGAAGTCGTCCTTCGGCGAGTTCGCAAAGCCTTGAGCCGCCCGATGCGGGTCGGTGCTGCACCAGTAGAGGACGAACGGCCGATCGTCCTTTTCGGCGATCCACGCCTTCGCGTTCTCCGCCATGCGGACGGAGTTTCGCGAGCCCTGAATGCCGTCGTTGCGGTAGGTCTCGAAGTGGTACGTGGCTGCGGGAGCGAGGTGATACTTTCCGATCGAGCAGGTCCGATATCCCGCCTCTGTCATCAGCACCGGCAGCGTACGCACCGAATCGTAGGTCGAGAAATGGCCGTCGCCGTGAGCGTGCCCGTAATGCCCTGTCGCGTGATTGAAGAGGCCGGTCATCAGCACCGAGCGGCTCGCACTGCAACTGGCAGTCGTGCAGTACGCTCGCGTGAATCGCACTCCCTCGGCCGCGAGCTTATCGATGTTCGGGGTCTTCGCCTGCTTGTCTCCGTAGCAACCGAGCTGCCAACCTAAGTCATCGGCGACGATCACGACGACGTTCTTCGCGGCGGGCTTCGCTTTGATTGAGTCGTCCGCATTCGCACTCAGCGTGATTGCGAGCAGTCCCCAGCAGACCAATGTCCGAGTAAAAATCATGAGAGGCAACCTCAAAGAAGGATCAAGCGGCTACTGACGTAGATCGGACGTAGGCGTCCGAACGACGCGGCTCAAGCTACTGTCCAGCACACACCGCTTCCAGGCAGGCGATCAATCGCGGCAGTTGAACGGCGACGGAATAACGCTGCTCAACCGTATTCCGAGCCGCCTCAACCACGGAGGCACGGCGTACCGGTTCCGCCAAGAGTTGCCGCAATACGAACAGCCACTCGTCGGACGTCGTCGCCAGCCAACCGTTGACGCCGTGATGAATGATCTCGGAGTTGACTTCCACCGGCGACGCGACGGCGGGGATTCCGGCAGCCATGTATTGCAGGATCTTGAGGCCGCACTTGTAGCGCGTCCAATCCGTGTCCGGCATCGGCATCACGCCGACATCGAAGGGGTAAAGGTCGGAGACTTCGGTCGCTTCGGACCAACGGACAAACCGAGTCCGAATGCCAACTCGGTCAAAGCCGAGCCTCCGCAATGGACGAGCCGACTCGGCGATGACACACAATTCGAGATTGAACTCACGCGACAGAATCTTGAGCGGCTCACGCAGGATATCGAGGTAGTCGATGTTCGCGGCCGTCCCCGTCCAGCCGAGAATGAGGGGCGAGGAATGAGGGGCGAGGGGCGAGTTGGCCAGATTCGTTTCTCTCCCCTCACCCCTCACCCCTCGCCCCTGATACTTCTCCACATCGATGCAGGTTGGAATCACAGTCACGCGAGGATTGATCGGCCGCACGCGCGTCGCCAGCAAATCGTTGCCGGCGATGATGTGATCGGTCAGCCCACAGAGCACCTCGAACTTGTGACGGTCGAGAGCGAACAGGCCGTCGTCGATGTCGAGCACCAATCGGCGGGTCTTCTCACGCAACTCTTGTTCGAGGTCATGACTCCCGTCGCTGAAGAGCTCCCGTTCCAGGACGACGACGTCCGGAGACCAACGTTCCAGCGCGGCAAGATCGCCCCGGCGGTTCCAACGCTTGACGACCCCGCTGACTCGAAAGCCCAGCAGAGGCAGCGAGGCGTATTTGTCCGGGCGGCTCGGCAAGACGAGGCATTCGTGGCCGAGCCGTTGCAGATGTGGCACGAACGGCAACACCCGAAAGCGGCTGCTGGGAACACGACGTCCCGACGTGAGGAAGGCGATTCGCATCTGCGGAGTGACTCCAGGGACCGGATGGAAGGGTTTTGCGGAATGTAGTACCGAATCGACTCGAGAGAACGACTTCTGATCGAAGTCAAATCCCGTTCATTGAATTCGAGCGTGGGTTCGGTAGGCTGACGCCAGTTGAATCGGTCGCGTCAACTGATTCGGTCGTAGGAAAAACACCAAAAAGGAAAACAACCATGAATCTGCGGGCCTGGCACCATTGGTTGTGAACCATCAATCCACAAAAACCATCCGCACGCCGGCGATTCCTTTCGCGCGGTGTGGAGTCCCTGGAAGTGCGCTGTCTCCCAGCGGTCACGGTCTCTGGCTCGGCGACAGCGCCGATCCTGACCGTGTCGAATGGAGACGACTTCGTCATCTCTCATGACGGGACGAATTTGACCTACGACTTAGGGGCGGGAGCAGTCGCCTTCGGAGGAGCACTGGGATCAGTGACCTCGTTGCGGATCACCTGCTCCAGTTCTTCATCGAGTGCTGGGAACAACATCCAAATCGCCCTGAATCGTGCCTCGGACGGACTGTCCGGATCGTTCCAAGTGACGGTAACCGCGAACGGCGGTGCGGATCTCATTGACGCTTCGGGAACGGATTTCTTCGTGTCTCTCAATGGCGGCGGCAGCAACGATACGCTCCTGGGTGGCAGCGGCAACGACTTCATCGATGGCTCCACCGGCAATGACATCATCATTGGGGGTGACGGAAACGACAATCTGATCGGCGGGTCCGGTGCCGACAATATCTCGGGAGAAGCGGGCGACGACCTGTGCCAAGGTGGCGACAGCAACGACAGCATCTCCGGCGGAGATGGAAACGACACCATCAATGGCATGGGGGGCAATGATTCCTTGTCTGGTGATGGAGATGACGACGAAATCTATGGCGGAGGGGGCCGCGATGTTCTCTCCGGCGGCGACGGTGACGCTGATTTCATCAAGGGACAGGGCGGAATTGACATGATCCATGACTCATGGTCCAACGCGGTCGATGAGCTGGCCAATTTCCGTTCTCGTTATCGTTCCACCGCGAACCTGGACCCCCGCGATATGAGTAAATACACCGGGTTCGATGAAATAGATACGAGCTTCGTCCGCACGAAGGACGACTTCGTCGTTTAGTCAACAACAGCATCTTCGGGCTTCTCACAAAACATGAGTCGTCCCGTAAAGACAAGCAGCCTACAAGGGCGACTACGCTTTCGAGCGCAGTCGCCCTTTTCGTTTCCGACCTCGCTAGAGTCACTTTCAAAATTAGCACGTCGCGAGAGCGAGTGGTTGTTTGTCCGACGTTTGAACCACTCGCTGGCGCTTCGTGCTGGGGTTTGAAACCGCATCGAGTGATCGATGCAGGAGACATCAGCCACGTTCACTCACCCGAATAATCCAAATACGGGCGATCCGTCGCAGGCACGGTGAATACGGCCCGCTTGGTCGCGCAGGTCGAGTTCGAGATCGACACCCAGCAGGTGCAGCATCGTCGCGGTCAGATCGGCAGGAGTCACCGCGCGGTCGGCCGGATACGCACCTAATCGATCCGACGCGCCGTAGATCGTTCCGGCACGGACGCCCGCTCCGGCCATGACCAGCGTGGCGACCTGTGGCCAATGGTCTCGGCCGGCGTTCACGTTAATCTTCGGTGTGCGGCCAAACTCGCCCATCGCGACGAACAGCGTATCGTCGAGCATCCCCCGCTCGGCGAGATCATCCAACAACGCGGACATCGCAACGTCGGTGGGCGGCGCAAGCCGGTTTCGCAAGTGAGCAAAATTGTTCGCATGCGTGTCCCACACTGGCGAGTCGCGCGGCCCTTCGTAATGCCAGTAGACCGTGACCAACGACACGCCCGCTTCCAACAGCCGCCGAGCCATCAAGCAGCCTTGTCCGAACAAGTGCGAACCGAATCGCTGACGAGTCGTCGGAGTTTCGCGATCCAGATCGAACGCCTGCTACACAACGCTCGACGCCATCAGCGAAAACGCCCGCTCTCGCTGTGAATCGGCAATCGTAGCCCGTTGCGAAAGGAACTCCGTCCGCAATCGCTGATCGAGGTCGGACAGCAGCCGCTGACGCTCCGTGAACCGTGCGGCCGACACACCTTCGGCCAAAGCCAGCGGCGGCGGGGCGAATTGATTCGTCTTCGCCGAGCCTTCGATCAACAATGGCGAGTACCGCTCGCCCAAGAATCCGCCGGTCAGTCCGGGGAACTCGTTGACCGCGTCGTCCCGGATGATTTCCGGCAGCGACACAAACGTCGGCGGACCAAGCTGCGGCCGGACGAGCGACAAGATCGAACCAACATGCGGATGATCGGTCGGCTGCGGCTTGATGTCGGTCGCCGTCTTCGCGTTCGCCTGTGAATGCCGTCGTCCTGTCAGCATCGTGTAACCCGCCGACGTGTGGACCGTATCGTCGTGAGTCACTGACCGCAGCAACGTCACGCGATCCATTCGCCGAGCGAACTGCGGAAACATCTCGCTGACCTGGATCCCCGACACGTTCGTTGCGATCGGCGAGAATTCCCCGCGCACGTTCGCGGGAGCTTTCGGTTTTGGATCCCACGAGTCCTGCTGCGGAACTCCTCCGGTCAAAAACAGCATCACACAACGCTTCGCCCGCCCAAAAGTTTCACGCTGAGCGGCGGCATGAGACATTGCGCGAGCCGTGAACAACTCCGGCAACGACAACCCGGTCAGCCCCAACGCACCAGCTTGCAACCAGCGTCGTCGGCCACTGCTCACGGAATTCGCTTTGTCAGCCACAAAGTCGGACATCCAATTCTCTGCTCAGACGTTCGGCCATCAGTGTGTCATGCTCGCAGCGTCCCACAAGCCGCGTGGTTAATACGCTCCCGGAACCGAATCATCCATCCGGCCCCAGCTTCCCCAAATACCATAGCTGCTCACAAAACCAGACCAAGCGCGTTGCCCACCAACTTCACCTTTGGTCTCAATAAATTTTGGCCCCACGGCTGTGAGATCGTCCGTGTTGATCGTCTCATTGACGAATCTGACCGTGCCGTCGCAGAACAGGGCATGACACCCGCCGGGGTGTCGGCTGCTCGCGGTGAACCAACCGCCGACGGAAGCACCGCTCGGTGGAGCTGAAGCAGCGCAGGATGGACCGTTCGGCGGTATGGCCGTCAGAAACACGGAATAGATCGGATGCCCGCTCGCCCAACGTTCGCCCATCAATTCTGGAAGCACAGTGACAGCGGAGAGGTAACGACCGTCGGATGTCAGATTGACACAATCGGCCGGGCTCGTGGCGGCAACTTTAGCGACTCGCCCGCGCGGGTCTCGACGGTCATTCGGTGTTCCGAGATCACGCTCCGCCATCGCGATCGTGTTACTGGTGCCGTCGGTAATCCTTCGAATGCTCACGCCGCTTCGCCAACCGAATACTCCCTGAGTCCTCTTGTGATTCGGAAAGTCTTCGACTCCACCGTTGTCACCAAAATCGAGCTGATCGCCAGCGCAAAACATGTAACTCACATGCGGCTGCTGATCGACTTTCGGCGGAACGACAGACGATGGGCAAACCCAACAGGAGTCATTCAAAAGGTTCTGGACACGATCCAAATACAGAAATCGCTCTCCGCCCGTTTCTCTGTAGTCCACAACAAGATCCTTCAACAGCGTCATTGGATCGCCACCTTGTTGGGACGTGGAACCAATCTTGTGCCACACCTCGACTTCCCATCCGAGCTGCGGCATTAGCATCACTCGGCCGGATAACCGTTCGCCGTTTTCGTGTGTTCCGCCCGCATACGGCGGGAACATGTTGAAAACGTCTTGATAGTTGAGCAGAGCCAAGCCCCACTGCCTGAGATTGTTCTTGCAATGCGAGCGTCTCGCGTCTTCACGAGCCTTCATCACCGCCGGTAACAACAGCGAGAGCAGCAAGCCGACGCAGCCGACTCCCACACCCAGATTGATCCAGGCTCGTTTCATGAGTCTCACCCAATTGCCTTCGCTACGACGTTCCCGCGCGTACCGGTAATGCGTTCCTCCAGCCCCTTGTAGAAGAACGTCAATCGTTCGTGGTCGAGGCCCATGAGGTGCAGGATTGTGGCGTGCAAATCGGAGACGTGGCACGGTTCGTCCACGGCGGCGAAGCCCAAGTCATCGGTCGCGCCGATCGCTTGGCCGCCGCGAGTGCCGGCTCCGGCGAGCCACATCGAGAAGCCGTGCCAGTCGTGGTCGCGGCCTGGTTTGTTGACTCCCTCGCTGGTCGGAGTGCGGCCGAACTCGCCGCCCCAGACGAGCAGTGTTTCGTCCCACAGGCCCCGTTGCTTGAGATCGGTCATCAACGCGCCGATCGGTTGATCCGTCTCGCCCGCGTGGATCGTGTGGTTGCTGATGCAGTTGTTGTGGCCGTCCCAAGTGTCCTCGATGTGCCCGCCGCCGGAGTACAACTGGATGAACCGCACGCCCCGCTCGATCAGCCGCCGAGCGATCAGGCACTTGCGGCCGAAGTCCGCCGTACGCGCGTCGTCCAGTCCGTACATCTCGTGCGTCTGCCGCGTCTCTTGCGAGAGATCGACGACGTCTGCCGCCGTCGTTTGCATCTGATACGCCAGTTCGTAGGAGAGGATGCGCGCGACCAATTCCGATTCGCGCGGCCGCGTGGCGAGGTGCTCGCGGTTCAGCTCGCCAAGCAGATCGAGCGACTTACGTTGCGTTCGATCGGAAACTCCCGCCGGTGTCGCGAGGTCCAACAGCGGCGTCCCCTGACTGCGAAACAGCGTTCCTTGATAGGCCGCCGGCATGAATCCGCCCGTCCAATTCGACGCACTGCCGATCGGCCCTCCGCGCGGATCGGTCATCACCACGAAGCTCGGCAGGTTCGCGTTCTCGGTCCCCAGGCCGTAGCTCAGCCACGCTCCTAAGCTGGGCTTGCCGATCAACACGCTGCCAGTATTCATCTGCAAGCAGCCCGACGCATGCGCGGCCGTGTCCGCGTGCATCGACCGAATCACGCAGATGTCATCCGCATGTTTCGCCGTGTGCGGAAAGAGGCTGCTGATCGGCAACCCGCTCTCGCCGTGTGGCCGAAACGGAAACGGCGACTTCATCAAATATCCGATCGGCCTCCCGTTCGATCCGACCTTCGCCTTCCCGGAGTACGCCGTCCCATGAAACTTGTCGAGCATCGGTTTTGGATCAAACGTGTCGACTTGCGAAGGAGCTCCATTCATAAACAGGAACACGCAGTGCTTCGCTCCCCCAAAATGCGGAGCCTTCGGAGCCAGCGGATGCATCGCCGCGTCACCACTCGCGACCTCGTTCGCGCGAGCGCCCTTCGCAAAGAACCCATCCCGCGACAAGAGGTCAATCAATCCGAGGCCCGCGAAGCCTCCCCCAACCTCCCACAAAAACTCTCGGCGAGTCCGACCGCACGGTGTCACGTTGGGAATAAATCGATCGGGCATGGCGAAGTTCCAGTCCATCAGGGGCCAAGACGGTGCAACCATCGGACAGTATTGTGATACAGGGTCGGATGAAACAGAAAGATGTGGGACAGAAAAATGAAGAGCACGTTGCTAGAGCGTCGCCTCGATTAGCTTCCGCCGGCCACTGTTTCTGAACTGAATTGATGACTCGGATTGAGTTCAGCCCATGATGCCTTCTTCTTACCGACGGTTGGTTTTGCTTGCGGCGATGGTTGCGTTCGTGGCGGTCGCGCGCGGCGAGGAACAAAAGCGGGAGGATGGCTTCCGCAATGAAGTCTGGGCGAAAGTCGGGGCGATGTCCTGCCTGACTTGTCATAAGTTGGGGGGCGATGCCGAGGACTCCAAAGTCGTGCTGCTTGATCCCTCGCGAAGCCAGGGGGCCGCTCAGGACGATGCGATGCGGCACAATCGCGATCTGTTCCTGCGAGTCGCTCGAATTCAGGAAAAGGATCATCAGTCTCGCATGTTGTTGAAGGTCACCGGCGGGCTGGACCACGGAGGCAAGGATGTCCTCAAGCGTGACTCGGCTGGTTACCGCATCCTCGCGGAGTTCGTGCGTCGGGCGAATGAATCGAAGGGGCCGTCACCGTCATTGACGACGGAGGAGGACAAGAATGCTCCGCCCATCTTTGACGGAGTCGTCATGCTGGATAATCGCCGGTTGTTGCGTCGAGCGACGTTGTCGCTGGCTGGCCGGCTTCCCAATGAGGGGGAACTTGCTGCCATCGGCCGAGAGGGATTGAAGGCATTGCCGTCGATCCTCGACGGCGTCATGAAAGACGACGCCTTCTACGAACGGCTTCGCGAGGGCTTCAACGACATCTTTCTGACGCTCGGTATCGACGGGAACGCGGATGCCACCGTGCTCGCGTATGAGCACTTTGAGAACACGCGGCTCTGGTATCAGAAGTACGACCTGAGCCACATCGCCGACAAGCAGGAACGGCAGCGAACAGAATGGAAGATCGCTGGCCAGTACCGCGACGCGTTGCTCGGTGAGCCGATGAAGCTCATCGAGTACATCGTGCGAGACGATCGGCCTTTCACCGAGATCGTCACGGCCGACTACATCATGGTCACGCCGTATTCGGCGCGAGGCTACGGCGTCTTCGATGAGCTGAAGGATCAATTCAAAGATCCAGACGATCCGCTCGAGTACGTCCCTGTGAAGCTCAAGTCGCTCGTCGGAGGCAACAAGTCCGAGAATCAGGATTCGGAGACGGGCTTCTATCCTCACGCGGGATTGCTCAGCACGTTTCAGTACCTGACGCGCTACCCGACGACCGAGACGAACCGCAATCGGCTTCGCGCGCGGATGTATTAACAGCACTTCCTCGGCGTGGATGTGCTTGAGCTGGCAGCTCGTGTATCCGACGCGGCGGCCGCTTCGGCGAAGTACGAAATCCCGACGATGCAGGCGACCGAGTGCGTCGTCTGCCACAAGACGCTCGATACGGTCGCGGGGATGTTTCAGGATTACTGGCGCTTCGACGCCAACTTCGCGACCTATGGCAAGCGAAAAGGGGGCTGGTTCAGCGACATGTTCGGTGCCGGTTTTGAAGGCGAGGACTTGCCTGCCGAACAACGCTGGCGAGCATTGCAGTGGCTCGGCGTACGAACCGCGAAGGATCCCCGTTTCGCCGTCGCGATGGTCGAACACGTTTACTATCTGCTGACCGGCCGCAAGGTGCTGTTGCCACCCAAGGAAATCGACGACCCGCTCTACGCCGCCAAGCGTCGAGCGTATCAAACTCAACGCCAGCGGACGGAAGCCATCGCCGCACGCTTCGCCGCCGAAGGTTTCAACTTGAAGAGTGTGTTCAAGGACTGGGTCGCCTCTGACTTCTATCGCGCCGACGGACTCAGAACGGCGACCGAGAATCCCACCCGCCGCGCGGAACTCGATGACATCGGCTTGATGCGAATGCTCGCGCCGGAACAGGTCGAACGAAAGTTGAACGCAATCTTCGGCGAGCGTTGGGGGCGATTAGGTCATGGCGACGGACAGCTCGCCGCGCTGTACGGCGGCATCGACTCGAAGGAAGTCACCGAACGGGCCGCCGATCCCAGCGGCGCAATGGGCGCGATTCAGCGCATCTTGTCGAACGACATCGCGTGCCGCCAGACGCTGAAAGACTTCGCTCGACCAGCCGCAGAACGACGATTGTTCTCGAACATCGAGCCGGACATCATTCCCGGTTCGTCGCCCAAAGCCGACGCGAAAATCCGTGCGGCAATCGCACGTCTGCACGAACTGGTGCTCGGCCGCTACGACGCCGTCGATTCGGCCGAGGTCAATCGGTCGTTCGAACTCTTCGCCAAAATCGTCACGGATGCCCAAGCTCAAAAGGGGCTCGATAAACGCGAAAACTACCATTGCCGAGCCCACGTTCCCGATGCTCCCGAAGACCCGCACTACACGATCCGCGCTTGGCGCGGTGTGCTGACATACCTAATGCGACGACAAGACTTCCTCTACGAGTAACCGTCATGCGACGCGTTTTTCTAAAACTGTGCGGGCTGGCCGGCCTGGGTTTGGCAATGCCGTTCCGGTTTTCCAACCTCCTGCGTGCCGAGTCGAAGGACAACGGCTACGAAGGGCCGTTCTACGTCGTGCTGAATGCCTCCGGCGGCTGGGACACGACGTACTTGATGGACCCCAAGGGAATCGACGGCATCAATCGGCTGTTCGAGGCGGGCGACATTCAGACTCGCGGCAACCACAAGTTCGCGCCGACGGAGAAGCACAAGTCGGGCGGCATGAGCAACGAAGAGTTCTACGCCAACTTCGGGGATGAATTGCTCGTGCTCAATGGCCTGGATTACTCGGTCAACAATCATTCGCCCGGCGCGCGGTACATGGCGACCGGGAAGCTTAACAGCCTCGCGTATCCGACGTTTGCGGCGCTCGTCGCCGCTTGTCAGGGACCGACCTGTCCTCTGTCGTTTTTGACGTTCGGCAACTACTCGGCAACGGGGAATCTGGTGGCGATGTCGCGCGTGCCGTACTTGCCGTCGCTGAAGAAGCTCGCCAACGCCGACGCGATCGAAGGGAACGAACGCTCGCCCTATCACGACCGCTTCGCGCTGGATCGCATCGAACGAGCGTTGCTGACCGAACACGAAGCAACCGCCGCCGATCCACGACTGCCGCGCGTCGAACGAGCCGAGAACATGCTCTACGCCGCGCAGGTCAACTCAAAGGCGCTTGAATGCATCGCACCGCATATCCCGTCGTCGATCCCGAAGGAGCGACTCGCACAGCAAGTCGAGATCACGCTGGCGTCGTTCAAGGCCGGCGTCTGCGTCTCCGCGAACCTGACGATCGGCCAGTTCGACAGCCACGCCAACAACGACCGCGATCAGATGTTGTTGATCCCGGAATTCCTCGCCGGCATCGCGTACCTGATGCGCCGCGCCGAGGAACTCAAAATCCGCGACCAACTTGTTGTCATCCTGCAAAGCGAGATGGGGCGGACGCCGACCTACAACAACAACAACAACAACAACGGCAACGGCAAAGACCACTGGTCCGTCGGTTCGATCATGTTTCTCGGCAAAGGCATTAAAGGGGATCGCGTCATCGGAGCCACCGACGAGAAGCAATTCCAAGTCGCCGTGGACCCGCAGACGCTCGCCTGCGAAAAGGAAAAAGGGATTCGCGTCCGCCCCGAGCACATCCACACGGCCCTGCGAGAATTCGCCGGCATCGCCGATCACGAATACAGCAAGAAGTTCCCGCTCGGCGTTCCAGACAAAGACAAGCTCAAAGGTCTTTGGGGCTGAGCGTCACGAGCGTCAGCCGCTGGTAATTGTCGCGCTCGTAAAGCAAGCCGATCCGGCCGTCCTTCAAGCGAGCGAGGCAGCAATAGCCCGAAGAGCCAGGATCGATCATTTTGCGCACAGGCCAAGTCCGCCCTTCGTCGTAGCTGACGCGAATGGTCATCTGCTTTCGCTTAGAGGGGTGGTCAGGATTCGCGAACAGCAATGTGCTGCGCTGCGAGTCGGACGGCCACGAGTAGCGAATCAAGCTCGCCTGACACGTCGGTTCGATGAGTGCCTCGTCGCGAGCCGGTTCCGTCCATGTCAGTCCATCGTCGCGGCTGCGGCTGATCAGGCGGCGGCCGGCCAGTTCTGGTTTGTTGCCGGATCGAGCCCAATGGTTGCGCATGTTGATGAGCAACTCAGAACCGTCACCGGTGACGGTCTCGACGAGTTGGCATTCGTTGGTGTGCAGGCCGACGTTGCCGCCGAGTTTCCAAGTCTCGCCGTGGTCGTCGCTGTAGACGATGTGCGAAGCGCTCGGCCCGCTGCGGTCGGGAGTCTCGCGATGATTGGCAGGCAGGATGAGTCGGCCGCGATGCGGGCCACGTTCCAACGCGATGCCGACTCCTGGTCCCATCGCATACCAACCCCAACCGGGTTTTGACGCCGACTCGGTGATGTCGCGGACTTTGGACCAAGTGACTCCGTCATCATCGCTGTGAGTCAGCAGGACTCGGCCGTTCTTGCGATTCATCGACAGGAAGATTCGTCCGGTGGCCGGATCGATCACCGGGCACGGATTGCCGATCGTAATGACCGCGTCGCCTCCTTCTTCATGGACGATCTGCAGCTTGAGCCACGTCTGTCCGTTGTCGGTGCTGCGGCGCAGTACGAGATCGTTGTCGCCATCATCACTGAGCGATGTCTTGCGCCCCTCACAAAAGGCAAGCAGCGTGCCGGGCTTGGTCGTGATCAACGCAGGGATTCGATAGACGAAGTAGCTGCCTTGTCCGGCGATGAAGACATCGACCGAGGTTGGCTCGGCGGCCGAAGCGAACGACTGGCTGAGAGCCACGACCAACGCGAATACGGAAATTCGAACCGTCATGTTGCGGACTCCTTGGGGGTGGTTTTGTTACTTGCCCTTTTCAAAGTTCGGTTTTCAGAGAGATCACAGTACCGCGACCGTTAGGGAGCGGCCGTTTGTGACATCGCGGGCCGCTCCCTAACGGTCGCGGTACGGTTTTGAAATCACTGTTAGGTAAACAACTCGCTGAGCACTCGGCCTCCCTCGACCAATGCGATCGGGCGATCTTGTTTGTCACGCAGCAGGTGGGCGTGCGGGTCGATGCCGAGGGCATGGTAAATCGTGCAGGCCAGATCCTCGCAACTGACGGGATGATCGGCGGGCCAGGCGGCATCTTTGTCCGAGCGACCAAAAGTGATGCCGCCGCGTATGCCGGCTCCCGCCAGCACGCACGGAAAACAGTAGGTCCAATGGTCGCGACCGTCCTCCTGGCCTCGGTTTTGAAACTTTGGGGTGCGGCCCATTTCGCCGACGGCGACGACTAAGGTCTCATCGAGCAACCCGCGAGCTTCCAGGTCGTCCAGCAGCGCGGAGAGTCCCAGGTCCAAGCCGGGAAGCAGATGATCTTTCATCACGCGCGTCAGCCCGGCGTGCATGTCCCAACTACCCATCACGTCGCCGCGCACCGCCAGATCCCAGGCAACGGTCACGAATCGCGAACCCGCTTCGAGCATCCGTCGCCCCATCAGCAGCGACTGGCCGAACAAGTTGCGACCGTATTGATCGCGAAGTTTGTCCGGTTCGCGGCGAATGTCGAAGGCCGCGCCGACATTGTCCGATGTCAGCAAAGCCAACGCTCGTTCGCGCGTTGAACTGAAATCGCGCACGGCCAGCGAGTCGTTCAGCGAAGCATCCAGTCGCCGGCGCTGCTCGTCGAACTGTTCGAGCAAACTTTCGCGGCGATTGACTCGGTCGAGTGTCAGTTGTGGCTGTGGATCGAGACCCAACATGCGGAAGTCGAGTTCGTCATCCGTGCAATCTCGGTAGAACGGATTGTCCCCCGCGTTCCGTTTCGAGATGTTCGTCGCCATCCCGTCGTAGGCCGATCCCAGCCATCCCGCGTACTGCCCATTGATGTTGTAGCCCGCAAAGTGTCCCAACCGTTTCGGTAGGAAGACGTAGCCGGGAAATGCCGGCGGCTTTCCGGTCGCGCGGCGGTCGAGGTACTCGATGACCGAGCCAAAGCAGGGCCAGTCCTTGTCGGTCGCGTCGACCATCGCCGCCCCGCGCTCGGCCGGAGGGATCGGGTGCCCGGTTTGAATGTGATGCGTTCCGTTGTGGTCGTTCAGCGGATGATTCACCGTGCGGATCACACAGTACTTGTCCGATCGCGCCGCGAGCCTCGGCAGGTACTCGCAGATTCGCAGGTCTGGCGTTCGCGACGCGATTGGTTGATACGGACCGCGGATCGAACTCGCCGCTTCCGGCTTCATGTCAAACGTCTCTAATTGAGACGGACCTCCGTACAAAAACGCGAACAAAATGGACTTCGCACGCGGTTGACGCCCCGTGTGAGCGGACTCGGCAGCGAGCACTTTCGGCAAGTTCAATCCGAACAAACCCGCTCCGCCCGCTTGCAGCAATTCGCGGCGTGCCACTCCGTCACAGGCTCGGCGAGGGTTGCTCAGGATCGTCAACATGCAACGTCCTTCAGTAGACCGGACGCCTAAGTCCGGTTGCATGGTCAGTTCGGACGTAGGCGTCCGAACTACGGGTTGGCGGAATAGGTCGACATCTCACACCAATCCGGCAATCGGTTGGCCGTGGTAAATGTGGTGCGGGCGATTGAGCTCGTCGTGCCACGCGGCAGTTTCCGGAATGCCGAGCGCGTGGTAAATCGTCGCGGCCATGTTCTCCGGCTTCTGCGGGTTGCTGGCGGGATACGCAGCGATCTTGTCGGACGAGCCGATAACCGCGCCGCCGGGGACTCCGGCACCGGCGAAGAAGACGCTTTGGACCGCTCCCCAGTGATCGCGTCCCGGTTGCTGGTACGAGTCAGCCAGCAGCGAGAGTTTCGGCGTGCGTCCGAACTCACCCGCCATGACCACCAGCGTGCTGTCGAGCAGGCCGCTCACATTCAGATCGTCGAGCAACGCACACAGCGCACGATCGGTCGGCGGAAGAAGTTTGTCTTTCAGCCGATGGAAGATCTCGCCGTGCGTGTCCCACGTCTCATTGCTGCCGAGATTCACTTGGACGAGATTCACTCCCGACTCGATCAAGCGATAGGCCATCAGCAGCGACCAGCCATAGCTGTTGCGGCCGTATCGGACTTGAGTGTCCTCGTCCGCGTTCGTCACATCGAACGCTCGCCGCACATCGTTCGCGGCCAGCAGCGAGATCGCCGATTGACGGTGATCGTCGTAACTCTGCAACGCGGCCGAGCGTTCGAGATCACTGCGCTGGTGATCCAACTCGCGCAGCAGCGAGACGCGGTTGTTGACTCGGCCCAAGCTCAGGTCGGGTGACAGCGTGATATTCGGGGCCTGATAGACGCGCGCGTCGGGGTCTTTGGGTGCCTTCTTGGTTTCGTTGGCGAACGTGTATTCGGGATACGCTCCGCGCCAAAATGGATTGCCGTACGGCGACGCCTCGATGAAGAAGGGATCGCGGCGTGCCCCCATCAGCCCGCCATACGCCCCGGGCATGACTCCGCCGGACCAATGGACGAGCCGTTCGGGCAACACGATCGCGGGGGGCAGGTTGTTGGACCTACGCGGCACGGCATCGCCGACGATCGACGCGATGCTCGGCCAGTCGGACGGCCGCGGTTTGCGATCGCCAACAAACCCCGGCGATGTAACGCTGCGGCCCGTCAGCATGTAGTAATGCCCCAACGTGTGCTCGTTGGTCGAATGCGTCAGCGATCGCAGCACCGACCAGCGGTGACTTTGCTTGGCGAGCCCCGGCAAGTGTTCGCAGATGTCGAGCCCCGGTGTGCTGGTCGCGATCGGATTGAACTCACCGCGGACCTCGGCCGGAGCATCCGGCTTCAAATCAAAACTGTCATGCTGCGAAAGTCCTCCGGACAAAAAAATGTAAATGCAGGACTTCGCTCTGCCAGAGTTCGTAGTTCCGCCTTTAGGCAGCTGCTCCCCCGCGCGAGTCTCACGCAGAGCCGCGAGATGATTCATCCCCAAGCCCAGCAACCCGACCGCTCCCGCTTGGACGGCGGTGCGTCGCGAAATCGAAGGATGTCGCAGATTCAGGGGATCGATCATCGAGTTTCTCCAGACAACGGCTCGTTCATCCAACTCGTCACGCATGTCATCACTGCCGCAGTTTCATGCCCCGCCAAAAGATGAACAAGCGAAATTTCGGAATTCAGCATCAGGCTTATGACACTTCAGCGGCTGCTGGTTCGATTTTTCGCCCCACATTGTTTGCCAGCTATTGCCGTAGCGGAAAGGAGAGCTGGCGAAAAATGGGAGGGCGACAAATGAGGACATCCAATCCCGCACCGAAGGCGTGGGCAAAGTCGTTCAGCGACTACGAGCGTCTTTGCGAATCTGAATGGCGACTGCGTTCTTCTGCGGTTCGCCCGGAGTACTGCGGCCCTCGGCAACGTATTTCTCAAGCAACTTCGTCAGCCGAGTGATGGTCTCTGGATGTTTGTCTTGAAGATTCGTTGTCTCGCCGATGTCGGTGCTCAGATCGAACAGTTGTTGCGGCGGCAGGTCGTCGTCTTTCATGCCGGGACGCGGATTACTCCAACCACCAGATCCGGGGCAGAGCGCGAGCTTCCACGAACCGTCGCGGATCGCAAACGAGCCGTTGATCGAATGACTCACGAGTGTCGTGCGCGCGGGCTTGCCAGCTTGAGCGAGTAGCGTCGGCAAGAAGCTGACACTGTCTTCGGCGGCGTTGGCCGGCAGCTTTGCGCCAACGATCTCAGCAACCGTCGCGGTCACGTCGATCAAGCAAGTCAGTTGATCGGTCTTTGACCCCGCTTTGACTTTGCCCGGCCAGCGCACGAGGAACGGCACGCGATGTCCTCCTTCGTAGATGTCCGCCTTGTGGCCGCGAAAGATGTAGCTGGGGTTGTGTCTCTTCGCGAGCAGTTCGTCGAACTTCGCTTGCGGCGAGCATCCATTGTCGCTGGTGAAGATCACCAGCATGTTGTTGGTCAGCCCGTGCTTGTCGAGCGTGTCGAGCAACTGGCCAATCGCGAAGTCCTGCTGCATGACGAAGTCGGCATACGGATTCAGCCCGCTCTTGCCGAGCCAATCCCCCTTCGGATGAATAGGCGTGTGCGGCGAGGCGTACGGCAGGTAGAGAAAGAACGGCTTACCGTGGATCGCGTCGTGAGCATGCCGTCCGATGATCTCGATCGCTTTGTTCGTCAAATCCGGCAACACGTCGGCGTCATCAAAACCGGGAGCGGCTGGTCCGAGCCGCGTCATCGGTTTGCCTCGGCCGAACATCAACTCGAATCCACGGTCCTCGGTCGGAAGTTTCGTCACGCGGTCGTTCTCGATGTACGTGAACGGCACCATGTCGAGCGACGCACTAATGCCGAAGTACTCATCGAACCCGACGCTGGTTGGCCCATTCTTGATCGGCTGCGAGTAATCGACGTTGAAGACTTGCTCGCGCGTTTCAATGCTCAGTTCGGCGACATCCTTTCCCGGCTTCACAACCCAGTCCATGCCGAGGTGCCACTTGCCGACGCACGCCGTGTGATAGCCCTGCTGCTTGAGCATCGACGCAATCGACATGCGGCCCGGTTCAATCAGCCGCGGACTCAACCCGCCGAGGACGTGGCTTTGCAGCTTCGTCCGCCAGTTGTACCTCCCCGTCATCAGCCCGTAGCGAGTCGGCGAGCAAACCGCCGAGGATGTGTGCGCGTCGGTGAAGATCATCCCTTCGCGAGCCAGCCGATCGATGTTCGGAGTCGCGATCTTGCCGTCAGGATTCAATGCCTTCACGTCCCCATAGCCGAGGTCGTCGCAGAGGATCAACAAGATGTTCGGCCGCGACTGTTCAGCAGCGGGGGCGAAGCCATGAAGTGTCACCGTCAAGACAGTCACAAGTACGACGAGAATGCGAAGGAATGGCATGGTGTGTTCCGGTAAGGCGTGAAGAATCAGATCTCGACATCGGACGTCTGGCTTTCATCCGTGCCTCGGCCTTGCCATCCGTGCGACAGAGTCCTTCGGTTGTTTTTTCGCACGGATGGCAAGGCCGGGGCACGGATGTAAACAATCACGATCGCGCGACGCACTGAGATCTCAGGTTGCCAACTCCATGAAGACGCGGTTGTTGGTCGCCCTCAGAAATTGAAACTCCACACCGAATCCAGCCGTTGCAGCGCTTTGAGGATGCCATTCTGCGTGACCAGCTTGACGATGTCGCTCTTAGCACCGGAGGCGAAGAAGGCGTCGATGTCCCGTTCGTCGGACGATGTGGTCAGC
>SXKJ01000140.1 GCA_005778115.1 Planctomyces sp. | reverse complement strand
GGCGTCAGCCCCCCGGTGAGTGCGCCGCTCAACCGGGGGGCTGACGCCGCCCCGCTCGCCTGCTTGCTCTTCAGTGCGTTCGTCGGTGGCAACACTGGAAGGTTCCGCCGAAGCATCGTCTCGCGAGCGATGCTTGCATCACTTCGCCGATCCGATAAGTTTCCGACGTGCTGTGGGGCAGGTTTTCCACCTGCCCGTCCCTTCCGCTGGCAGGTTGAAAACCTGCCCCACGAACCAAGGATCGATCATGGACCAGGACGACATTCTGCTGGACTGCGAAGAGCGCATGGAAAAGGCCGTCGGGAATTTTCGCGGCCAGATCAAGGGCCTCCGCACCGGCCGAGCCACACCAGGACTCGTGGATAACATTCGCGTCGAAGTCTACGGCTCGGAAACGCCGCTTAAGCAGATCGCTCAGGTCAGCGTCCCGGAACCGCAGCAGATCATGATTCGGCCTTACGATCAGGCCAACGTGGCCGCGATCGGCAAGGCAATCCAATCCAGTGACGTGGGACTTGCTCCAAAGGTGGACGGCCGAGTCATCCGCTTGAACATCCCCCCGCTCTCCACAGACCGTCGCAAGCAACTCGTCGCCCGTGTCAAAGAGTTCGCCGAAGAAGCTCGCGTTGCCATCCGCAACGTCCGCCGCGACGCCAACAAGCACGCGGATACCTCGGAGAAGGACAAGATCCTGACCGAAGACCTCTGCAAAGCGACCAAAGAGGAAATCCAAAACCTCACCAAGAAGTTTGAAGGCTCGGTCAACGACGAAGCCGCCGCCAAAGAGAAGCAGGTGATGGAGGAGTAGCTCCCGTCTCCGAAGCCCCAGACTTCGGATCTGAAAGTCTGCGGTCAGTTGAAGCGGTGGGGGCGGGAGGCTCGCGCCGATTGGAGGCCGACGGACGTCGCGGCTCTGCCTGTAAATTCTGTGATCTTGATGGTGGACAATTTGATTATTCGCAGATACCGCGCTGCGCGCATTTCCACTCCTTCCTTTCTGTATCTAGGAGCCGGTCATGCCCAATGCTGTGGTGCTGGAACAGATCGCGTTGGCGGAATTAGCTCAGTCGGTGGATGACGGCCGAGTCGCAGCGGACCCGTTCAAACTGCCGGTGTCGTTGCGGACGTTGCTCAACACGCGGTTGGCCGATTTGCAGGCCAACGATGTGGCGACCCTGGTGACGGAAGGAGGCCGAGCCACCGCCTCGGCCAATTTGCGAGCGGCATTGGATCAACTCAACACGCTGCTGCGCGATGGGTACAACTTCATCAACGGCATTGGCAGCTTTGCCATCAGCCCGGCCGACCGATTGGGAGTCTTCACCGTCTACGGTTGGGAAAGCGGCTTGATCGGCGAGTTCACCGACGCTCGCGTGGAATCGTTGGCCAATCAGGCGATCACGGCCACCCCTTCGATTCCGAATGCGGCGCATCGTTATCCCACCGCGCTGTTGGACTTGATCACCGCTCAGTTGACGCTGGTGAACGCCAACCAACCGCAGGCCACCGGTGGCACGGCTCAAGCCGCCACGGCGGCTCGTGATGCCGCGCTCGTGCTCTTGCAACTCGCAACGGAACGAGTGCGGTACTTCTACTGCTGTGCGAGCGATGACAAGGATCAGACTCCGGAACTGGCGAAGATCGGTCGTCAAGCGCGTCGCGCCCCTGGCCAAAGCGGCCCGCCGCTCCCGTCCGAACCGAGTACCGCGACCTTCGATGCCACGGCACTGACGCTCACGATCCCCGCTCTGCCCGACCACGCCACGACCATTCGCGCCTATCGAAAACCCGCCGGGGCGTCGCGGAATTCGCAGGCAGCTCCTCAACCAATGTTGCCTCCATCGTCACCGCCGGCCCACTCACTCCCGGCGTCACCTACGAACTCTGGCTCGTCGGCCACAACTCAGCAGGAGACGGGCCGGAGAGCAACCATGTGACGCATGTCGCAAACTGACATCAGTGTCAGGCAAATCACGCTTGCCAATTCTGAGAGCGTTGGGATCGGTTCGCAGTGCAAGTTTTTGGCTCGTCGTTCCGCCACTCATCATCCCTCGTGCTTCATCTCACCACAAAGAATCGGGAGTCTTCTCATGTTGTGCATTTCTTGGTTGCAGGGCGTTCGTGGGCGTTTGATGTCCTTAGGTCTGCGTCGGCGTCAGACGCGCCGCTCCGCCAGTTGATGCCTCGAAGAATGACTTTGACACCAACTTAAGCTTACTTGTGCAACAAGCGGGGATTGGCGGACAACTTGCTGGTCAAACGCTTTACAAAAGGGATCCCATTGAAATCGACTTCGATTGTGATGATTTTTGCGATGCGCTTCAGAGGTATCTCAACAACAAATTCGCAAAAGACTCAGGGGCGACAATTTCCATTCTCACAGTCAATTGAAAAAATGCAACTGATGGTAGTGGCCATAACCATGCAATGCTCCTTGTTCAACAAGGCGCGAAGTATTGGGTTGTCAATGCGACGCGGAGTGTGGTAAGCCTTCACGATCCGGGGCGATGAGTTGTTGAAAATGGTCTGGTGTGAATTCGAGATTTTCGCGACAGAGGGAGCATGTCGCTGGGAATCACGGAAGAGATGATCGCTCGTCAGCCTGCGGAAGCTCAAGTCATC
>SXKJ01000139.1 GCA_005778115.1 Planctomyces sp. | reverse complement strand
GTCAGCCCCCCGGTGTGTTCACCGCAGAACCGGGGGGCTGACGCCGCCCCGCTCGCCTGTCGCGTTCGAGAACTTACGCCGCCTCGTTCAGAACTTCGAGGCGGCCTTCGGTCAGGCGGACGAGTCGATGTGCCGAACGGGCCAAGTTCTCATCGTGTGTGACCATCACGATGGTCAGTCCTTCTTGCTCGTTGAGGTTTCGCAGCAGGCCCAGGATTTCCTGGCCGGTGCCGGCGTCGAGGTTTCCGGTGGGCTCGTCGGCCAGCAGGATTTCGGGCTTGGCGACCAGCGATCGAGCGATCGCGGCTCGTTGCATTTCGCCGCCGGAGAGTTCGTTTGGTTTGTGTTTGAGCCGATGGGTTAGGCCGACCTTTTCGAGGATCTCTTCGGCTTGTGCTTTGAATTCACGACGGCGTTTCCAGTAGCCGAGCATCGAGTGCCGGATCATCAGCGGCGTGAGGACGTTTTCGAGAACGCTCAGTTCCGGCAACAGGTGATAGAATTGAAAGACAAAACCGAAGACGCGGTTCCGCAATTCATCGCGAGTCGTCTGCGGCAGATCGTCGATACGGTCGCCGTCGAGCAGCACTTCGCCCACGCTGGGGGAATCGAGCAGGCCCATCACATGCAGCAGCGTGCTCTTGCCGGAGCCGGATTGGCCGACGATCGAGAGGAACTCACCGCGGCGGATGCTGATCTCGACGCCACGCAGCACGGGAATCTTGTGGTCCCCTTTGCGGTAGTACTTTTCGAGAGCGACGGTTGAGAGATGCACGGGAGCGACAGACGCGGGTTGCATGAGTCGGCGAGTCGGTTCGAGGGCAAGGAGCTCGGGCATGATTGGTGGCTTTCACAGTTCGTTGCCGTACCGCGACCGTCAGGGAGCGGCCATTCACGCGGGCCGCTCCCTGACGGTCGCGGTACGGATGGAGTTACTCATATCTCAGCGCTTCGACGGGGTGTAGACGGGCGGCTCGGCGAGCGGGCAACACGCTGGCCATCACGGCGATCGTGACGGCGGCGAGGGCCACCCACACGACCATCGTGGGGTTCACGTCGGTCGGAATGTTGGGGAAGTAATAGATCGTCTCATCGAAGATTTTGCGGCCGGTCAGTTTCGACAGGCCTTTCTCGATGTTGTCGATGTAATGCACAAAGAGCAGTCCGATCGCCACGCCAACTCCGCTGCCGACCACTCCGAGAGCCAGGCCATACGACAGGAAGATCGTCATCACGCCGCGTGAGTTAGCTCCGAGCGCTTTGAGGATGCCGATGTCGCGCGTCTTCTCGACGACGATCATGTAGAAGATCGCCAGGATGCCGAAGCCAGCGACGGTGATGATCAGGAACAGCAGCACGTTGAGGATCGCTTTTTCGATCTCGACGGCGGCGAGCAGCGGGCCTTGCTTCTGCTCCCAGGTGCGGACGGAGAACAGACCCGGCGGCAACGCGGCTTGCAGGCGGCGCACGATTTCGGCCGAGCGGTCGTAGTTCTTCAGTTTGATTTGGATCGAGGTGATCGCTCCGTCTTTGTTGTCAGGGTCGATCATGCCGCGGACTCGTTGCAGTTCCGCGAGGTTGCAGAAGACGAGGTTGCTGTCGTACTCGCTCATGCCGCTTTTGAAGACGTCCACGACGGTCGCGTGAAAGCGGACGGGCTCCGGGCGTCCGGCCGAGACGGTGCTGATCATCACATCGTCGCCGGGGCGGACGATGCGCATGAGCTTCGACTGTTTGGTCTCTTCGTCGTAGTAGACGAACGAAATCAGTCCTTCGCCGACATACAACTGCGCGGGCTGCGGAGCGGCCTGATCGACCTCGATCGCCGGTTGCTGGCCCGTTGTGAAGTCGGGAGCGGAGTCCGTCTGAGCGGCTTTCGCGACCGGCTCAGCGAAGGGGTTCACGATCGTCGCCGGGGCGTCATCGTCGCTTGCTCCCGCTTCCGGTTGCGAGCGGTTTTGTTCCCACTTGCGCTTCTCGATGTATTCCTGTTGGAGTTTGATGTGGTGTCGGCGGTACTCCATCGCTTCGGCGGTCAGTTCCCAGCCGGGTGGTTCGGTCGGCAGCCGGAGCGGATCGCGGACGACCTGGCCGTGCTCGCGAACCGACTGGTAGCTGTCGAGGCTCGATTGAAACAAACCTTTGACCGGGCTGACCTCGGCCTTGGTCTTGGGATCAATGCCGATGAGCTGCACGGTCTTCATTACCGACTGCCCACGATAGTCGTAGGTCATCATGCCGTAGATTTCGACCATCGCGGCCATCGCGTCGATGTCATCGCCGCCGACCTCGCGAATGATCTGCATCCAGCGTTCCGGGTCGCGGACGCCGTCGAGATTATTGGTCTCGACCACCACGTCCGAGAGGATGCCGTGAATGCGGCTGCGCATCTCGGTGCCGAAGCCGGACATAACACTGTTGACCACAATCATCGTGGCCACACCCAACATCACGCTGATGATGCTGGCGAGCGCGATAAACCGCGTTCGCAAATACCGCACGCTGAGCAACAGCTTATACATCGCCAATCCTTTGGCTGGGGAATCCTGATTTCACACGGACGTCGCAAGGGGCGGGAGTCTAGGCCAAGAGCGAAACTCGCAGAAGAGCGATTCGCATCATCCATCAGGCGAGCGGGGCGGCGTCAGCCCCCCGGTTCCGGTTGTGAACTCACCGGGGGGCTGACGCC
>SXKJ01000138.1 GCA_005778115.1 Planctomyces sp. | reverse complement strand
TTGCTGGCCGGACTGTGCGTTGTATTGACGATGCTGGAATATCTCGAACACCATGATCTCAGTGACCTCAAACAACTCGTTCGTGACGTCTCGTTACCATTCCCCATCCTCAAGTGCGGATAGTTGTGTAGATACCAATGAGCTTGCCTCGGTGGTTTTTCGGGCCTTTGCACTACGCATGTCCGACATTCGTAGTGCAAAGGCCTGTTTCCACCGAGGCAAGCTCGGTGGGGTTTGTATTTAACTGCCCCGTTCGCCAGTTTCTTCACGGCCACCGAACTGAGTAGCTACGTTGGTACGACCGACCGCAGTGGGCGAGTCAGTGCGTACCACAGGTATCCGACGCACTCGCGAAAGACGTAGTACGCCTCCAATACCAAACGGCGGCTCATTCGAGCCGGAACCGTGACGGCCGCGATCCCCTGCTCCTCGAACAACAGTTTGCAGCGAGCCAGATGAAAGTAGTGGCTGACGATCAATGCCGTTGTCAGATGGTGCTCGTTCATCAAACGCCGCGCGTTTCGAGCGGTCGCCAGAGTATTCACTCCCGCCGGATCGAGCAGGATGCGATCGTCCGGTAGACCGGCATCGAGTAGATAGCCGCGCATCGCACCCGCCTCGTTGATTCCTTCCACGCCGGTCGCACCGCTGACCAACACGAACCGCACGCGCCCTTCGCGAAACAACGCGGCCGCCGTGTCGAGCCGATCGGACAAAGCCAGCGAGAGCGTGCCGTCTGGATAGACGCGTGCTCCCAGCACGACGGCGACGTCCGCGTCGCGGCGATAATCGGTCGAGCCGAACGTCAGCACATGCAACCCGATCATCACGACTTGTCCGAGCAACACGCCGCTGACGGACAACAGTGTCGTCGGCCAACTCCGCAAGTGAGCCGACGGAATCGCGCGGCGCAGCAACCAGACGTCGGCGACGATCACGAACAACACACCCAAGCTGAGCGGCACCGGAAACGCCGACACGATCTCGCCGTGGAGGACCAGCCGGAAAAACATGGCCACGTCGAACACCGCTCGCAGAGCAATCGCTAGCAAGCCATTCTGCACGGCTCGTGTCCATCGGGCCGGCAGGTCTCGGATCAATAAGCCGGCTGCCGCGAACCCCATCAAGACTGTCAGCGCGGAATTCCAAGCGACCGATGCCCACTCACTGCCCCCCAGCGGATTGCTGATCCAGACACACGGCTCGGCGGCACGCTGCCAGCGCAGGGCGGACAGCGCGGACTCGCCCGACGTCAGCGCCACGATCAAATTCGCCCCGGACAACAGCGAGCGACCGCCGGCCATGAACAGCCTCCGTGAGTTCATCGCTCGCATCCTTTCCACCAGGGCCGTCGAGTCTTTCGATCGTAGGGTGGGTCGAGTCTTCGAGACCCACCAAATTATCTGCGGTGCATGGTGGGTCTCGATGACTCGACCCACCCTACATCTCTACTACATCTCTACCTCACCATTCTTCCCACCGAACCGGCTTGCCGATCATGTCGGCAGTGTTTTCAATGCCGACATGAAGATGTCGTCGCCCGATTCATCCGTCAAACCGAGCCGAAGACGGCGAGGCCGTCGGCTCGTCGTGCTGCTCGCGTTCGCCGCGCTGGTTTGGTCATTGCCGAGGCCGCAGTGGCAAGACGTCGTCGTCGAGTTCGAGGGCAACACGCCGAGCGGGCGGCTCGCCTTCCGCACCGCCGAGCGATTAGCGGAGCTGTCCAGCAAAGGGACGCTGGCCGATGAAACCGAACTCTCCGGCCCCTGCTTTGCCGACGATGGGCAGACGCTTTACCTCTCGCGAGCCCGGCCGGGGCAGAAGGCGGACATAGTTCGTTCGCAGTTCACCGAGGAAGGCTGGTCGAAACCAGAACCAGTGCGGGAACTCAACAGCGTCGACGACGACCGCCGCATAGCGTTGTCCGCCGACGGCGCAGCGGCCGTATTAGCCTCGAACCGTTCTGGCGGGCGCGGCGGCTTTGATCTCTACGAGTCCGCGCTGTCCAACGACCGCTGGTCGCGACCGCGCAACGCCGGGGCGGCGATCAATACGGATGCGGAAGAGTTCGATCCGGCACTCACGCCGGATGGTTTGAGGATGTACTTCGTCCGCGTTGTGCCCGGTACGAGCGCCGACATCTTTGTGACTCGACGAGAAAAACTCGGCTCCGCGTGGTCAGCCCCGGAACTCGCCGAATCGATCAACTCGCCGAACCACCATGAGCGCAGTCCCGCGGTGTCGCCGGACGGAAGCTGGTTGCTGTTCGCGTCGAATCGCAGCGATCGAGTTGGCGAGTCCACGCCGTTCGATCTGTTCCGCGCACCGCTGCGAAACGGACACGTCGGCGCGGCAGAAAGGCTGAGAGACGGCATCGCGTCCGACACCGACGATGTGGATGCGGCCTTCGCGTCGAATGGCCAGTCGCTGTTGTTTGCCAGCAAGCGTGAAGGAGCGAAGCAGATCTTTCTCTCACGCGGCGAATTCGTGGTGCCCCGGCTGACCATCAGCATTCAGCACCTCGCCCCGTTCGGCCCCAACGAATGGATGCTGCCGATCCTGGCTACGCTGGTATGGCTCCTCGCCTGGAGTTGGTCGCGCCGAGCACCGCTTGTCGTGGTCGTCGAAGCACCGAAGGTGGCCACGGTAGCAGCGCCATTGAAACGGAGTGAGCCTCCCAAGAATCCATTGCAGACGTGGTCCGTCGCGCCGCTCGAACAAGTTCCTCCGCCAGCGCCGGCCGTGAATCCACTACTTGTGGCGAAAGCGGCCGAGCCGACCACGATCAGCCCGCCGGTCTCGGCTCCGGCCGATGCTTCGCCCTCTCGTCGAGGTCGTTGGGCAGCGCTCGTGGTTGTCGTCGCGGCGTCTGTTGCGTTCGTTGTGATACGCAGGGAACCGATCGAACAAACCAGCTCGAATCCTCCGATCGCGATCTTTGAAATGTGGGCTGAGTTCGCGAAGTTGTCGGACGTCGCGCCGCCGCGTGCCGAAGAGTTTCCGAAGCTCGAACGGACCAGCACCGCGCGAACGGACGCACCGCAGCCGATCGCTCCTCCGTCGAACGTGACCGCGCTGCGCCCCGGAGCACGCTGGCCTGTTGACCGAGTCGTTGTGCGACAGCGAACAGAACTAGCCGGCGAAGGCGAAATCGATCAACGACTGCTGAGCCGGACGAAGGCTGTCGTCCTCGCGAGACAACCCCTGCCAACCACACTGGCTCGCCCCCAGGAACGTCCCGCCGAGGTAGCCGCACCGGCCGGAGTAGTGGCGACGGTCGAACCGCCACACAACCGCGCGCCGGTGACCTCCGTCAAACAGGCCTTCGATGCACCGTCGGGCGATCGCACCGCGATTCTTCCCGTCGCCGTGAATCAAGCGACGCTGCGGGCTCCGGTCGTGCGTCGTGATCCGCTCCTGCCGTTCGCTCCCACAACGCTCAGCGATTCACTCAGAGATTTGCTTGTGCGCGGCGGCCCGGCAACTCGGGGCGTTACTCCCAGCAGTCTTGCGGAACCAGAAGCCTTGATCGGTGCAACTGCTGCCGCTGCCGTCGCGGTGGAAGCTCCGGTGCCGACGCGAGTAGTCAGTCCTTCGCGAACAGAATTCGCGCTGGTCGGCCAGCCAACGGGGCTGAATAGCTCATTGCCATCGGTTCGTCGCACACTGCCAACTTCGGCTCAGGCCCAAAGTCCAATGGTCACGGCTGAAGTCGCCCGTCCGACGAACAACGCCGAACGCTCACAGCTCCCCATCAAATCGCCAGCCCCACCCAAGGCGATACCGCTCGCCGAAGAAGTGACGGTCCCCGTACCGAACACGTCGTTCGCCGAATCGAGTACGCTGACTCTCACATCCGCGTTGCCGCGTGTCGAAACCAGTGGACCTCAACCAGCTTTAACCACCAAATCGAACGGCCTCGCGACAACACGCGCGGAACTGCCCACGTTGCGAACAAGCAGCCGCCTCGACGCTGCGGAGATCGCCACGCTTACGACCAAAACAACCATGCTCGCGCGACGTGAAACGATCGTTCCTGCTGCTGTGTCGATCGCAGCCGTTGATCTCGCGACCGGAATGGGAACTGCCGCTCCGGCGATTCTGCTGACCTCAACCTCCATGCTGGTCGAACTGCTGACCTCCGCGCCGTTGCCGGAATTGCCTCACGCCGATTCGGGCAACCCGGTCACGTCACCCCTCGTGCAAACGCCCGGACAACTCGCACCCTGGCTGGCTCGCGTGAGGACGTGGACCGCGTCGAACACCGTGCCTGTTCCCGTCGAGCCGAAGAATGTCTCTTCTCAGTCAGCGCTGCCGCGACGAACTCGCGAGACCGTGCCAGCCGAACTGATTGAATCGATTCCGACGACTCCCTGATTCGACTTCGGCAACGTCTTGATGCTGGCTGGCCGTCGCCAGTACGCTGGGCCATCGTTCCAAGTTTTGCTTTCGAGAACGAGTTTCTGATGACCGCGCTGGTCTCCTCCAAACTGCTGCGACAGATCGCCGAGCTGCGGTTCTGCATCGTCGAACTGCATCGGCGTCAGCAGACCGATCGGAGACGGGCGTGGCTGTGGCAATTGAAGGAACATGCCGCTCGGCAAGTGCTGACGATGTTGCGGTCGCAAATTGACGAAGGGCTCGTCGAACTGCCGTCGGCCGAGCAGCGGAAGCTCATCGCCAACCATTGGCTGCTGCAAGACCCGCGCGCAGCCACACAAGCCGCAACCGTTCCCAAGTGGCGGCGTGAACTGCAAACTCGTGCGAAACAAGCGCTCGAACAATCCCTCCAGGAACTTCAACAACGACGCTATAACGCTCACAGTCAACCATGAAACTTTCTTGGCGAGCGGGGTGGCGTCAGCCCCCCGGTGCATTCGACGCAGCACCGGGGGGCTGACGCC
>SXKJ01000137.1 GCA_005778115.1 Planctomyces sp. | reverse complement strand
GACCTGACGCTCGCTCGTGAGATGTTCGATGGCATCAAGACGATTCAGCCCAACGCTCGACCACCGAACCTCGACCGCTGGGCGAACGAGATGCGCTTGCTGCGCTCCGATGGCCAAGACCGAACTGCGGAAGCGATCAGCGCCACGTTGGCGTGGGTCAGACAAGACGATTTCTGGAATCCCAACATCCACAGTCCCGCGAAGCTGCGAAAGCATTGGGACACACTGCAACTGAAACGGAGTTCTCACAATGACCGCTCAACACGTCTCCGAGAGCCTGTCATCGGTCCTGGACAAACTTTCGATCCCAACGCGACTGTCACCGGACTCTGAAACCGCCGAGCAACGCGAAGTGAAGCGGCAAGCGGCCGAGCAACAGAAGCTCGACCAACTGCAACGCGAACGTGAGAACATTTAGGGGCGGCTCCTGCGCGACATCGGCCAGCGTTATGCCGGTGTCCGGCTCGGCAACTTTCAGGCGGACACGGACACGCAGAAAAAAGCCCTCGCCCAACTGAATGCGTTCTGCGACACGCTCGGCGAACGAACCGAGGCGGGGCAAGGGTTGGTACTCACCGGGCCGAAAGGGACGGGCAAGGATCATCTGGCCGTCGCCTGTTTGCGAGCGGCGGTGTTGTCTTCGGGGATCGACGCGGCTTGAGTGGATGGCCAGACGCTCTATCAAGAGTTCCGCGACGGCATCGACTCCGAAACCCGCGAACGAGACGCCATTCGCAGGTACACGGCTCCCAAGATTCTGCTGATTTCTGATCCCGTGCCGCCGTCCGAATCGTTGACCGCGTTTCAACAGTCCGTGCTCTGGCGGATCGTCGATCGCCGCTACCGCGACATTCGGCCGACGTGGGTGACGATGAACGTGTCGAGCGGCGAGGAAGCCGAGAAACGCCTCGGTGCTCAAATTGTGGATCGACTCCGCGACGAAGCGTTGTCGATCGTGTGCAACTGGCCGAGCCATCGCAAAAGCGCGGCGACGTGACGTGACGTTCCCGACGCGGAATTGACGAAACGAAAACTCTTGTCATAGTGATGTCATGGCCAAAGTGACCTACGAACGTGAGGCGGTCGAGCAACTGGCAGAGTTGCCCAACGTCGTCTTGGCTCGGCTGGAGAACATCGTCACTCGGTTGCAGAACTGGCCGGCAGTGAGCGGAGCCAAACCGCTGCGCGGTGACTTGGCGGGGCATTACCGAATTCGGACAGGGGATTATCGGATTCAGTTTCGAGTCGCGGGTGACGAAGTGATTATCGAACAGATCGGACACCGCGACGGCTTTTACGAGGATTGACCATGTTGGGACTGCAACGGATCGAAGTGGCGGGCAAGCGGTTTGTTTTGTTGGAAGAACCGGTTTATGAGCGGCTGTGTCGCGACGCGGGCGAAGCGGTCGCGGACGATGATGTCTTGCCGCCGCTCCCCAAGCCGGATGCGAATGGCCGATTTCCCGCCATCGAATACACCCGCGTTTCGTTGGCGAGAAACCTCATTCGAGACCGCAAGTCGGTCGGACTGAGTCAGGAACGCTTGGCAGAGTTGGCAGGCATCCGACAAGAAACGATTTCGCGTCTGGAATCCGGCAAGCATACGGCGACGCCGGGCACCATCGCGAAGATTGACCGAGTCATCGCCGCTACTCGCAAGCGAACGTCCAAAGCGAAGGGAAAGTGAGATGGCAGCCGTCTTCAAGAAAACCGTGACGCGGCCGATGCCGACGGGGGCTGAAATCTTCACGAAGGGCGGACAACGCTTCGTTCGTTGGAAGATCAACGGCAAGTCTCGCACGGCGAAGCTGACGATCGGACGCGATGGTTCGGAGCGGATCGTCACGGAGTCGCCGACGTTTCTTGCGAAGTATCGCGACGGAAGCGGAATCGTCTGCGAAGTCTCGACCGGCTGCCGCGATGAAGGGGCGGCGCGGAGCGTGCTCGGCGAGCTGGAGAAGCGGGCAGAGAAAGTCCGGTCGGGCATTCTTTCGGTGACGGAAGAAATGATGGCCGGGCATCAGCACTCGCTGTTGGCCGATCACCTGGCCGAGTTCATCGCGACGATGCAAGCGGCCGGACGGTCGGAGATTCACGTCAGCGGAACGGAGCGATTGATTCAACGAGTGATTGACGAACTGAGTCTGCGGCGGCTGGCGGACATCAAAGCCGAAGCGGTCGAACGCTGGCTCGCTCAACAATCCAAGGTACAACCGGGCAAGGCGGCGATGGGAGCGCGGACTCGCAACAGTTACCTCATCGCGCTGCGAAGTTTCTGCAACTGGTGTGCCGAGCGGGATCGGCTGCCGTTCAACCCACTGGTGAAGCTCGACCGGGCCGACGAACGCTCTGACCGACGCCGGCAACGCCGAGCACTGACCGAGGCGGAGTTGTCCCGCTTGCTGATGGTGGCTCGCCTGCGACCGCTGGCCAAGTTCGGATGTGAGACGGTCACGAAGTCCAATGCAGAGACCGCGACGCCGCAGAAACGCAGCCGTGCGACGTGGAGCTACAAGCCGCTGACGTTCGACGAACTCCCAGCCGCTGTCGATCGTGCCCGCGAACGGTTGAACGACAACCCGGATTTCATTGCTCAACAGGATCGGCTCGGCCACGAGCGAGAGTTGATCTACAAGCTGGCCGTCACGACCGGGCTGCGAAAGAACGAACTCGCTTCGCTGACTATCGGGCAACTCGACCTCAATGCTGGCTTCCCGCACGTCCGGTTGAATGCGGCCGATGAAAAGAACCGCGAAGGGAATTCGATCCCCCTGCGGCGCGACGTGGCCGACGAACTGCGGCAATGGTTGGCGAGTTCGTCCGATTATGGGGCCGGCTCGGAGAACGTGCTCGCCTTTCGTCGTGATGCAACTCCGATCAAACGGCCAGCCTCAACACCGCTGCTCAACATCCCGGAGGCGTTCTGCAAGATTCTCGACCGCGACTAGAAAGCGGCCGGCATCCCGAAGCGTGACGACCGAGGCCGCACGATCGACGTTCACGCCCTGCGGCACACATTTGGCACGATGTTGAGCATGGCCGGAGTCGCTCCCCGTGTCGCTCAAGCGGCGATGCGGCATTCGAGCATCGACCTGACGATGAACGTCTACACGGACCCGCGCTTGCTGGACGTGCAAGGGGCGGTCGAATCACTGCCGGAGTTCTCCGTCACGAACGAACCCGCCGAGAACCGCCAACGCCTCGCCGCGGGTGCCGAGAACCTCACCGCTCACGTCTCGAATTTGGTTGCACCACTGGTTGCACCAACCTCTGACGTTTCGAGTGTTTCGCGGTCAACGGCTGTCACTCTGGACGTGTTTTCGATGACACCAAACGCGCTGCCAGAAACGCACAAAACTCCGGGAAAACCCATGTTTTCCCGGAGTTCTGATGAGTACGCCCGGAGGGAGTCGAACCCCCAACCTTCGGATCCGAAGTCCGACGAAAACGCCGAGAAAACAAGGGTTTTCGAGTTCAGTTGCACAAAAAGTTGCAACCGATACGGCGGAAAACGGCTGCGAACGGTTGATATCGGCGGCGGAATCCGACCCCGAATTGGCTCGGCTCGTGAGCGCGTGGCCGAAGCTGTCGGCGGTCGTCAAGCGGATGATTCTCGCGGCGTTGGAAGCGGACCAAG
>SXKJ01000136.1 GCA_005778115.1 Planctomyces sp. | reverse complement strand
GATCACTTCGGCGACATGGACTTCAAAGTCGCCGGCACGGGCAAAGGGATCACCGGGATTCAGCTCGACCTGAAAATCGACGGCATCAATGAAGCGATCATCCGCGACACGCTGGCGCAAGCTAAGGAAGCTCGCCGAGTCCTGTTGAAGACGATGTTGACCGCGATCGGGCGCCCGCGAGCGGACATCTCCGCGACTGCTCCGCGATTGCATCAGATCAAGATCGACCCGGAGAAGATTGGCCTCTTGATCGGCCCCGGCGGCAAGACGATCCGCGCGATTCAAGAGGAATCGAAGACGACGCTCGACGTTGCTGAAGACGGCACGATCACGGTTGCCGGCATGAACGCCGCGTGTTTGGAAGCCGCGATCGCTCGCATCGAAGCGCTGACGGCCGAGATCAAAGTCGGCCGCGTCTACACCGGCAAGGTGTGCGCGATCAAGGACTTCGGAGCCTTCATCGAGATCGCTCCGGGCAAGGACGGACTCTGCCACATCAGCGAGCTGTCCGATGGTTATGTGAAGTCGGTTCACGACATCTGCAAGATCGGCGACGTTCTGGAGGTGAAGGTCATCGCAGTTGATGACCAGAACCGCGTAAAGCTGTCTCGCAAGGCGATCTTGCTGGAGAAGGCTGCTGCCGCCGCCGGTGGCGAAGGTGCTCCTCAATAAGTTTTGAAAGCAGTGACGTTGGTGATTCAGACATCCGAAGTCGAAAGGCTTCGGATGTTTTTTTGTGAGACGTTTTGGCGAGCGAACCTCCTCGCGAGGTCTATTCTTTTTCTTTCCGCGTCTTATGCTGCGTTGCGAGATCACCGGCGGTTCGGTCTGGGAGTCGCGAGCAGATGTCTTCCGCGAAATCATGGTTTGTCCAAACGGGCTTCGGAGCCACGCTCGGCCCAATGCCAACCGATGCTTTGGTGGAGATGGTCCGCACCGGCGCTCTGATCCGAACGGATCAAGTTCGAGCGGGTGACAACGACGAGTGGCGTCTTGCGTCTGAGATTCCCGACCTGCACGACGTCTTTTCCGGCGCATCGCCCAACGCCGAACAATCCCTGCCTGAAAATGCCACCGTGAGTGCTCCGCCTGTGCCAGCGGTCATGCAGCGGAAATCGATCAAGATCAATCTCGTTCCACCGACTCGGCCCGTCGGTGCGGAGCCTCCAGCCGTGCCCGTCGATGCAGCCGTTGCGACGGCCGCGTCTGCACCGGAGCCAGTCGTCGCCCCAGTGTCCGTTGTGCGCGATGTCCCGCCGATCGTAGAGCCGCCAATCGACGATACTCCGGTGTCGGCAACTGCTCCGCCGGGAAACGATTTGATCGCCAACTGGAAGTCGCGGCGCATTCAGACCAAAGAGGAATTGGGATTGGTTTCGCTGGCAGCGGAGATGACTCAGTCCGAGACCCAAGAGGGTCTCGCACCCGAGCTGTCGGCAGATCTGCTCGACGACGATGTGCCGGAGCCCGCTCCAATCGTGGTGACGAACAGAAAGCCCTCGACTCATCCTGTCTCCAATCGCCCGGCATTTCTCGATCAAGTCGCGGGATTGGAGGACGGGCCGCGAGTGCGAGTCGAAACTTTAAAAGAGAAATGGGATCGCTGGCGGCGCAGCTTGCCGAGTTGGCCGATTGCGGTGGCAGTCGTGCTGGTCTTGTTCATGGCTTGGTCGTACTGGCCTCGCTCGCATCGCGGAATCTATTCGCGGTACGTCGCGATTTGGGAGGAATGGAAAACGCGCCGCACGGATTTCAAAGACAAAGAGGGCTGGGAGCATTTCCTCAAACAGACTGCCGCCGAACTGAATGACACGGTGCCGTGGTTGGAAAAGAACGCTCGGGCGAGCGACCGCGAACAACTGCTGCTCTTGTGGATTGGCCGCGATTGTTTCCGCAAGATGCTCAAGCAGCCTCGGCAGATTGGTTCGGCAGAGGAGAAGCAGTTGCAGGTCTTGCTAACGAAAGTTCGCGAACTGCACGAGCCGTCCGGTTCCACCACGCTCGATGGGGGACTGGCTGGCGGCAAGAATGCCGATCCCGAACAGCCGACCGGTGCCGGAGCCTTCGATCCCAACACGGTGCGAGCCGAAACGAAGCCCGTAGCACCAGTCGATCCGGCGATTCCAGCCAAGGCAGATGGATCGCCGAGCGTCGCTCCCGTTGAATGAGAATTGGCACAAGGCAGCGAAGACATCGTTACTAAAGTTCTTGATGCACACTGAGACTACTTGTGAAGGACACTTCAATGCGCATGAGTTTGGGATTATTTCCGGACCAACAAAATTCGAAACAATTGGCGAACGTGGCGGCGTCAGCCCCCCGGTCCTGTGGCCAAATCACCGGGGGGCTGACGCCGCCCCGCTCGCCTGTGTCCGTTTTGTGGTTGCGCGGCGTTGCGGTGTGTCTTCTGTGTTTCATTGCCACCGCAGTTGTGAAGGCCGATGGCCTCAAGGCCGGCGCGGCGACGAGCAACATTACTCCAGAGATCGGGCAAGAGATCATTGGCGGCTTTGTCCCGTATCCGTCTCAGCACATCCATGACGAGCTGCATGCTCGATGCCTGGTGCTCGATGACGGGAAGACGAAGTTGGCGTTGGTGGTGTGCGACCTGCTGGGCATTCAGCGAGTCGTCAGCTCAGAAGCGCGGAAAATGATTCAGGAGTCGGTCGGCATTCCACCAGAGTGCGTGATGGTCAGCGCGACGCACACGCACTCGGCCACCAGTGCGTTGGGGAAGGATCGGCTGAAACCCGAACAGACGTTGGATGAGTATCAGCGTTTCGTGGCTCGACGCATCGCAGATGGCGTGTCCCGTGCCGTCAACAACTTGCGGCCGGCTCAGGTCGCGTTTGGGGCGGTGGATGTTCCAGAGCATGTCTTCAACCGCCGCTGGCATATGCGGCCGGGGACCGTGCCGGCGAACCCGTTCGGGACGAGCGATCTCGTGAAGATGAATCCTCCGGCCGGCAGCCCGAATCTCGTCGAACCTGCCGGGCCGATTGATCCGACGGTCTCGTTCATCGCCGTGCGCGAACCGAACGGAGCAATGATCTCTGTGTTTGCGGCGTACTCGCTGCACTATGTGGGAGGCGTGGGTTCCGCAGACATCTCGGCCGATTACTACGGCGTCTTCAGCGAGCAGCTTAAGCGGCTGATCGAGGGCGATGCCGCCAGTTCCCTCTCCCCCGCATCGGGGGAGAGGGCAAGGGTGAGCGGGCCGACGAAGGTTGATCCCGCCACGAAGCCCCCTCACCCCGACCCTCTCTCCCGAAGCGGGGGAGAGGGAGTCGATCGCCCGCCGTTCGTGGCGATGATGGCGAATGGGACGAGCGGCGACATCAACAACATCAACTTCCGCAATCCGCGTCCGGGCAAGAAGCCTTACGAGCAAATCCGATTCGTCGCCGAGGACGTCGCCGCGAAAGTTCACGGCGCAATGGCCAAGCTGAAGTATCAGGACAACCTGACTTTGGCAGCCCGCTATCGTGAGCCGGCCATCGTGTGGCGAAAGCCGACTCCCGAACAAAGGAAGTGGACCGAAGAGACGCTCGCTGCCGGGCCGAAGAGCAAACAGGATTTGTCGTTCATCTACGCCGAGCGAATCACACGGCTGGCGCAGTACCCCGAAACAACGACGATCCCGCTCCACATTCTGCGGATCGGCGACGTCTGCATCGGGACGATGCCGTGCGAAGTCTTCGTCGAGATCGGCCTCGACTTCAAACGCCGTTCGCCGTTGCCGAACTCGTTCATGGTCGAACTGGCTCACGGCTACTTCGGATACTTGCCGACTCCGAGGCAGCATCAATTTGGCGGCTATGAGACGTGGCTTGGCACGAATCGGCTGGAGATCAATGCGTCCGACAAGCTGCTCGATCAACTCATCGAGATGGCCCAAGAGGTTGCGGCTGATCAAGCCAAGAAGTGACGGGGCAACTCGACGGACACCGAGGTGTTCGCCAAACTCCAATGGACTTCTCGTTGGGTAACAATCGCTCTTCCGAAGACGGCAGCATGATTCGAGTGACCATCAACCATATCGGTGAAGAGACACGCGAGATCGTGATCAATCCCGATCGTTTTCTCCCATCGCGGCAGCTCATTCGACAACAACTCGATTCTGGAAAACTCGGCGACGTCGGGCTGGTGCGAGTTCATCGCTGGGAGCCGCGTGATGCCGCTTCGGTGGATGAGGTTCTCGGATTGCCGGCCTCGTTGGTGCATGACCTCGATGTCGTGCTGTGGCTCGTGGGGCGATCGCCGGATTCCGTCTATGCGGTCGAGCAGTCCGATTCAGAACTCGGTCAGTCACGCGGTCGATTTCTGCAAGTGCATCTGGGATTTCCGGGCGGTGCGATGGCGTTGCTCGATTTCGCCGATCGGTTGCCGCCGGGAGAGGGATACCAATCGCTGTCGGTGATCGGCTCCGCCGGAGCCGCGTATGCCGACGATCAACAAAACATGCAGTTGGTCTTTCGCGGCGGCCGTCCGCAGACGCTGCGAGCTGATGAGTCTGGCCGGCGACACTCGGCGCTGGTTCAAGAGACCATCGAGGCGTTGCAGGCGGGCGGCGATGTCGCCGCGCACGTCGCGGATTGGCAGAACGTGGTGAAGGTGGCAGAGGCGGTACGGCAGTCGTTTGCATCGAACAAACCTTTAGGAACGGATTGCGATGAGACCCGTAGCCGAAGTCGTGAGACTTCGGTCCGAACTCTAACGAGTTCGGCTACGACGCAATTTCGTTGTGCGGTGCTCAGCACGGTCAAGCACGATTACGTCGCGCGTGGCGTCGCGACGCATCCTCGGTTCAAGTTGGTGGTCGTCGCCGATGATCCGCAGATTCCCGATTGGGCTCACGAGCGGAACCAGCAGTTTGCCGACGCTCATCAGATTCCTTACGTCCGCGATGTCGAGAGGGCATTGCGTGAGTTCGACGTGCAGGTCGCGATCGTCAGCCCGGAGGCCGAACGTCACGTCGATTTGAGCGTTCGCGCGGCGGCGCTCGGCAAGCACATCGTGCAGGACAAGCCGTTGACAACGCGGCGGAGCGAAGCGGATCGGTTGGTCGAGGCGATCGAACGGAGCGGCGTAAAGTTCCTGATGTGGAATCGCAATTTCATCCCGGCGGTCGTCCATGCGCGAGAACAAATCGCTGCGGGAGCGATCGGTCAGCCGTATGCGGTGCATTTGGATTTCTATTTCGCCAAGGATGCCGGGCTGCCGAAGGGGAGCCGGTTGCCGGGGTATCCGCCGCTCGATTGGCAGGCGGTGTTGATCGCCGCGCATGTGGATGGTTCGGATGGCGGCGTTGGCGTTGAACCGATGGGTGAGTTGGCCATTGAAGGCATTTACCCACTGGGCTATCTGCGGATGCTGACGGGTTGCGAAGTACGGCGTGTCTTTGCGAGATCGGCCTCTCATTTTCATCAGCTCAATGCCGACAACGGCGTGGAGGATTTGGCGAGCGTGACGCTCGAATTGGACAACGGCGCGATCGCCTCACTGGCGATCGGTCGCATCGGGGCGGCAAGTCATCCCAGTGGGGGCGAGATCAAGCTGCATGTGCTCGGCAGCGAAGGGGCGCTTGTCGTGAGCGAGTCGCGGCCGGAGGTCGGCGTTTATTACCGTGGGCAACCGGTGAAAGAATTTCGTCAGCGGCGAATCGCCAACGACAACGATTTCTTGCTGGCGGACAACTTTGCTCAGGCGATCGACATGGGGGGCGAGACGATTCTCGATGCTCGTGCCAGCCGAGCGATTTATGCGACGGTGGCGGCGGCTCTCGAATCATGCCGCACGGGGCAGTCTGTGGAAGTGAAGTAGGTCAGGCTTTCCAGCCTGACCCGAATTAACGAACGACGTCGAATACCATTCGGGTCAGCCTGGAAAGGCTGACCTACGGGAGGCTCCATGAACGGACGCGAAATCATTCAGGCACTGCACGCAGGCAAGCGAGTTTATTCTTCGGCGATGGTGTCCACGTCGCCGTTGTGGCCGAATCTGGTCAAGCAATCGGGGATCGACTTCGTCTTTGTCGATACCGAGCACACTCCCATCGGCCGCGAAACGCTGTCGTGGATTTGTCAGACGTATCAGGCGTCCGGTTTGCCTCCAGTCGTGCGAATTCCTTGCAACGATCCGTTCGAGGCGTGCAAGGCGCTCGACGCGGGAGCGGGTGGGATCATCGGGCCGTATGTCGAGACTGCCGAGCAAGTCCGCGGTTTGGTCGGAGCGGTGAAGTACCGGCCGCTCAAGGGACGCCGATTGCAGGAGGCGCTGCGCGACCGCAACACGCTGGAGTCTGAGTTGCGTGACTACCTCGAAAAGCGCAATGGCGACAAGATTCTGATCGCCAACATCGAGAGCATCCCGGCGATGGAGAACCTGCACGAGATTTGTTCGGTGCAGGGTTTGGATTCGGTGCTCATTGGCCCGCATGACCTGTCGTGCAACCTGGGCATCCCGGAGCAATACGATCATCCGCGCTTCGACGAAGCGGTCCGAAAGATTTTCAAGATCGCTCGCGAGCATGGCGTCGGAGCCGGCATCCATTTCTGGTTGGGGCTTGAGCAGGAAATCACCTGGTCGAAGGCGGGCGGGAATCTGGTGATGCACAGCTCCGATCTCGCGACGTTCAGCCGCACGTTGAAGACTGAAGTTGCGCAACTGCGTCAAGCACTCGGTGAATGACGATTTGGTTGGCCGTTGGCCGATGGCCGTCTGCCGAGATACCTTTTTTGAAGCGAATAAAAACGGTATGTCGGCTCACGGCGATCCGCTGACGGCTTTTGGCCGGAGGATGATGAACCTCATGAATGATTCTGCTCCTCCCACGTTGTTGCCGGCTGGCCGATATCTGATTTTGATTTGCGCGTTTCTCGGCTGGTTCTGCGCGGGGTTTCATCTGTCGATCTCGTCGTTGGCGATGCAGCCGGCGGCGGTGGATTTGCTCGGACGGACGGGGGAGTTGAATGTTGCTCGGTATCAACAACTGATCAAGCAGGTGCCGAAGAAGAGCACGGCGAGTCCCACGATGTCTCCGGCCGAGAAGGTGGAATGGGAGGGGATGAAGTCGCTCGTCACGAGTTGGTTTGCCTGGTTGACCTGCGCGTTTCTATTCGGCGCGGCGAGCGGCGGTCTGATCTTCGGTCGGCTGGGAGATCGCTTCGGCCGGTCGAAGGCGATGGCGTGGAGCATCCTCACCTACTCGGTGATGGCGGGAGCGGCGTCGTTGTCGCAAGCTCCTTGGCAGTTGTTGGTGCTGTGGTATCTGGCCTGCACAGGAGTCGGCGGGATGTGGCCCAACGGCGTGGCGTTGGTTTCCGAGGCGTGGTCCAGTCTGTCTCGGCCAGCAGCAGCGGGAGTCATCGGGACGTCGGCGAACATCGGCATCTTTCTGGTCTCGACGTTGCGGGCCAAGATTACGCTCGTCGCGGCGTGGCCGTTGTGGGGTTCGTTCTCCGGCGACTACTTGCCGAGTGGCTGGCAGGTCGGCGTCGATGGATCGTTCCTGGCATGGCGCTGGCTGCCGGTGATCGGCGCGGTTCCGTTTGTCTTGGGAGTCTTCGCATTGCTCTTCGTTCCAGAGTCTCCACGCTGGCTGGCAACTCGTCGCGAGGCGGACACGGCGACTCAACCGCCGGCACCGGCGATGAGTGAGATTTTTCGTTCGCCGTTACTGAAGGTCACGCTGGTGGGAATTGCTCTGGCGACGATCCCACTGTTCGGTGGTTGGGGAAGCGCGAACTGGATGGTCCCGTGGGCGGGTGAGGTGGGGGAATCACTCAGTCCGCCCGACAAAGAACTGCCGGCGAACGTGCAGCAAACGCGGTCGTTTGCGGGCATCATCGGCAGTTTGCTGGGAGGTTGGATCGCCAGCCAGCTTGGACGCCGCCGCGCGTATTTTCTGGCCAGCCTGCTCTGTTTGGTCTGTGCCCAATACACGTTCTGGTTTCTGTCCCCCGCCGATCGCACGTTGTTTCTGTGTGGCGTCGGTGCGGTGGGATTCTTCAGCGGCATCTATTTCGGCTGGCTGCCGCTCTGTCTGCCGGAATTGTTTCCCACGCGAGTCCGCTCCACCGGCGCGGGGGTGAGCTTCAATTTTGGTCGCGTGCTGACTGCCGTGACTCTCCTCGCCACGAGCTTCGTGACGGCCTACTTCGGCGGCGACTACGCCAAGATCGGCCGAGCTACCAGTCTCTGCTTTGCTCTGGGGTTGGTCATCATCTGGCTGGCTCCCGACACGAGCCAGAAACAATTAGAAGATTGAGCACCATGAGCCAACACAAATCCACCGTTGCAGAGATCCGACGGCGTTTTGATTCGGAAATCGACCGTTACACGAATCTGGAAACGGGACAGGCCGCCGTTTTCGATTCGCCGTTGTGTTTGAGTCTCGTGGCGGAGGCCGCCGCCGTGACGACGCCGCATGCTCAGGACATGCTCGACGTGGGATGTGGAGGAGGCAACTACACCTTGAAGCTCTTGGAGCGGATGCCGAACCTCAACGTCACGCTGACCGACCTGAGCCAGGCGATGCTCGACAGCGCTCAGCAACGAGTTCGGCCGAAGACCACCGGAACCGTGACGGCGATTTGTTCGGACATTCGTGAACTCGACCTGGAACGGCAGCGGTTCGACATTATTCTCGCGTCCGCCGTGCTGCACCATCTGCGTGCCCAGTCCGAATGGCGGTCGGTCTTTCAAAAGCTTTTTGATGCGGTGAAGCCCGGCGGTTCGTTTTGGATCTTTGACATCGTCGAAAGCTCGCTCCCGGAAGTGCAGGCGATCCATTGGCGGCGTTATGGCGAGTACCTCACGGCCCTGGAGAGCGAGGCGTTTCGGGACGAAATGTTCGCTCGCATCCTCGAAGAGGACACGCCGAGATCGGTCGCGTATCAACTCGATTTGCTGCGAGAGGTCGGCTTCAGCGAGGTCGAGGTCTTGCACAAGCACTCGTGCTACGCCGCCTTCGGTGCCGTAAAACGCTAGAAGCGGTTTCGAAACCAGCACGACGCGCAAGCGAGTGGTTGATCTGACGGTGATTTGACCACTCGCTCGCGCTTCGTGCTAGGTTCTGTAACCGCATCTAGTGCGTTGACGTCACATGCAGCGGGTCTTACGAATTCCCCCCTTCTTGTCGTACCGATCCCACGCGGTCGCGGTACGGCGTTCTCTTCCAAGGCATTCTCATCGTGAAGGAGACAGCATGAGTCGAATGGGTTGGTGTGCAGGTGCCGTGTTGGCGGGATTATTGGCATCGAGTGGGTTCGCTCGGGCCGACGTGCAGTTGCCGAAGGTGCTCGCGAGCAACATGGTCTTGCAGCAGAAGCAGGCGATTCCGATTTGGGGCACGGCCGAAGCGGGCGAGGAAGTGACGGTCTCGATCGGTGACAATAAGGCGACGGCAAAGGCCGGTGCCGACGGCAAGTGGTCAGTGAAGCTGAAGGAGATGACGGCCGGCGGCGGTGCGGTCGAAGTCGTGGTCAAAGGAAAGAATGAGATCAAGCTGACCAACGTGCTGATCGGCGAAGTGTGGGTCGCATCGGGGCAGTCGAACATGGAGTGGTCGATTGCGGCCTCAGCGAATCCGAAGGAGGAAATTGCGGCGGCCAAGTATCCCAACATCCGTTTGTTTCACGTCCGCAAGACGCCGGCTGTGGTGCCGCAAGAGGTCGTGCTCGATCGCGATTGGTCGGAGTGCTCGCCAGAGACGAGTTCAAAGTTCTCGGCCGTGGCGTACTACTTTGGCCGGCATCTGCACAAAGAGTTGAACGTGCCGATCGGACTCATCAATACGTCCTGGGGCGGCACGGCGATCGAGCCGTGGACGCCGATCGCTGGTTTTGAATCGGTCGAGTCGCTCAAGCCCATCGCCGAGCAAGTGAAAGCTCAACAGGCGAAGCCGGAAGGAGCCAAGGCCGGAGCGGGTGGTGCGTCGCATCTCTACAACGGCATGGTCCACCATCTGGTGCCGTTCGGGATTCGCGGAGCGATTTGGTATCAAGGAGAATCGAACCGCGGACAAGGGGTCGCCTACGAGCAACGGATGCACGCGCTGATCAATGGCTGGCGCAGCGTCTGGGGGCAGGGAGACTTCCCGTTTTTGTATGTGCAACTCGCGCCGTGGAAGTACGTCAAACCGCCGATGACGGACCCGGCTCATTTGCTGCCGCAGATTTGGGAAGCTCAAACCAAAGTGCTGGCGATGAAGAACACCGGCATGGCGGTTACGACCGACATTACCAACCTGGATGACATCCACCCGAAGAACAAGCAAGACGTCGGCAAGCGTCTCGCGTTGTGGGCCTTGGCCAAGACCTATGGCAAGTCCGACCTCGTCTACTCCGGCCCGCTTTACAAGTCGATGAAAGTCGAAGGGAACAAGGTCCGCATCGAGTTCGATCACGTCGGCGGAGGCTTGAAGTCCCGCGACGACAAGCCGCTCTCCTGGTTCACGATCGCAGGCAAAGAGGGTGACTTCGTCGAAGCGTCTGTCACAATCGACGGCAACAGCGTCGTGGTCAGCAGCGACAAGATCGCCGAACCGGCGGCAGTGCGTTTCGGTTGGGATCAGCTCGCCGAACCGAACCTGATGAACGCCGCCGGACTGCCGGCCGGGCCGTTCCGCACGTCGCGATAGTTGCGTGTGGTCGGCAGATTTGGACTGGTGAGATTGGTGAGTGAAGCCGAAGATGGCATCGGGTGCGGAAACGCATTCGATTCCATCTTCGGCTCGTTTGGGAGAGTGAAGTCATGGCTCCGCAAAGCACGCTGACTCCTGTGTCGAAATCGGCACCTCGCCGGTCAACTCGTATCGCGCCACTGGAACCCGGTGACGAATTAACGCGAGACGAATTCGAGAAGCGTTACGAGGCGATGCCGAATGTGAAGAAGGCCGAACTGATTGAAGGGATCGTCCACATGCCATCACCCGTTCGTTGGATGCAACACGCCGTGCCTCATGCGGAGTTGTTGGGATGGCTGGTCTATTATCGAACTTACACGCCCGGCGTGCATGCGGGCGACAATGGTTCGTTGCGTCTGGACATGGAGAACGAACCGCAGGCAGATGCCGCTTTGATTATCGACCCGGCCAGCGGCGGTCAGGTCCAAATGAGTGCTGACGATTTTATTGTCGGCGCGCCGGAGTTCGTGGCCGAAGTTTCGTCGAGCACTGCCAGCATCGACATGAACCGCAAGCTGCGGGTCTATCGGCGCAATCAAGCTCGTGAGTACTTGGTGTGGAGGGTTCTCGATCTCGCGGTGGATTGGTTTGTCTGGCGCGGTGGTGAGTTTCAACTGCTGTCGCCCGATGCCGAGGGAATCGTTCGCAGCGAAGCCTTTCCTGGTTTGTGGCTCGATCCAAAAGCCTTAGTTGAGGGCGAGATGCCGCGCGTGCTGGAGGTTCTGCAACGTGGGATCGCCAGCGAAGAACACCAACAGTTCGTCGAACGGTTGCGTCGGCCTGATTGATTCTTGGTCGCGCGGTCGCTGCCAGCCGGACGGCTTTTCATTACGATCCCGCACCATGTCTGAACCCTCTTCTCAACCGCCGTCACCTGAAAAGCCTGCATGGTTTCGCCGTCCGGCAGCCGGTGCGGACGAGGCGACTATCGTCGAGAAGGCAATCCCAGCGAATGCGCCGGTGCCGACGGCCGCACCCAAAGCCAAGGCGAGCAAGCCCGCCGTTCGCACAAAGCGAGCGGCGGCCAGCGTGCCGCAATTCTTTTTGACGCTCAACCCCGATGAATTCGCAACGCAGTCGCAGATGACTTGGAAAGAGCGGCTGCGGCATCAGTGGGAGACGAATCGCGAAGGGTTTCTGACGAGTCTGGGTCTGCATGGTTTGTTGTTACTGATTTTCGCGCTGTACCTGCTGCCGATGAGCGGACAGGGGCGGCCGGCGATTTTGGATGTGGGGTGGACTCCGATTCCTTCGGCGGCTGCGAAAGAGGCGATGGCTCAGCCGGTCAAAATTGAGACGCAGATCGGGCCCGTGAAGACGACTGCCGGAGTGAGTGAAGCCAAAGCGAAAAACAAAGAGCCGAAGGCGGACGATGCGAAGCCCGGTCCCGGCGAGAACGCGGCGAAGCCGGTCGAAGTTGGCGGAGCATTGGCGGCACGCACTGGCGAAGGCCGAGCCGTGATCTGGCAAGACTTGAAGATCGACAAGAGCGAACGGGGAATCGGCGCGGGTTTGGCTTGGCTTGTGCGGCAGCAAGAGAAGGGGGGCAACTGGAAGTTGCACGAAGGCTATCCCGATCCCGGCGAGTCCACGATTCGCACCGACGCCGGTGCGACGGCACTGGCGTTGCTGGCGTTTCTCGGTGACGGACACACGCCGCGAGAAGGGCAGCACGCGCGAGTTGTCGAGAAAGGGGTCGCGTTCCTCAAGTCGATCCAAAAAGCGAGCGGTGATTATCACGATCACGTCGAACAGGGACGACAGACCGCGTTCTATGCTCACTCGCAGGCAACGATCGCGATGTGCGAAGCCTACGCATTGACCCACGATCCGAGTTTGAAATCTTCGTGCGAACGAGCGATCAAGTTCTTGCTCGATTCGCAGCATCCTCGTGATGGTGGCTGGCGGTATCAGCCGCAATTGGGCGAGTCGATGGGAGATCTCTCCGTGACCGGCTGGGCGTTGATGGCGCTGCACTCGGCGCGGATCGCGAAGCTCAATGTGCCGATGGATAACTTTGAACGCGCGACGCTGTTTCTCGAAACGGTCTCCGAACAAAACGGCGCGCGCTACAAGTATCAGCCGAACGATCCGCTGGAAAAAGTTTCGCCCGCGATGACCGCCGAGGGTTTGCTCTGCCGACAATGGCTCGGTTGGCCGAAGGATCATCCGTCGCAGCGCGATGCGGTTGCATACTTGCTCTCGGAGGCGAATCGTCCGACGTGGGCTCCGGGCCGGCGCAACGTTTATGCCTGGTACTACACCGCTCAGGTGCTGCACAACGTCGGCGGGCCGGAGTGGCAGGAGTGGTATCAGCACACCAGCCAGTTAATCCTGCAAAACCAAAATCCCGGAGGCGGTGAAATCGGTGGCAGTTGGAATCCCAACAAGCCTCCCGGCTCAAACGAAGAATACGCCGCGAAAGCCGGTCGGCTGTATCTGACCGCGCTGAGCCTGCTCGTGCTTGAGACGCCGATTCGGCACGCGGCGATCTATAAGCCGGCAGAAGTGAAATAGCCGTACCGCGACCGTCAGGGAGCGGCCCGGTTCGTAACCCACGATGGCTGCTCCCTGACGGCCGCAGTATGGATCTCAAACCAACAGGATCAACATCATGACCTCTCCCGCTCCGCGTCCCTGGTTGCTCAGTGAGATCAACTACGGCTTCGTCAAAGCCAACCCGTATCAAGTCGCCGTGTTGGCGATGGGGGCGACCGAACCGCATAACCTGCATTTGCCTTATGGGACCGACCACTACGAGGGGGATGCGATCAGCTCGCGAGCGTGCGAGCTGGCGTGGCAGCGCGGGGCGAAGGTGGTCCAGTTGCCGACGATGCCCTACGGCACCGAGACCAACATGATGGAGTTTCCGCTGGCGATGAACCTCAACCCGTCCACACTGATGCAAGTCATCAAGGACATCGTCGATTCGCTGGCGAAGCATAAGGTTCTGAAACTCGTGATCGTGAACAGCCACGGAGGCAATGATTTCAAACCGGTGCTCCGCGAGTTGACCGACAAGACGCCGGTGAAGCTGTTCTTGTGCGAGTGGTATCGCGGCCTGTCGGCTGACCTCGGCCCGAAGATTTTTGAGAACCCCGACGATCACGCCGGCGAAATGGAAACCTCGCTGATTCAGTTCTTGAAGCCGCATCTCGTCGCGACCGATCCCGTCACCGGCAAGCTGGCGGCCGATGCCGGTGCCGTCGCGAAGACTCGGTTCGATGCGGTCAACAAGGGGTGGGTTTCAATCACCCGGCCGTGGCATCTGCTGACGACCAACAGCGGCTCCGGGAATCCGCATCAGGCTTCGGCGGAAAAGGGGCGTGCCCTCTTTGAGCAAGTGGCCGAGCGGTTGTCTGGATTCCTGGTCGAACTGTCGGCTTCTCCGCTCGATGATCAGTTTCCGTTTTGAGTGAGTTGAGACGATATCCGTACCGCGACCGTTAGGGAGCGGCCAACGCGGGCCGCTCCCTAACGGTCGCGGTACGGTTATCGTCCATTTCAATGAGCCTCACCGATGGCCTCGCGAAAGATCAATTCGTCGGGCACCTCTTCGTTACTCGTTCCACGCGAAAGCGACATCCGCCAACAATCGGAGTGTGTATGACCAGAGGTTTTTTAGCCGCAGTGGGAATCCTCTACGCCTATCTGGCGATTTGGTGCTCGGTGAAGCCGGCAGAGACTTCGACGCTGGTGGGGTTTGATCTCCGGCCGGGATCGGGGCAGTCGGAGTTCCTCTCCGTGTATGGCGGATTGGAAATGGGAATGGCCTGCATCTTTCTGTGGCCGCTCTGGCGTCCGAAACAGTTGGAATCCTCGCTGCTGGCGTGCCTGCTGATTCATGCCTGCCTCGTCCTGTTTCGGGGCGTGGGCTTTTTTCTCTACAGCGACATCCAGCGGATGACTTACCAACTGGCGGTTGGCGAGTGGGTGATCTTTCTCGCCTCCGCGGCCCTGTATTGGCGAAAGCAGCCGACGCCATGAGCGATGACGTCAGCCTTTGCGAAAGCTGCCAGCATTTGCGAATCGTCGTTTCCGGAAAAGGCTCGCGCTTCTTGATGTGCTTGCTGTCGCAGCAGGACGCTCTCTGGAAAAAGTATCCGTCTCAGCCAGTGCGCCGATGTGATGGGCACGAGCGGCGAGAGCCTGGTGAAGTGGAACAGAAAATAAGGATTGCCGAGTAAGGATTGACGAAGGGAGAGGGCCACACCAATTGTGCTCCATCTCACTTCTTCAATCCTTACTCGGCAATCCTTATTAAAAACCCCCGTCCGATTTCCAGTCGCTTGCTGCCGCCACCATTTGGCAACGGTTTCAAGCAAGCGAAGCGACGAAACGAAGAGGAAAACAGAAGGGCTTTGTGTGGTCCCCACTTCAAAATGACTACCGTTCCGCTCATCTCGACCGAGGATCGAATATCCGATACCACTCGCGGCAACTTGGGGATTGACTGCCGGGTCGCGCGGTCATGTTCGCTCGAGATTACACAGGACAAAGAGGGAACGGACTCATGCCCACGCTTTTGGTGACTGGTGGTTGTGGATTTATCGGAGCGAACTTCATTCGCTGGCAGTTACAGACCTACGCGGATCAGAAAGTCGTCAACCTCGACAAGCTGACGTATGCCGGCAACCCGGAGAATCTGGCCGACATCGCCAGTGATCCGCGATACGTCTTCGAGCACGGTGATATCTGCGATCGAGCGTTCGTCGATCGCGTGCTGAAGGATCACCAGCCGGATCTTGTCGTGAACTTCGCGGCCGAGAGTCATGTCGATCGGAGCATCCTCGACAGCGGGCCGTTCGTGCGGACCAACATTGTCGGGACGCAAATCATGTTGGATGCGTGCCGTGCCGTCGGGACGCCTCGGTATCTACAAGTCTCGACCGATGAGGTTTACGGCAGCCTCGGTGCCGAAGGTTTCTTTACCGAGGAAACGCCGCTGGCACCGAACAGTCCGTACTCGGCATCGAAGGCGGCAGCCGATCTGTTGGTGCGCGGTTACGTTCACACGTTTGGGTTTCCGGCGGTCATCACCCGGTGCTCGAACAATTACGGGTCGTATCAATTTCCGGAGAAGCTGATTCCGCTGTTCATCTCGAACGCGCTGAAGGATCAGGCTCTGCCGGTCTACGGCACCGGCGAGAACGTGCGCGATTGGATTCATGTTCTCGATCATGGTCGAGGCATCGACGCCGCTCTGCGACGCGGCCGAGTTGGAGAGGTCTACAACTTTGGTGGGCACAGCGAAGTCCGCAATATCGATCTGACGCTGACGCTGCTGGAGTCGCTCGGCAAACCCAAGACGCTCATCAAGTACGTGGCCGATCGACCGGGGCACGATCTGCGTTACGCGATTGATTGCGCGAAGGCCGAGACGGAATTGGGCTGGAAGCCGCAGTACAACTTTCGCGACGGCCTGCGCGAGACGATCGACTGGTATCTCGCGAATACCGCGTGGATCGACCGCATCAAATCGGGCGAGTATCGCAAGTACTATGAGCAGCAATACGGGGCACGGCTATGAGTCACAGAGCCGTCATTGCTCGGCGTGACGAGCGGAACGCTTCATCGGCGCGGGTTGGAGATTCGGCTCATCACGCGGAGCGATGATGGCTACGTTGACTCTCGAAAATGCGATTCTGCTGATGCCGAGCGTAACAGCCATCGCATTCGTCCTGTGATTCCGTTATTTGTTCCCGTCCTTTGAACCACCGTGGCGAGGAACTTTCCAATGGATCACACGCTTCGCGAAAAATGCGATGACGTTCAGGCCCGCATCTTAACGCTGCGGGACTCTCTTTGACTTGCTTGGCAAGCAGAGACGTATCGAGACGATTAACGCCGCGATGGCTGGCACCGGTTTCTGGGACAACCAGGACAATGCTCGCGCGATGGTCAGCGAGCTGCGGCAGTTGAATGCGATTGCCAAGCCGCTCTCTGCGCTGGTGGCGTCGTCGGGCGACATGCAGGTGCTGATTGAGTTCGCTGCGGACGATGACTCCGGTGAGAGCGAGCGGGAACTCGCGCAGTTGGTAGAGTCCGTTCAGGAGCAACTCGCCGCGCTCGAATTGCAGGAGATGATGGGCGATCCCGAAGACGTCTGCGGCGCGTATGTGACGCTGCAAGCGGGTGAGGGTGGGACCGACGCGGCGGATTGGGCGGAGATGCTGTTGCGAATGTACCTGCGCTGGGCAGAGGAGCATGGCTTCGCCGCGGAAGAACTCGATCGCTCGCCGGGTGAAGAGGCGGGAATTCGTAACGCGACGATTGCCATTCGGGGCAGTTATGTCTTCGGCTATCTGAAGGGCGAGATCGGTGTCCATCGCTTGATTCGCATCAGCCCGTTTGATTCAGCGGCTCGAAGGCAGACGTCGTTTGCCGCCGTCGATGTGACGCCGGAAGTCGATGAGAATGTTGAGATCGATGTCGATTGGGAAAAGGACGTGCGCGTCGATACCTACCGATCGGGCGGGGCAGGGGGGCAGCACGTCAACAAGACCGACTCGGCCGTGCGGCTGACGCACATCCCGACGGGCGTCGTCGCCGCGTGCCAGAGCGAACGATCTCAGACGAAGAACAAATCGACCGCCAAGAAGATGCTGATCGCCAAGCTGTTTCAAATCGAGCGCGATAAGCGAGAAGCGGAACTCGCCGCGAAACGTGGCTCGAAGACGAAGATCGGCTTCGGCGGCGAGCCGGTGCGGCATTACGTGCTCAACCCGGATCAGTTCGTGAAGGATGCTCGCACCGGCTTGCGCGTCGGCAATCCTCAGCCGGTGCTGGACGGCAAGATCGACGAGTTCTTGGAAGCGTATCTGCGCTGGAAGCTCGGCAAGAGTTAATCACGGGGCGGGTTTTCAACCTGCCCGGCCGAGCAGGAGGTGACACGATGAATTGTCAGCATCCACGAGACGAGATTCTGGCGACGATGGAGCGCATCTATCGCTCGCGGATGACGACAACCTCCGGCGGCAACCTGTCGATTCGCGAAAAGAACGGCGACGTCTGGATTACGCCAGCCCGCGTCGACAAGGGAAGTCTGCGACGCGACGACATCATTCTCGTGCGTGCCGACGGCTCGACAGACGGCAAGCACCGGCCGTCATCGGAATTGCCGTTTCATCAGGCGATCTATGCGGCTCGGCCAGACGTGCGTGCGATTGTCCATGCGCATCCGGTCGCGCTGGTGGCCTTCAGCATTTGCCGCCGAGTCCCTGACACGCGGCTGTTGCACCAGTCGTGGCGGATTTGCGGCGAAGTTGGTTTCGCACCCTACGCGCTGCCTGGCAGTCCGGCACTGGGCCAGAACATCGCGCTGACATTCGCTCGCGGGTTCGATTGTGTCGTGCTGGAGAATCATGGCGTCGTGACCGCGGGCGACTCGCTGCAACAAGCGTTCGAGCGATTTGAGACGTTGGAATTCGCTGCGAAAACGATGATCAAAGCCTCGCAACTTAGTGAAGTGCGGAGTCTCGATGAGGCCGCACTGGCGCTGCGGGTTGGTGTGGCCGATCCCGGCTCAAATCGGCCGGTGATCAGCAGCGAAGAGAAAGAACTGCGGCGGCAAATCTGCGAGTTCGTCCGTCGCAGCGAGCGTCAGCGGTTGATGATTAGTACTGAAGGCGCTCTGTCGGCTCGGCTGGGAGAGGATTCGTTTCTGATCACTCCGCACGGCGTCGATCGGAGTCGCATCGAACTGGAAGACATCGTGCTGGTCGAGAACGGGCGGCCGGAATCGGGCAAGACTCCGAGTTCTTCGACCACCGGCCATCGCGCGATTTATCAGCGGCAGCGCGACGTGCAGTCGATCATCAACGCTTACCCGGTCAACGCGACGGCATTCAGCGTGACCGCGGCGACGCTCGATTCGCGGACGATCCCGGAAAGTTTCATTCTGCTGCGGGACGTGCAACGCTCGCCGTTCGGCGCGCGAGTCGGCGACGGTCGCGATCTTGCCGAGCGGATGACGCTCAGTCAGCCGATCATGCTGCTCGATAACGACGGAGTGATGGTCGTCGGCAGCAGCGTGCTCGATGCGTTTGACCGGCTGGAAGTTTTGGAAGCCACGGCCGAAGCCATGATCGACAGCCGCCCGCTGGGACCGCTCGTGCCGATGTCCGACGCGGTGATCGAAGAGCTTTGCCAGGCATTCTTCAAGTAAGGTCGTTTAACCGCACGCACGCGCGTTTTTGAATGCTTATGCCCACGGTCAAACGCGCGTGCCTGCGGCGTGCGGTTAAACAACCTGACCGGGCGCGAAATCGTCCATATCGCAGGCCAGCTTCTCTCCGAGCAGAAGCTGACGCAGCAAGACCGCCGTGATCGGCGACAGCATCAAGCCAGCTCGGAAGTGCCCGGCAGCGACGAACAAATTGTCGGTGTGTGAGGTTCTGCCGAGGTATGGAAGGCCGTTGGGTGAACCGGGCCGCAGGCCGGACCAGCAACGTTCAAGTCGCGCGGATTTGAGCGACGGAATCAGCTCACATCCGAAACGGATCAGTTCGGCCACCGCCTCAGCGGTGTTGCGCTTGTTAAAGCCCACCCATTCTTCGGTCGAGCCGACCAGGAGATGACCGTCCGCGCGCGGGACGATGTATCGCGAGCCGACTTCAATGATGCGGCGCGTCGGCAGCGGCAACATGTTGAGCAGCACGATTTGGCCATGCACTGGTTCGACGGAGATTTGACAACCCGCTTGGGCGAGGACCGTCTGGCTCCAGGCTCCGCTGCACACCACGAACTGACCTGCGGAGATGATCTCTGTTGGTGTGCGGACGGCGGTGACGCGACCGGCTTGTTGCTCAAAGCCGATCACCGGCATGCCGGGCGAAAGCTTGACGCCGCGAGCGGCGCAAGCGGCGAGCAAGGCTTTGAGCAAGCGGGGATTGCGGACCTGACAGTAGTCCGGCAAATGGACTGCTTCGCAAACTTCGGGATTGAAGTGGGGTTCGAGTTGTCGCAGTTCATGGGAACTGAGTCGCTCGGCGCGAACCCCTTCGGATTGCAGCTTCGTCGCGTGAGCCGAGGTTTCGGCGGCGATCTCGATCCCGCCGCATCGCGCGAATCCGGTGTCGATGCCGGTTTCATCCGTCAGGCGTGCGGCCCAATCGGGCCAGCGAACAAAGCTTTCGCCTCGCAAACGAAACTCCGGCGACGGCGCGCGATTCGGATTGGCAGGCGTGATCATCCCCGCGCCGGCCCAGGAAGATTCCTGGCCGAGTTGGCTTTGATCGAGGACGCGCACGGAGGCCCCGTGCGTTGCGAGTTCGTAAGCGATCGACAGACCGATCACTCCGCCGCCAATGAGAACGATGTCTGACATGGAGGAGGGGCGAGGGGTGAAGAGCGAGGGGCGAGGAGGGAGCCAGTGACTCGCCCTCGCCCCTCACCCCTCGCCCCTACTTCTTTGCTTTCTTCTTGGTCGGTGCGGGAGCATTTCCCAACGAACCGAGGTATGCGGTCGCGAGGGTCTGCGTCGTGGCGGGCTTGTAGACGTCATTGACGGCGGCTCGCAGGTCTTTGCCCGATTGCAGCGCGGCGACGAATTGCATGAACTTCGGCTGCGAACCTTCTTTGATCATGAAGCCGACGAGAGTGAATCCGATCGGAGCCATGTCGGTCGGTGCGAATTTCCCGTCGGCAAACAGGTCGCCGGGTTGTTCGATTCCACGCAGCGCATCAACGGCACCGGCACGCAAGCTGCGCAAGTATTCGTTGTCGCCGCCGACCTCTTTGGTCGCCATCGCCAGACCGGTTCCGCGAATTAACCACTCCGGCAACTTCTTCCCTTCACGCTTCAAGAAGGCACCGGTCATTTGGTCAATCAGGTTCAGCCGAGTGTCCGGATTGATCGAGTTCGCGGTGTCCCCCACATCTTGCAGAACGACATAAGCGTCTTCCTGGCCCGCACCGATGTCGGAGTGCCCGAAGATGGCCGGGTCCACCTCACGGTTCTCGATTGTCTGGCTGAATTCGGAATAGCCGAAGCGGTCCTTGTAGACGATGACCGCGAGCTTCCCCTTCCAGATCGTGCTTTCGGGCAGCTTGAACGCGCCGCGCAGGGCCTTCGCGTGTTCGTCGGCCCAGGCGGCCAGTTGCTTGAGTCGTCCTTCATCGACGTTGCCATAGAAGTAGAAGTCGGAGGTTGCCAACTCATTCGCCTCTTCTTTGGCGAGCACCTTGGTCCATTGTTCCTTCGTTCGTTCTTTGCGCATCTCGATGAATTCGTCGGCGGTCATCTTGGACAGCTTCGCGATCTTGAGTTCGTCTTCGGTGGGGACGAGCCGCCGCAACGGCACCTTGGGGTCGTCGCCGTCGTACTTGCAGCCCTCTTGAATCCAGGTTTCGAGGTTTTGATACCATTTCTTGTAGATACGGGCCTGTCCCGGAGGCATCTTCGGCGGCCCACCGTTAATCAAATCCCACAGACGACTCTCATCGAGTTTGCCCGCGATGAGCACGGCACCGCTATCACCACCACGCATCAGGTCTTCAAAGGTGACGGTGCGGAAGCCGCCGCGCGGGTTGTTGCCGCTGTGGCAGCGTTCGCAGATGTTGACAAAGTCGGGGGCGAGATCCTTGATGAACTTGACCTTCTCGTTGCCAGTGGCCTTGGCGATCTTGATCGGCGTGTTCGAGCGGGCTTTCGTCGCGGGCTTGCCGAATTCAGACAGCTTGAGCACTTCGTCATTGGTGTCGCTGTCGAACTTGGCTCCCTGTTTGATCCAGTTGCCCAACAGGTTGATCTCTTCGGTGGTCAGAGCCGCCGCGTCTTTCGGCATTCGCAACGTCGGATTCGGTGCGGAGACCCGAGTCATGATGAGGCTCGCGCGGGGATTGCCTGCAGAGAGCAACGGGCCGCTTTTGCCTCCTTTTTTCATCTCCGCGTACGAATCCATGCGGAGCCGGCCAGCCGCGTTGTCGCCATGGCAACTGACGCATTTGGAGTTAATGAGCGGAGCGATTTGCTTGATGAAGCTGACATCGGCCGCGTCGGCTTTCCCTGCGCCGACTCCTCCTTGCTTTTGCAGCGTGAGTTTCTGCTTGTCGATCAGTATCTGCACCGGAGCAACCGTCTTGTCGCCCGGTTTCAGGTCGGCATCCTTGATAATCTTTTCGACCTTCGCGGTGAAGCCGTCGAGCATCTTGCCCGCTTCGTCGTATTTCTTGTCTTTGATGAGTTTGGCCACATCGCCAATGTCATCCTTAATTTGATTCAGCTCTTTGCGTTGATCGGGCGTGATCGCCGCCGGAGCCGTGGTCACGACCACGATCAGACCGGAAATCAACACACTTCCCAAAATAGCCAGTTGGCGTTGCATCGTCCTGTTCCTTGCGGAAAGACATTGGAAATCATGGTCGTCAGACCGTCGCGGCGAGTATAAGTGGACCGCCCAGAGCGTGAAACGGTTCGTCGGCTGTTCTTCTTCTGGTACCAGCTTGCGGGAATCCGGCCACCATGTCCGAGCTTCAGACCAAACGTGACGCCTTGCTGGCTCGACTTGCCGGGTACGGCCGAGTCGCCGTGGCGTTTTCCGGGGGAGTGGACAGCGCGGTCGTGGCTCGCGCGGCGTTCGAGGCGTGCGGAGAAAAAGCGGTCGCGGTGACGGCGGTCAGCCTCAGCTTGGCGTCGGGTGAGTTGGAAGAAGCTCGCCAGATTGCCGCCTTGATTGGTATTCGGCATGTCGTGCTCGAAACGCAGGAGTTTGAGAACGAAAGCTATCTCGCGAACCCGGCCAATCGCTGCTACTTCTGCAAGACCGAGTTGTATTCACGGCTTGAATCACGACTGAGCGAATTGAACGCGGACGTAATTTGCAACGGAGCCAATCTCGACGACCAAGGGGACTACCGTCCTGGCATGACTGCCGCGAAAGAGCACTCCGTCTACAGTCCATTGATCGAAGCCGGTCTGACGAAAGCCGACGTCCGAGAACTCGCGAAGCACTGGTCGCTACCCTGCTGGGACAAGCCCGCGATGCCCTGCCTTTCCAGCCGCATCGCTTATGGAGTCGCAGTCACACCAGAGCGAGTTGCTCGCATCGACGGAGCCGAGTCATTCCTGCGCCGCGAATTCGGCCTGCGTGAATTTCGAGTCCGCTGCGAAGCCAATGACCTCGCACGCATCGAGATTGCACTCGGCGAAGTCACACCGTTGCTGAGTCGGACTACGTTTGAACGCATCTCCCGCGAATTGCGTTCGCTCGGCTTTCGCTGCGTGACGCTCGACCTGGAAGGTTTCCGGTCTGGCAACCTCAACGCGCTGGTGCCGCTGGAGACTCTGCAAACGAACGCCGGGTGAGCGATGCGGAGGTTGTCATCATGCAACGTCACACGCGGTTCTTGCGGTGTTCCCGACTTGGCCTGTCTCGTGTTGATGTGGTGGTCACGATCTGCATTATCGGGTTCCTGTTTTGGATGATCGCACCAGCAGTTCAATCCCCGCGAACTCTAAGTCGTCGATTGGGATGTCAAAATAATCTCAAGAACATCGCGTTGGCGGCGACGAGCTACGCATCAGCAAATTACGGTCGAATTCCCCTTTTGGAAGATGGCTAATTTGGTTGGCCAGTTGCTCTGTTACCGTATCTGGACTCCGCCGCCCTTCATCGAGCGTTGAAAGCGGATTCGCTCGTTGTGGAGAACGAATGGCGGCGATCAAAAACGCCTTTGCTTATCAAAGTCCTGGCTTGCCCGAAGGACGTGTCCAATACCGGTCAGCACCTCGGTTTGAGTTACGTCGCAAATGCAGGCTGGGGGCGATTTCTTGCCGACTCCAAGACAGATTCGGTTAGTGAATCTCGTCTGCATTCAGTCGACGTCGATTGGGGTCGCGATGGCAACGTGACTGATGACGAACGACGACTCACTCGCGCGACGGGGTTGTTTTGGCGAGCACATGAAGACCATGCGCAACTCACGCTGGAGGATGTTGCCGAGGGGGATGGCCAGTCCAATACGATGCTGCTTGCGGAGAATACGAACGCTCGGAATTGGTTGTCGCGCGAGACGTTCGATATTGGTGTGGTGGTTGATCTGGATCGAATCGTGTTCGAGCCGAGCCCAAACGGCGGCTTTGGCTTGAATGTGATGCCATCGAAGCTCGGTCCCTTTGCGATTCAACCCAAGCCACGCGTGTTGCCCGGCCGCTCGCCTGTGCCGAGTTCAAATCACACGGGAGTTTTCAACGCTGCGCTTGCCGATGGCCGAGTTGAGTCCATCAACTTCGACGTTGATCCGCGAGTCTACCTCGCGAGGATGACTTGGAACGGCATCCGATACGGGGAAGATCCGAAACGGAGTGACTGACGTGGTCTCGCCGCAGACCTGTATTTCATTCGCGTTCCACGGAATTCGCGCGGCAGTCCAATGAGTTCGGCCGCGCGAATTCCGTGGAGCGCGAATGGACGCAATCTGGACTCATTCGCCAAAAAGTTCATTGCCCAAGAAATCGAAACGCAGGACGAAATGAATTCGAGCCTACGATTCGGTGGCGATCTTCTCGCGTTTGGCGACCGGCTTGTCTCGCCATCGAAAATCCATCGACATTGCTTTGGCGGAGAGCATGTCGAGCAGGTCGCGGTCCATTGTAGGACACGGCAGATGCGGACAGGCGGCGTTAAGATTGCTCGTGTCGAATTCGGGGTCGTCGCGCCAGTACGAGCTGTAAACGCGGATTTGTTCGTAGAAGAGTTGCTCGATCTCGGTGGGGTTTTCGAGTGGCTTGCCGTAGCCGCTGAACTCGGTCCCTTTGAAGGCGTAGGCGTGTTCGAGCACGTCGCGGATCATCTCGGCGGAGACACGTTCGCGCGGGGTCAGGTGGTAAGTCTGACCGTGATGCTGGGGATGCGCGACCAAATGCGAAATGACTTCGGAGACCCAATCGACGGGGATGAAATTCTTCGTCTCGGTACCGTCGAGCGAGATGCGTGTCTTCTTATCGCCGGTCCCAATCGAGTTGGAGCCGGCCATGCCCATCGACGAGACCAAGGTGTGTGCCAGTTCGAGGCAGGCATAGAAGCCGTGAAACGTTGAAGTGAAGCCCGTCTGGGAATCGCCGACGATAATCGCGGGGCGATAGACAGTTGGCGGGCTGAGGAAGCTCGCGGAGCCGACCATTTTCTCGGCCGCCATCTTGCTCTCTTCGTAGGGGTTGCTCATCTGCTGTCCGACGTCGAGATCGCTTTCCATGATCCGGCCGGTTCGAAGTCCCGCGACGTAAGCGGTCGAAACGTGATGGAAGTCCCGGATGCCCGTCTCGCGGCACAGGTCGAGGACGTGTTGCGTCCCTTTGAGGTTTGAGCGGTAAGGCTCGCTGTCTTCACTGGTGGCGACGAAGCTCAGGCTGGCGGCGTTGTGCAGTACGCTGTCGCAGTTCTGTTCGACCCAATGACGAGCGTCTGAATCGAGGCCGAGGAACGGTTCGCAGATATCCCCTTCGAGAACGAACGGCCGCGGCAGTTCTTGTTCGAGGAAGTCTTCCCAAGTCCCCATCAAGCTCTCGATGCGGTCGGTACCCGATTGACGGCGGCTGCCGCGGACGAGAACTGCCACTGGCACGTCCGCCAGCAGTAAGTCCTTCAAGAGGTAGCGTCCCAGCAGGCCGGTCGCTCCGGTCAGCAAAATGTGGTAGCGCATCATGTGTGGTGTAGATGAGAAAGAATGGCAGGAGGATCCGGCGGTGGGATCAGTGCTTCCCAACGATAGGCCGACATAATTCCTAGGCCAACCGCCCACTCAGGAGTTTAGTCGGTAAATGAGGATTCACAACTAGGTTCTTTGGAGAGCAAGGCAGGAAACATCAGAGTCAAATTCGTTCTTCTAATCGACAGATAGAACCGGCAGTGTCACAGCAATCGGCCAGTCACAGCAGTCCGTACATCCGATGGGCCAAGCCGAATCCCGCAACACGGAATTCTGTAGACAGGCTACGCCATCGGATCTTCCTCGGTCGCCTGGAAGATTCGTAGTCCGTTACGAGTTCGCAGCCATTGCCAGAAATGTGGGCCTTGCAGTGGCACGCTGGTCAGCGGCCGAGCCTTCGCGGCCAACTCGGCGAGTCGTGCGGTATGGAAGAAGCCCAGCAAACAGGGAAGCAACACCAAGTCTCCGAACTGAGTGGCGAGCAACGTCGCAGCCATCAACCAGCCGAATTGAGAGGTCGGGCCAAAGCTGCTGAAGGTCAGGGCCAACATTGCGATGGCCATGATCATCGTTGAGTTGAAAATCGGAGGGCCGGTTCTCAGGTACGCTTCGCGAGTGGCTTGTGCTCGGCAACCGCATTCCTTGAACGCCGCGTCGTAGCACACGAGGAAGTGGAAGGCTCCATCGACAGCGATGCCCATCGCAATGCTGCCGGACATCATCATGCCGATATCCACTGGGCAGTCGATCCAGCCCAGGAAGCCAAACACGACGGCAATGGGGGCGAGGTTCGGCAACATCCCTACGAAGCCGGCTTTTACGGATCGCAGGGCGATGATGAAGACCACCATGATCGACCAGAACGCCCACACGAACGATGACAGGAAGCCCGCATAGATATCCTGCTGAGCTTGTTCGATGAGCGGCGCGATTCCCGTAAAGGTGATGGGCGCGTCGCCGACAAGTTTTTCGAGCTCCTGAAAAGTTTGACCTTGCTGCCCGCGACGGTCCGCTCGAATGTGAGCCGAGATCCGCCAGTACTGCTCGCCGCCGGCGAGGAAATCGTTGTCCGATTGCCGTTTCTGAGCGCGACCGAGCATTTGGGTCAATTCCAAGCCGGTCGGCATCTCTTTCGGAAAGAGCGTCGCCAGGGACATCGTGTGGACGATGCCGGGATGAGAGGCGATCTTCTGTTCCATTTCTTGCACGTAGCGCAACCGAGCGACGAACGGCAGGCTTGCGAGTTCGGGGGTCCGTCCGAAATCGACGGTCGCTTCGATCGTGTCCGTGTTCGTGAGATCCTGTTGCAAGCGTTTCACATCACGCAGCACGATGTTGTCTTTAGGAAAGAATCCGAGCGGTTCGAGATGCGAACGGAGCCAGATCATGCCGGTCCCAAAGCAGAGAACAGCCACAGCTCCGACCGCCAACACTTGGCGGCTGCGGACGAGCAACCAATCCGCGACCGGTTCGAACCAGCCATGCGAACTGCTGGAGATGGCACGGCGCGGAGGACAGACCGCGATTACCGCCGGAGTCAGCAACGCTCCCACGAGAAAGGCCATCACGGAACCCAGCGCTCCCGCTCCGCCGAACTGTCGCACGGGAATGAAATTGCTGGCGCAGAGCGACCACATGCCGATGGCTCCAGTGAACGCTGCCAGAAAGCAGGGCCAGAAGGCCGCACGAAACGCCGTTCCGATGCGATCAGGATGAGCTGGGTCCACCCCTTCGTAGTAATGTAAGACGTGAACCGAGACCTCGAGCGTGAAGACCATCACCATGACCGGCAAAGCGTCGAGCACAAAGTTCATCTCGCCGCCGCAGAATCGCAGAATCGCGACAGTTCCCTGAATCGCGAAGACGGTCAGTCCCATGATCATGCCGGTCAACGGCCAATCACGGAGCTGGTAGTAGACCAGGCCCGCACAGATCGCGAGCGAGATAATGAAGAAGACTTTGTTGTTTTCGCGACCGCCCAAGCGGTTGAGTTCGGCAATGACCACCGGCGCGCCAGCGATGTTGACCGACTGGCCATCGAGTTGGCAGTACTTCAAGACTTCGCGAATGTCCGCCACGGTGCCGGCCCGGTCGTGAATTCCATGCTCCGATAACATCACGACGGCCCCGATCCGCTTGCCATCGCGGGCGACAAACAGACCGCTCAGTCGTTGGCTGATGTCGGCGTCAGCGACGCTCAATTCGCGCATCACGTCGCGCATGCGTTGGGGAGTCCAGCAGTGACGCACGCCAGGTTGACGTTCGACTCGTCCCGCGATGCCTTCGATCAACGTGTCGCCGAGACTGGCATCGAGGCCGATCAGAATCACCTCTTCCGCCCCGAAGCGAGTCTTGAACTCTTCGTAGGTTTGTCGAACCTCGGAGTTCTCCGGCAACCACGCCTCGATATCGTTATTTGACGGGATCGCTTCGGCGTAGAAGTGAAAGATTGGCAACGCCGCCAATGAGAGCAGCAGCAAGCGCAGTCCGTACTTCTTGTAGAACGTCGAAAGCATGTTGCGGCCAGGTAGGGCGGTAGGGCGATCGAGTGATGCGTGCTCGACTGCGCGGGCGAGCGGCAAGTTTGACTGTTCGAGACAAGTCAACTGTGCCGGAAAGGTTCGCCTCGGACGCAATGCGGGCGCGTTGCACAATCTCTATCGAGCCGATTCTGCCGCGCTCCCAAGTGGTTTCCCCGCCGTTTGCCTTAGCCGCGAAAGAAACAGAGTTGCCCCCAAGCAACATCGGAATAGTCTCACCGGTCTTCGGGACCGGACCGGCGAAAAGCCCGACGGGAAATTCCGAAACTCGAAAAGTTCTCTCAAGAGCCTCAGGGCGCTGGCCCCGGTTTGTCGCGGTCGAACCGGACGCTAGCACGTTCCGGCTTTGATCCCGTTTGAGTGCTCTCGCAAAGCCGCCATGAGCATTATTCGTTGTCAGCGAGCTTGCTGAGGAATCGTGCACCGCTCATGAACATGCCGTTGTCGGCGGGTCGGCACCATTCGATGGCGACGCGATAGCGATACTCGCGAGTGTCGCTGGCCATCTTGACGGTCGCATCGCCGACCGACACCGAACCGCGGTGCAACAGCCCGATACCGTAGCGGCTGATGTCACGCGTCATTGCCGGCACGACCGAGCCTCGTGCCGTGACCACCTCGGCCGGGACGGATAATTCCAGGCGTTCGGCCGAGCGTTCGATCGTGGGATCGACCTTTTCGATGCTCTCCAAAACGGCGTGCAGGTCTTGCAATGTGGGGCGGCTCCAGGGGTCGGCCATTTCGTTACTCCGGCATTCGCTGAGGTTTCAGATAGAAACGCCGAGCGGTCCAGCCGCTCCAGCCGGACAACTATAGGTCAGCTTTGCGGGCGCGAGTCGAACGGCTCCCAAATTTTTCCGGGACGCAATTGGCGATGCCCGACCAAGCGCGTGTCTTGATGCCCGGTTGCAATGTTTAACCCCAACGCCATCAGCGTGGGCGTGAGGATCAGATGGTTCCCGCGCACGCTAATGGCGTCGCGGTGAAACACTTCACGGACACCGCGAACAGGACCCGTTCCACTGTTCCCCTTATGCCGGATGGATCAAAGATGCGGCCATCACTCCTGATGATTACGGGTGGCTCCCCGAAGATGCCGAACGGGGGCTCGGCACCTCAGCGGCCGCCATTTTCGATCGATGTCGCAGGGAATAGCCGATCCCCAGTGCCGAGACCATCGCGCTCAGAACCAGCAACGTCCGTTTCCATCCACGAGCGCCGGACGGGGGTTCGGCAGCACCGATGGCCGGGGCAAGTTCCGCCATGTTTGGCGGAGGCGGTGCAATGGCCGGAGCGATCTCCAGCGACGCCAGCTTGGGACCGGTCTCGGATTCCGACTCGACCTTCAGCGACGGCAAGCCGCCCAGTTCATCCGCCGTGTTCGACGACTCGTAATCAGCGGTCGTCAGGCCGGACGAGTTCTCTGCGTCTGACAAGGCTTGCAGCGAAATCTGCCCGGCAGGTCGTGGGCGATTCTGGCTCGCTCCGGGAGCGATTTCGATATTCGCACCAGAGTTGGAATTGATCCGACCGGCCGAACCGTTGGAGTTGTTGGTCCCGGTGGGGTTCGACGAGCTTCTTTGGAACCGCGACGGCAGATTGTTCGTGTCGATGATCAATTCGCCATTGAGCACCGCTCCCTGAGACTTCGCTGGGGGGGAGAATTCATCGAGGCTCGCCGGACTAAGATGGCTTTTGGACACGGGCGCACTGTTGGGACGAGTGGCGACTCGCGGAGCAGAAGCGACTGGCTCTTGTTCCGGTTCTGCCAGCTCATCGCGTTCCAATTCTCGCCGCCATTGATTGGCCGTCTGCTGCGCGGTTTGTCGTCGGTCAATGACTTCCTGTCCAGCGACGGTCTTGGCTGCGTCGGCTGTACGTTTCACCGGCGGCTGGCTGGCACGAGCCTTCTCCTTCGCCTGCACCACTCGCGGACTTGGTTCTTCGATCGTGACCGCGTCGGTCTCCGGCTCTTCAACTTCTTCAAGAAACTTTCGTTGGACGGTCGCAGCCGCTGGCGTTGTCCGAGGGTCGCGCAACGGAGCCACAACTTTCTTCGCCGCGGCGCTCTTTTGAGCGGCGAGTGCTTTTGCTTCTGCAAGAGCTTTCGCTTCGGCGAGTTCTTCCGCCTCTTCCGTGAGTTCGTCGTCCAGTCCCAGGTCGAGGTCTTCGTCGTCGAAGTTGACGTTCGCGACTTTGTCGTTTGGACGTTTGGTGTTTGACGAAGTGGTCACCACGCTCTTGAACGGGTCTTCGTCAGCCGGTTTGGCTTTGGCCGTGGTCGCCGGTTTCGTCACTGCCTTTTTAGCGGTGGCGTTCGGCGCGGATGGACGGGAGTCCGGCAACTCGTCGTCAAACCTCGAGTCATTGAGCAAGTCAGTCACGGGCCGCTTGTTCGTGTCGCGTCGAGCGATCTGCGGTTGCTCTGCTGGCTTCGTGGTTTTGGGGGGAGTCGTGGTAGTCTTGGAAGTACGTGAGGACTTCTTGAGTTCGTCATCGATCTGTTTGCGAATCGCCACCGCACGTTCGCTGTCGTCGTTCGAGGGTTTGCGAATCGAGTCGCTCGGTTTCGCTTTGGACTTCGTCTTGGCGTCGTTCTTGGCGATTCGCTCTTCGTCCTCTTCAACGAGTCGTCGATAGTCGGATTCCGGGCGGACCTTTTTCTTATTGATGAACTTGCCCTTGTCGGCGAGCTCCTTTTTTTCCGCGTGTGAATCGCGGTCTTTCTTGGAGAACAGCCGGGGGCCAGCGTGGCAGCCCAGGAAAGTCGTTCCCATGAGGACGGCCAGCCCTACGACGGCGGCCTGACGTCTCGACGCGCGTTTGAATCCGTTCACGGCGTACTTCCTGCGGTTCGATGTGCGTGATGACTCCGGTTCCGTCCGGAGTTCAGTCATCTCGTTCCATCGACCCCACGCCAGAAGATGCCTTAACCATCTTGTCCAAGCTGTGAAGCCTTAACGGATTGGCAGACGCGACGCAGGTTGCCGGGTTTAACAATTGGGAATTCGGAAGGCCGGCTGTGCCATCTTTCACCGTTTCGGAATTCCGCCCTCCGAATTCCGACTTTCTCACTACATCTCGCCGCTGCCCCGATTCGACCACCACGGCAAACTCACTCCGCCGTCGATCGTCAGTGTGCTGCCGGTCATGTAGTCGGCATCGTCGGAGAGGACATAGCTGATCGCCTTCGCGATCTCGTCAGGTTGTCCCATGCGGCCCCACGGCAGCTTTTGACCGCCGACTTCAATTTGCTCTTCGCTGAAAAACTTTCGTTCGCCTGGGGTGTCGATCCAGCCGGGATGGACGATGTTGACTCGAATGCGCTTCGCGGCCAGTTCAATCGCAGCCGTCCGAGCCATGTGATCAATCGCCGCTTTGGCCATGTTGTAGGCCATCGCCGTCGGGATCGGGATCACCGCGTGCGGAGAACTCACCACCACGATCGAGCCGCGCGTCCCTTGCTTCAACATCTGAATGGACGACGCACGCACGCCGTAAAACGCGCCCCACATCGAGACGTCGATCGTCCGCTTAAAGCCAGCCATGTCCGCTTCGACCATCAACTGCCGGTCGCTGTAAGCCGCGTTCGAGACAAACAGATCGAGGCTCCCGAAAGTGCTGGCCGTCTTCGCGACCATCTCTTCGACGGCCGCCTGGTCTGCCACATCGGCCTTCAAGAGCAGAGCTTTCTGGCCGGTCTTCTCAATCTCGTGAGCGACCTCTTCCGCCTGGTTGAGATGCGAGCGGTAATTGATGGCGACGTTCGCCCCTTGTTTCGCCAAGTCAATCGCGATCGCGCGACCAATACCCAGCGAGGCTCCAGTGATCAATGCGTTTCGGCCTGCAAATTTCATTGTCATGTTCCCTGTATAAGACAGGCGAGCGGGGCGGCGTCAGCCCCCCGGTTCTGCGATCAATACACCGTGGGGCTGACGCCGCCCCGCT
>SXKJ01000135.1 GCA_005778115.1 Planctomyces sp. | reverse complement strand
GGGAAGGCCGCCGTGTGAGTCCGTGCGTCCGATGATGCGGCCGGGTTGAATGCCTCCGCCCGCGAAGAAGCAGGGAAACACATCGCCCCAGTGATGACGGCCGGGAGTGAACACCTCGCCGAACACGTTCTTTCCGTTGGGAGTGATCGGTGAAATGCGCGGAGTGCGGCCCATCTCGCCGCACATCACGATGAGCGTTTCGTCCAACAAACCTCGCGCGGCCAAGTCGTCGAGGAAGCCGCTCAGACAAAGGTCGAGCGACGGCAGCAGCTTCCCCTTCAAATCGCGGAAGGCGTTTTGGTGAGTGTCCCAACCACGGAGGTTGACCTGCACCATCCGCACTCCCGCCTCCACCAATCGGCGAGCGACCAAGAGACCTTGCCCCCACTCTTGGCGACCGTACAAGTCGCGCGTGCGATCGGATTCCTGAGTCAGGTCGAAGGGATTCTGTTTGCCGGGTCGCGACGCGAGAACAAACCGCATCGCCTGCTGACGATGAGCGTCCCAGGCCGCCAGCGTGCCGAGTTGCTCATCGCGATCGAGTCCTCGCCGCATGTCGTCCAGTTGCCGGAGCAGTGCGGCTCGGTCTTCCAATTGCGAAAGCGACGTCCCCGCCGTCCGTCCGAAATCGGGCAGGTGGAAGTCTGCGTTGCGGCAACTCGAATTGTCCCACCACGCTTTCGGAGCACCGGGCAAACGATCGGGAGCAAAGTTCGGATCAGCATGTCGAAAGCAATTGGGGCACGCGCCCCCTTCCGCACCACACTTCGGAGCGAGATCGACACCAAAGCGATCAAACTGTGGGCCGAGGATTCCCGGTTCGCGACCGGGATACTTCATCAAGTTGGTTCGCGGCAGCTCAATGACGGCGGGCAAGCCAACGGTTGCTGCCGTCGGCGCGGCGTAGGCCAGCATCGACCCCATCGAGGGCCAACTGATCCGTCCCGCTCGCGCCTGTGCGATCGAAGCGTTCGTGTCGCCGACGGGAAGTTCGGTCGTCCCGGTGTGAATCAAGTACGAGCAACTGTTGTGCTCGTTGCGAAACTGCCGCTCGGCCACATGGTGCATGGTCCGGACGACCGAAAACATCGGGCTCCGCGCCGCGAGCTTCGGGAGGTACTCGCAAAAGACCTCGCCGGCCACATGCGTTTGCGTGATGCCGTACTCGCCGCGGATGGTGTCCGGCGCTTCCGGTTTTGGACTCCACGTCTCGTAGGGTGATGGACCACCGGATTGAAAAATGAACACGACCGACTTCGCCGTCCCCGGACGAGCGTTCGCGGCGGCGGCTTCGGCTTCCAGTCGCGATAGATCGCCAAGCCCCATGCCGATGAGACTTAGACCGCCGACCTGCAACAAGTCTCGTCGTCCGATCTGCGAATGATCCTCATGGCAGCAGCCACTCCGACGCACTGTCTTTTGATTTGTCATTCGTGGCCTCTGATACGCTTTCCGAAAATTAGCCGCGCGGCGCTAGCCCCGGTTCATGCCGTGCAACCGGGGCTAGCGCCGTGTGGCTGATTTCTGTGACACGGATGAGCGGTTGCGACCCTATTTCTGCTAACTCACCGCACCGGTGAAGAGCGGTGCGATCGGTTCCCCTTCGCTGGCGTGACTGGGGCGGTTGACTCGGTCTTTGATGATGCTGCGCGGGTCGATGCCGAGCGACGAGAAGATCGTCGCTCCGAGATCGGACGGGTAGTACGGGTTCGAGGCAGGATAGGCGGCGATGTTGTCGGAGCTGCCGATGACTTGGCCGCCGCGCACGCCGGCTCCGGCGAAGAGAGCGAAGAAGACTCCACCCCAATGGTCGCGGCCATCGGGGACGTAGCTCGGCGTGCCGACGTTGCCGCCGAGCTTCGGAGTGCGGCCGAACTCGCCGACCATGACGACCAGAGTTGTCTCCAGCAGGCCGGAGGAACTCAGATCGTCCAGCAATGCGGAGACACCTTGATCCAGCGGCGGCAACAGGCGGTCTTTGAGCTGCGTGAAGTTGCTGTTGTGCGTGTCCCAGTTATTCATCGTCCCCATGTTGGCCTGCACGATCGGAACTCCGGCTTGCACGAGCCGCCGCGACAACAGCAACGATTGGCCGAACAGATGCCGACCGTAATTCTCACGCACGGCGGCCGGTTCCTGGTCGATGGCGAAGGCGCGGCCGATCGCGCTCGCGGTCAGGATCGACATCGCCTGGTCTTGATAGTTGCTGAACTCGGCGGCCGAGCGAGCGAGATCGAAGCTGGCGGACTGCGCGTTGAACTGAGCGAGCAACTCGCGTCGATGACCGAGCGCATCGACCGTCATCCCGACCGGCAGGCTGAGGTTCTCGACGCGGAACTTCGGGTCGTTGGGGTCTTGCTTCACATGCCACGGGTCGTACTTCGCTCCGAGGAACCCGGCATCCTGGCCCGAGAACCCGTAGCCGTTATTCAAATACGTCGGCAGCATCACGCCATTGGGAATTCCGTCACGCCGCGGTCGCAGGTAGTCGAGCGTCGAGGCGTAACAAGGCCAATCGTTCCGCGACGCCATGTGCGTCGAGCCGATCGGCATCTTGTCGATGCCGGTCAGCAGCATGTGTGTCGCGTGCTCGTGGCTCGGCAAGCCGTGCGTCATCGAGCGAATCACCGCGAACTTGTCGGATCGCACGGCCAGCTTCGGCAAGTGCTCGCAGACATCCATCCCCGGCGTGCGTGTGGCGATCGGCTGAAACGTGCCGCGCACTTCCGCAGGAGCCTCCGGCTTCAAATCC
>SXKJ01000134.1 GCA_005778115.1 Planctomyces sp. | reverse complement strand
GGCGTCAGCCCCCCGGTGTATCGAGATCAAACCGGGGGGCTGACGCCGCCCCGCTCGCCAAAACACGCGCGCACAAAGTATCTGTGTTTCGGACAACGACTCTCTCGCAGTGGCGGCACTTCAAAGGACATCGGGCAAGCCAAACGGCGGACGATATTTCTTGCTCAGCAGTTGATTGGCTTCGTCGCAGTCAGTGAATCGCTCGGCCTGCGGATCGAAGTCGAGCCGGCCGCGCATGCGGAACGCGATCTCGGCCAGATGCACCAGCGCACAACTGCGATGAGCGACCTCGGCCGATGCGCGAGTTGGCGTGCGCTTCCGCACCGCGTTGAGGAACTCGGCCATGTGTTCGGCGTAGCCCCGTTCGCCGCGCAGTTCTTTTCCTTCGGTCGGCCCCGGTGTTCCCTTCGGTCCTTGAAACACGCTGAAGGCACCGCGGCGCGAGAAAACCATGTAGCCCTCGGTGCCATAGAACACGTTGCCGTTGTCGAAGCCATGCAGCCCGTAAGCCGTGAAGGGATAGTTTTCGTAGATCAGCAGCCGGCCATCGGGGTACTCGTAGGTCACGTTCATGTTGTCCGGGTACTCGCTGGCGTGGCCGTCGAGCAGCATCCGCCCGCCGCGAGCGGTGATCTGTTTCGGCAGCGTGTCGATGCCCAGCCCCCAGGCGGCCATATCGAGATCGTGAATCCCGTCGTCGCCGATCTCACCGTTGCCATAGTCCACGAACATCCGCCACGTCTGATGAAAGCGATGCCGATTGAACGATCGCTTGGGCGCGGGACCGAGCCAGCGGTCGTAATCGACTCCCGCCGGAGGCGTCCCATCCGGCAGCGGCTTCTCGACCGTGCGAGTCTCCGCCGTCCACGCGCGAGCCACCTTGACCTTCCCAATGATCCCTTCCTTGAGCAGCCGCCCCGCCTTCTCGGTGACGGGACTGCTTCGCATCTGGCTCCCTTGCTGCACGACGCGGCCATACTTCTTCGCGGCGGCGATAATCAGCGGACCTTCATTGAAGACATGCGAGATCGGCTTCTCGATGTAGACATCCTTGCCCGCCTGCATGGCAGCCAGCGCGATCGGTGCGTGCCAGTGATGCGGCGTCGCGATGATCACCGCATCGACATCTTTGTCTTCGATCAAATCTTCAAAGCGAGCGGTCCGTTTCGGCGGTGCCGCCTGAAACTCGCGCGTCACATGAGCATTCATCTTGTCGATCTGCGCCGGATCGACGTCACATAACCACGCGATGGAAACCGCTTCACGTCGGCCGACCAGACCTTTGACATGGTTTGTCATGATCCCACCGCAACCGATGATTCCCAACCGCACCTTCGCCGGCTTGTCGTCGGCGAAGAGCTGCACTCCACCCAGCGCCGTCGCCGCCGCGACGATTGCCGCGGTCTCAGTCGATGTCTGTAAGAACTGCCGCCGATTCGGATCGTGGTTCATGACGGACTCCTGGTGTTGTCGTGTGCCTGAGATTGACTCACATTAACCCAATTCGTCGCGTAGGGCGAAAGGTAGGGTGGGTCGAGTCATCGAGACCCACCACGAACATTGAGACTTTTGGTGGGTCTCGATGACTCGACCCACCCTACCTTGGAAGAATAGCCAGCCGTCCCGGAAACAGACGGATGTGGCCGTGCGCAGGCTTTCTGCTGGGGCGGCGAGATGCTTCAATCACTCCGAATCGGAAATCGACTCTGGGACGGACGTCCTCCAGGAAAGCGAACGGCATGCGGTGGCTCCGGATCATCTTGATACTTGGTGTGATGACAGCGCGGATGCTGTCGAGCGTGGCGTTCGCTGTGGAACCGTCTGCGGTGCGCGAGGTTTTCCACAAGTCTTGCGTTGGTTGCCACGGTGCCGATGGTCCGAAGGGCGATTTAAATCTGGCGGCCGTTGTCGAAGAGGACTTCGCACAGCATCCACAGATTTGGGAGAAAGTGATCCGCCGATTGCGTGCGAGGCAGATGCCGCCGGCGGGAGAATCGCGTCCGAAGGAAGAGACCTATGTTGCCATCGTGTCGCAGCTCGAAAGCGAACTCGACCGCGTGGCGGCAAAGCGGCCGAATCCCGGACGCACGGACACGATCCGACGGCTGAATCGCACCGAGTATCAAAATGCGATTCGCGATCTGTTGGCAATCGACGTCAATGCGTCGGCCTGGCTGCCGGCGGATGAAGCCAGTCACGGGTTCGACAACGTGACCGTGGGGGAACTCTCGCCGACGTTGCTGGACCGCTACATCACGGCGGCGCAGAAGATCAGTCGCCTGGCGGTGGGTGGCGCGTCGCGGTCGCCGGGAGGGGACACCATCCGCGTGCGACCGGACATCACGCAAGAAGATCATGTCGAGGGACTGCCGCTTGGAACGCGCGGTGGCACGTTGATTCGATACACGTTTCCGCAGAGCGGCCAATACGAAATTCAGATTCGGCTCGCGCGCGATCGCAATGAACACGTCGAAGGTCTTCGCGGGCCACATGAGTTGGAGATTCTGCTCGATCGCGAGTCGCTCAAATCGTTCACGGTTAAGCCGCCGCCGGGTGGCCAGGATTTTCAGCACGTCGATGAGCATTTGAAGTTCCGTCTGTCGGTGTCGGCCGGACCGCACGACTTGGGCGTGACGTTTTTGCAGAACTCCTCGTCGCTGCTCGAAACGCTGCGGCAGCCGTACAACTCGCACTTCAACACGCATCGGCATCCGCGCCTCTCGCCGGCGATCTATCAGGTCTCGATTACTGGTCCGTTCGAGGCGACTGGCCCGGGAGACACCCCCAGCCGACGTCGCCTCTTCGTCGTGCGGCCCAAGTCTCCCGATGAAGAGGACGCCTGCGCGAAGCGAATACTTTTGGCATTAATACGCTTGGCCTATCGGCGTTCGGCTACCCATGCGGACCTCGATCGCATCCTTCCGTTCTATCTTGACGCGCGGCGCGAGGCGGATTTCGACGCCGGCATCGAAGCCGCGCTGAGTGCCATTCTCGTCAGTCGCGAGTTCCTGTTCCGCGTCGAACAAGACCCGGTCGGGATTCCGCCACGCACGGCGTATCGGATCAGCGATTGGGAGTTGGCATCGCGGCTTTCCTTCTTTTTGTGGAGCAGCATTCCCGACGACGAATTGCTGGCGATGGCGGCATACGGCGGACTTCGCCAGCCCGAAGTGCTGGCGAAACAGACGCGGCGAATGCTGGCCGATCCGCGTTCGCAATCGCTGGTGACGAACTTCGCCGGGCAGTGGTTGTATCTGCGAAACCTCGATTCGATCACGCCGGACGGGCGGCTGTTTCCGGACTTCGATGACAACCTGCGCCAGGCCATGCGGCGCGAGACGGAGTTGCTCTTCGAGGAAACGCTGCGCGACGACCGCAGTGTGCTCAATCTGTTGAACCCGGATCATGCGTGGCTCAATGAGCGGCTCGCAAAGCACTACGACATCCCGCATGTGTCGGGCACACGCTTCCGCCGCGTGCCGCTCGCGTGGCGGACGCTGCCAGCGTCCGCTTCCGACGCTAGCAGCGTCGGCTACGAGCGCGGCGGCCTACTGCGTCACGGCAGCATCCTGACTGTGACCTCTTACGCCACGCGCACATCGCCGGTCATTCGCGGGAAATGGATTCTCGAAAACCTGCTCGGCACGCCACCCCCTCCGCCGCCGTCGGACGTACCGGCGCTCGAGGATCAAACGGTGTCTGCGAGCTTGCCTGTCCGCGAGCGACTTCAGCAGCATCGCGCAAACGCGGCTTGTGCGAGCTGTCACAACGTGATGGACCCGGTCGGCTTCGCTCTGGAAAACTACGATGCCCTCGGACGCTGGCGGACGCTGGAAGAGGGACAGCCCGTGGATGCCTCAGGAGGCTTGCCTGACGGCAGCCAATTCGTCGGTGTCCGCGGACTGGAAGAAGGTTTGTTGAAGCGACCGGAGATCTTCGTCGGAACGCTCACCGAAAAGCTGCTGACGTTCGCCCTGGGTCGGGGCGTCGAACCCAGCGACGGCCCGGCCGTGCGCGAGATCCTGCGAGCGGCACGCGCTGCGGACTATCGCTTCTCGGCGTTAATTGGTGGAATCGTCAGCAGCACATCATTCCAAATGAGGACCAGCGAGGGGCTTTAGGTCATCATCCGGATCGCGCTACTGCGGCAATTCGGAATTGATACGTCACCAGCGCGATCTTCCAGTATGTTTTGAGGTGAATCCGTCATATTGAGTTTTCATCCGCAGGCCGGCTTTGCCATCCGCAGGAAGAATCGGATTGCCTGCGGATGGCAAGGCCGAACTGCGGATAAAGGCAGGCTAAGTTCGTCGCTGGTGATTGGTTAATACAGTGTTGCGGCACTAGCGTCCGGTTCGATGTGAGATTCATAAACCGGACGCTAGCGCGTTCCGGCTGATTCATCGCAAGAGGAGACAGACTAATGAACCTTCGGAAACTCGCCCTGCCGCGTCGGACGTTTTTGCGCGGTGTCGGTGCGTCGCTTGCGCTGCCGCTGCTGGATGCGATGGTTCCCGCGATGACGGCCTTGGCGAAGACACCGGCTGCCACTGTGCGCCGATTGGGCTTCGTCTACATGCCGATGGGGAGCGACATCACGCGCTGGACTCCGGCCGGGGAAGGAAAGCTGGATGAGCTGTCGCCGTCACTCAGCCCGTTGGCTCCGGTGAAAGAACACATCTCGGTGTTGACGAATATGGAAATCAAGCTCGCGTATCCCGGCACGCACGCGACGTCGAACTCGTCCTTCCTGAGCTGCGCCCGCGCGAAGCACACCGAGAGCACCGACTATTATCTCGGCACGACGGTCGATCAGCTCGCCGCAAAGCAGCTTGGTCGTGCGACGCAACTGCCGTCGCTCGAACTGGCGATGGACATGCTGCAAACCGTCGGCCAGTGCGACAACGGTTACGCCTGTGTCTATCAGAACAATCTCTCGTGGTCCTCGCCGACAACGCCCTTGCCGGCCGAGGCGCATCCGCGATTGGTCTTTGAGATGCTCTTTGGCGAAGGAGGCAGCAACGCCGATCGGAAGGCCGCGCTTCGCCGCCGAGCCAGCCTGCTGGACTTCGTGAAGGAGGACATCTCGCGGCTCGAACGGACGCTGGGACCGGCGGATCGCGCGAAGGTCGGCCAGTATCTTGACACCGTGCGCGAAGTGGAGCGTCGCATTCAAAAGGCCGAAGCGGATGTCGCCGAGAAACCGCTCCCCGATCTCGATCGCCCCGCCGGCGCGCCCGCCTCGTATGCTGACCACGCCCGGTTGATGTTTGATTTGCAGGTGCTCGCAATGCAGGCGGACGTCACCCGCGTCATCACGTTTCAACTCGCGCGCGAAACCAGTTCGCGCACCTATCCCGAAGTCGGAGTCCCCGATCCGCATCACCCGCTGTCACATCACGGCAACGACCCGGAGAAGATCGCCAAGATCGCGAAGATCAACCAATTCCATGTGTCGCTGTTCGCGGAGTTTCTCGGCAAGCTCAAAGCGACCAAAGAAGGAGACGCCTCGCTGCTGGATCACTCGTTGATTTTGTACGGCAGCGGCATGGGCAATCCGAACGTCCACGACCACATCAACCTGCCGATCCTCGTCGCGGGGGGAGCGGCCGGCGGCATGAATGGCGGACGCCATCTCCGTTTCAGCAAGCCGACTCCGCTGGCCAACCTGCACCTCACGCTGCTCGATAAGGTCGGCGTCCACCTCGACCAGTTCGCCGACAGCAACGGGAAAGTGGACGAGTTGTTTGAACCGTTGGCGATTTGAGACCGTCCTCTTCCCCGAAGGGCAGCACCAAATCGTCAAGTAGCGAACGCATCGCTCAACGGTTGATTGCCCATTGAGTCATCTTCTGTTGCAGGCTCTGACGGTGCAGGCCGAGTTGTCTTGCCGCTGCGGAGACGTTTCCACCATTGTCGGCGAGCGCCGCTTCAATGGCGGAGCGTTCGAATTGCTCAATCAAGATCCCCTTGGCTTCGGTCAGCGGCAGGCCCCGGAGTCGATCGAATGGGGGTGGATCGGTGTTGGCCTTGCGGTGCGGAAGAGGCAAGTCCACACCCCGGATCTCGTTGGCTTGGCACATTGCGGCGGCAGCCAGGATGGTTTGTTCGAGTTCGCGGACGTTGCCAGGCCACGTGTGAGCCAGCAAGACGTCGATCGCGTCAGCCGCAAATACTGGAACCGAAGCACCCGTGTGGGACCGTTCGAGAAAGTAGTTCGCCAGCAGCAAGACATCTTCACGACGTGCTCGCAGCGGCGGAATGCGCAGTTCGATACCACGCACGCGGAAGTAGAGGTCTTGGCGAAAGCGGCCCTCGGGGATCGCGGCTTCGAGGTCTTGATGCGTCGCGCTGATGATGCGGACGTCAACCGCGACAGTCTTGCTGGAGCCGACCGGTTGGATGACTCGCTCTTGGATCGCTCGCAGGATCTTTGTCTGCGCGGCCAGCGGCATGTCGCCGATCTCG
>SXKJ01000133.1 GCA_005778115.1 Planctomyces sp. | reverse complement strand
CGTGGAAACATTGCTGACGGTGATCGAAACCTGTCGCCAACAATCCCGCAACGTCTTCCAGTTCCTCACCACCGCCGTCCAAGCACTCTTCGCCAACCAATCAGCTCCCTCACTTCTCTCCGGGCCGTGAAGGATTACCTCAGCGCGTTGGTCCGAATTCTGACGAATTCGGCTACGGGTCGGCTGGCGAGTGTCGGCGTGTTGCTGTTGCTGCTCGGAGGTTGGTGGGTGTTTCGCCCGCCCACCGGAGCGGTGCAAATTGAGATCGCCGACGAGCAGATTAAAGTCACGTTTGGCGAGACCGGCCGCACGCTGCGGGGCATGACGGAGGAAACGCTCTGGCTGCCGATCGGCGAGCATGTGTTGCACGTCCAGATTGGCGAGACAACGCTCGACACGCCGGAGATCACGGTCGCGAAGAACGAACCGGTCGAACTAAAGTTTGAGCGAGTCGGCAACCGCGTGCGTGTGATGCGGAACAAGGAGTTCCTGGTCGCCAAGGAACTGCCGAGATCAAAGGCCGGCGGCGGGAAAGGCGTGAAAGCGGATGGGACGGCGATGGCACCTGTGGATTTCGCGTTGCGATTCGAGGATCCGAAGAGCCAAGTCACGTTGCCTGTCTTGCCGCTGGATAGCTCAAAGCCCTTCACGCTGGAGGCATTTGTCACTCCCAGAAAACTTGGAGCTGGTCAGGGTCCGCATCTCGTCGTTAGCCCAGGTCAAGTGAACTTTGGAATCAATCACAAGGACCAATTGTACGTCTGGCTGTATCATTCCAAGGGTTACGCCATCGTGGCGTGTCCCACGAGATTGGAAAGTGACAAACGCACGCATGTCGCGCTCATTCGGCAGACAAACCAAGTCCAATTCTTCGTGGACGGGAAACTCTCCTTCACCGAAGAACTGGTCGATTTGGATGTGCGACGTGCAATAGTTCCCTGGCAAATCGGCAAGAGTTGGGCTAACTCCTTTGGCGACGAGATCGACGAAGTCCGCATCTCGAAAGTCGCCCGCTACGCCAAGGACTTCACGCCGAAAGTCCGCTTCGAGCCTGACGCCGACACGCTGGCCCTGTACCACTTCGACGAAGGCCGGGGAGAGGTCTTGAAGGACTCCTCCGGCAACAAGCATCACGGCCAGATCGTCGCCGCGAAGTGGGTCAAGGCGGATGGCTCGCCGATCACGCCCTCCGATCCCGACCGCCGCGCGGCCGAGTGGGTGCTGTCGATCGGCGGCAGCATCACGATCACGGAGAATGGTCAGGAACGGCCGATCGCGGCTGTCGGCGATCTGCCCCGCGGGGCATTTGAACTCACGAGCGTGGGTTTGCCGCATACCCCAAAGGTAAGCAATGCAGGGCTGGCCGCCTTCAAGGACAACAAGAACCTTATCGCCTTTGATTTGGGCGTTACTCAGGTGAGCGATGCGGGACTGAAATACTTCAAGGACTGCAAGAACCTCTGGCACCTTGATCTGAGTGGGACACAGGTGAGCGATGCGGGGCTGGCCCACCTCAAAGACTTCCAGAACCTCACGACGCTTGATCTGTGCCAAACAAAGGTGAGTGATGTGGGGCTTGTCCACTTCCAGAATTACAAGAATCTCAGGGGCCTTCTTTCGAGCGAGACGAAGGTCACCGACACCGAGTTAGCCCACTTCAAAGACTGCCAGAATCTCACGACCCTTTATCTGAACAGTACCCAGGTGGGCGATGCGGGGCTGGCTCACTTCCAGAATTGCAAGAACCTCACGACGCTTGCTTTGAGCACAACCCAAGTGAGCGATGAGGGGTTGGCCCACTTCAAGGATTGCAAGAACCTCACACACCTTGATCTGCACAGTACCCAGGTGAGCGATGCGGGACTGCCCCATCTCCAGGATTGTAAGAACATCACGTTCCTTGATCTGAGCCATGCACGGGTGAGCGATGCGGGGTTGCAGCGTCTCGCCGACTTTCCAAAGCTCGTTGATCTTCGGATCACAAAGACAAAGGTCACCGAGGCGGGCGTAAAGAAGCTCGCCGCCGCGTTGCCGAAGTGCAAGATCGAATGGGACGGCGGCGTGATCGAGTCGAAGGTCGTTGCCATTGGCGCGGTGCCGCCCATGGCCAAGGCTCCGTTCAATGCGAAGCAAGCTCGGGCGCATCAAGAGTCATGGGCCAAGCATCGCAGCATGACGGTCGAGACGACCAACTCGGTCGGCGCGAAGATGATCCTTATCCCGCCCGGCGAGTTCCGGATGGGCAGCAGCGATGAACAAGTCGCCGCGGCGTTGAAGGTGGCCGACGAAATCAAAACCGATGCCGCGGTGAAAGGTCGCATCGAAAAGGCCGAACGGCCGCAACACAAGGTCGTCATCACTAAGCCGTTCTTGATGAGTGCGACCGAAGTGACGATTGGACAGTTCAAGAAGTTCAGTGCCACGGGCTATCAGACCGAAGCGGAGAAGGCTGCTGTACCGAAAAGCAACCTGAATCCCGCCGTGACCGACGAATTGCCAGCGGCGTTCATAACTTGGAATGATGCGGTGGCTTACTGCAAGTGGCTGAGCGAGCAAGAACGGGCCAACTATCGCTTACCGACCGAAGCAGAATGGGAATACGCTTGCCGAGCCAAGACGACGACACAGTATTCGTTTGGCGATGACTACAACGAATGGTCCCTGCCCAAATACGGTTGGCACAACAAGAACGCCTTCGGCCAATCGCATCCGGTGGGTACGCTGTTGCCAAACCCTTTCGGTCTGTTCGATATGCACGGCAATTTGTACGAATGGTGCGGAGATTATTTCGACGAGAAATGGTATTCAACATCCCCGCCAAACGACCCAATCGGCCCAGCCGTCGGCTCTTCTTGCGTGATCTGTGGCGGCAACTGGCAATTCCACGCTTCCTACTGTCGCTCTGCGGATCGCAACGCCAGCACGCCGTCGCACCGTGGCACCTACCACGGCTTTCGCTGCGTTCGAGAGTTCGCCCCGCCGACGAAGTAGTTCTGCATGAACGGGACCATGCGGAGGACGGCTCGATCGACAGAGAGCAAAGAGAGCCGGCGAGAACTTTCCCGCGTCCCGCGAGAGTCGTGGGAAGTCGGCGGGGACTTTTCGGACTCCCACGGGAGCCGTTTGGAGTCGGCGAGGACGAGCCGGTCGCAAACGGGAGCCGTGCGGAGCTAGCGAGGACAAATCGGTCACAAACGGGAGCCGTTTGAGGCGGGCGAGGACGAGCGGGCGGTTTTCGGGAGCCGTTTGAAGCGGGCGATTGCAAATCGGCGACGGACGAGCTTATTTTAACAGAAGTTACGTCCGTTTGATGGTCAGCACGACTCGCGACCGGCGTTGACGTAAGTGCTCGCAGCGGCGGAATTCGCAAAATGACGTAACCCAAAGCCCGTTGTCATAAACCACTCGTCAGAACAAGCAACAACTCTGGTTGTCGCCATTCCGGAGTCAACCGGATTGCCGCCAACTCCGGTTGCCGCCATCCCGGAGTCAGCCAGATTAATGCCAACTCCGGTTGCCGCCTCTCTGGAGTCAGCACGAATGCCAACAACCAAGGTTGCCGCCAATCCGGCCGACTCCGCAGAGCCAAACGGATAAGTGGCTGTCAATCCGTTCGACTCGGCAGAGCCAAAAACCTCGGTTGGCATCAATCCCGCCGACTCCGGGTAGCCGCCAACTCCGGTTTTCGCTCGGACTGACGACGCCGGCCACCCGCCGACGCGGCGGTTCGCCCACCTGACTAGAGTCAGGTTGGCCAATCGATCGGTTCTCACCGTCCATAGCTCGACCCGCTTAGCCAGCCCCTCGGTTGGCGTCTTTCCAACCCCCTATTCCATCAGTCAGGCACTCGTCGCAAAAGTCCTCGCTGCAATCGGCGCAGGCCGACAGACAGTCGTGACAGTGGGTTCGTTCGCAGCCGTGGCATCGGCCACGCCACTCGGAGCAACGGCGGCGATGACTTGCGACGACGTGAAGATCGTGTCCGCGCTGTACCCGAACTTTCCGACCAACCCATGCAGAAAACGCGGTGGCTGACCAACTTCAAAAATCGCCGCGGCAGAGGCCAATCCTCAGAAAACAAAAAGCCGGACATCCTGTGATGTCCGGCTCAAATTCGTTTGCAAACTCCCGCAACCGCTACACGTCCTTCTCGGCCGGCACGACGAAAGGCTTGCGGTACTCGCGAGTCAGCATCGGGTTGGCCGCATCGGCGTGTGAGCCGGTGAAGATTTCCTTCTTGCCGTCGAGCGTCAGGTTGAGGCCGAAGTACGCCTTCGTGCTGGCGACATCGACTTTGTTCTCGGTGAGGTGCTCAGAGAAACGGTCGAATGTTCCGAGAGCCTCGACATCATTCGCCAGCCGCTCCTTAATCGCGGCGACGGGAATCTGCTCGCCCAAGCGATACGAGATGTTGCCGAGGTGGCACAACGCGCTCGACAAGTGACCTTCGAGAATGTCCGCGTTGAGGTCTTCATGCTTGCGGCTGCGGCAGGCGGCCAGAAAGTTGCCGAAGTGATCGCCGCCTCCTTTGAATTCCTTCACGACCTTCCCGTCCTTATCGAAGACGATGCCCGACGAATAGCTGGGCATGATCACATAGCCTTCGGTGCCGTAGAAGATGACGCCGACGCCGGCTCCTTTGTTCTCGTCAGTTTCGAGGATCTTGGCTCCCTTGTAATTGGGCGTTGGTAAACCTCGCGTTTCAAAGACCAGCCGCTTGTCGCCGTACTTGTGGATGCAGACTTGTGAGTTGGCGGTCTCGCCAGCGTCCTCGTAGCCGAGCCGGCCGCCGTAGCTGAGCACTCCCTCTCCCAGATCGGCAACTTGCAGGCCCCAGCGGGCGATGTCCATTTGATGGATGCCTTGATTTCCGAGATCGCCGTTGCCGTAGTCCCACTGCCAGTGCCAGTCGTAATGGAACTTCGGCCGAGTCACCGGCTTCAGCGGCGCGGGACCGGACCAGATGTCGTAATCGACCGTCTTCGGCGGCTCGTAAGTTCCGCGCGGGCCGATCGAACCGCGTCGCTTGTAGCACAACCCGCGAGCCAGTTTGACCTCGCCAATCCCTCCCGCGTGAATGAACGCGATCGAGTCTCGCATGCCTTGCTCAGAGCGGCTCTGCGTTCCGGTCTGGCAAATTTTCTTGTGCTTGCGAGCGACCTGCACGCAGCGTCGGCCTTCGCTGACGTTGTGGCTGACGGGTTTCTCGACATAGACGTCCTTGCCGGCTTGCATGGACCAGATGGCCGCCAGCGAGTGCCAGTGATTGGGCGTCGCGATGCTCACCGCGTCGATGGATTTGTCTTCGAGGCATTTGCGAATGTCGGTGTAGAACACTGGACGCTTGCCCGTGTCTTTTTCGATGCCGTCACACTGGCGCTGCCCGACCGCTTCATCCACATCAATGATCGCGGCGATCTCAGACCCCTTCCGCTTCTTCAATTCGGAGATGTGCGAACCACCGCGACCGTTCACGCCAGTGATGGCGACGCGAATCGTGTTGCTGGGGGCGCTGGACTCCTGAGCGTGCGCAACCGGCTCGATCACATGCCGCGCGGCGAGTGCCGCGGCGGTTGCGAACATCGAGCGTTCAAGCATTTCACGGCGGGAAAGTTTTTGGGGAGACATGGCGAGGCTCCTGGTTGGGTTTGTAGTTCCGCCTTCAGGCGGTTCCGTGAGGCAGGGACATCGAAACAAATCGCGGCAGCACCGCCTGAAGGCGGGACTACGAACAACGGCGAGTCTATGGCTGGGTTTCTCAGACCTTCAAGCGTTCGACGAGAACAACGGAGGTGTCGTCGTGCCGGCCGTAGCCTTGAGTGAACTCATTGGAGTCGTGAAAGAGCCGCTCCATCGTGTCCGAAACGGACAAGCCGGCCGTCTTTTGCAGCACGCGCATGATCCCCGTTTCTCCGAATTGGTGGACCACATCGTCGCTCCCTCCGGGAAAGGCTTCCGCGAGTCCGTCGGTATACAGCAAGACGCGGCAGCGCGGCGGCAAAGTCGAGGTGACGGTTTCGTATTCCACGCCGGGAACAACAGCGAGCGGCAGGCCGCTGGGGTCACCCTCAACGATCGGGCGAATTTCACCCGTATCGAGGTCTTGCAGCAGCGGCAGCGGATGCCCGGCGGAGGTCCATTGGATTTCATGCGTGTCCAGCCGCAGGATCGCATACAGCAGCGTGATGAAGCCCCCTTCTTCATTGACGATCGTCTGTTCCACAAGCTGATCGTTGATCGCGGAAACGAACGCCGCAGTGTCTTTATAATTTTGCGTGCGGATCATGCGGACGAGCGTGTGCATGATCATGATCGACATAGCCGCCTTCATGCCGTGTCCCGAAGCATCACCAACCAGAAACACAATGCTGTTGTCGTCGAAATTGAAGACGTCGTAGTAGTCGCCACCGGCCATCGTCACGGGCCGGCCCCCCATCACACGCAGTTGCGACGGCTCGTACCGGGCACACATCTGATAGCCGCGTGGCGCGTCAATGAGCGGTGGGATCATCGTTTCTTGCAGCTTGCGAACGGCGTCGATTTCTTCGCGCAAACGCTTCACGATCTCTTGCTCGCGAGCTGCTTGAGCCGCTTCGACGGTGGCCTCCAGCACGTTCAACAGCATGAAGAGGTAGTCGCTGTTGGTGTCGCGAATCATGTAGGCCGACATGCCGTTCGTCATGAACCGCACAATGTGGAAGATTTCTAGCGGTTCGCACACGCCGACGATCGGTGTGTCCGGTCGAAGACTTCGCAGTTGTGCGAACGTCTGAAAGCCACGGTCCACATCCGGCAGCGTGATCGGCATCAGCACGGTGTCCCACGGCTGAGCTTCCGCCAGAGCCAGCAACTCCTCTGGCGAGTTCGCCCAAGAAACTTCGTGATCGCCCAGGCTCAGATACACCTGCAACAGGTCAATCTGCAACGGCTGATCCCACACCACCAGAATCTTCATGCTTGACCTCGCTCTTTGTACGCAACGTCGATCTGTTCGTCCCCGGATCAAGGGGCAGAAGTGCAACAGCGAGGCCGTGAACTGTCAACCAAGACGTGGCAGCCAAACACGGCGACTTCGCACACGGATGCGAGGGGCACACACGGATCAACGAACCGTTCGCTCCGCCTTCATCCGTGTGCGAAGCGTTTCCAACCCGTTCGCTCGACTATCCGTGCTCGTTTCATCATCCTGACTGCCCAGCCAATTTCTCTGGAACGGCGAGCGGCTGGGCGTAAGCCCACCGAGGATCCTCGGCGGAATCCGATCTCCACAGACTCGGTGGGCTGACGCCCAACCGCTCGCCATGCGCAAACATCCATCCGAGTTCCAATAACTCGCCGACTCGAACCACCTCTCCGAAAGGATCAATACCAATGCCCGCCTCTAAGTCCCGACTTGCGGTATGGTCGCTCTGCGCGGCCGCCGGTTGCCTCTCGACCACATTTGCGTTTGGCCAAGAATCGGCCGACGGAAAAAACTTCACTCAGAAACCGGAGATCGCACCGTCGGCCGGCAATGTGACCGAAGAGCCTTCCGAGAAGCCAAGCACCAATGTCTTTGCGGGTGGGCCGGCGGCGAGTTGGATTTGGGGGGCGGATCAGAACAAGAAATATTTTGTGCGGAAGTCGTTCAAGGGAGGATCGCAGTTCGCGTTTCTCAAGGCGGCTTGCGACAACGTCTGCACGGTTTGGATCAACGGCGAGAGGATCGGCACCAGCGACAACTGGAATGCGCCGGTCGATGCGAACATCAAGTCTCGGCTCAAGCCGGGGGAGAATTTGATCGAGGCGGAGATCTCGAATGCGGGTGGCCCGGCGGCGTTCGTGGCGAAGATTGCGTTGCTCGGCCGAGACGGGAAGGACTGGTATGTCGTCACCGATGACTCGTGGGAGATCGCGGAAGCTCGCGATGCGAAGGAGTGGGGCAAGCCGAAGGTCGTCGCCAAGTACGGAGCTCAGCCGTGGGGCGATGTCTTCGCTGGCGAAGGGGACAGCGGTACGCCGCGCGATGTCTTCAATTTGTTGCCGGGCTTTCAGGTCGAGAAGCTCTTCACGGTCCCGAAAGAAAAACTCGGCTCGTGGGTCAATATCACGTCCGATCCGAAAGGCCGATTAATCGTCAGCGATCAAGGGAATCTCGGCTTCTGCCGAATCACTCCGCCGGCGATTGGCAGCAACGACGAGACGAAGGTCGAGCATCTCGACATCAAGATCGACGGCAAGCAGATGTCCGGCGCGCAGGGACTGCTCTGGGCGTTCGATAGTCTGTACGTCGTCTGCAACGGCGGGCCGGGGAGCGGGCTGTATCGCTGCAAGGACACGGACGGCGACGATCAATTCGACAAGGTCGAGAAGCTACGCGACATCCCCGGCGGTGGCGAGCACGGGCCGCACGGGATTCGGCTCGCGCCCGATGGGAAATCGCTGTTCGTCGCGGCGGGCAATCACACGAAGTTGCCGTTTGAGGTCACTCGCAAGTCCGACCCGCAGTTGATGGGCGGCCAGCGCACCGAGCAACTGCGAGCAACTCTGCCGGAAGGATTTTCGTCGCGGTTGATGCCCAACTGGGACGAAGATGTGTTGTTGCCTCGTTATTGGGATCCCAGTGGTCATGCCGCGGGAGTGCTTGCGCCGGGCGGGTGGATTTGCCAGATCGACCCGGACGGAAAGACGTGGGAGGTGTTCTCGTCGGGCTATCGCAACCAGTTCGACTTCGCGTTCAACGCGGACGGCGAGATGTTCGCCTACGACGCCGACATGGAATATGACTTTGGTTCGCCGTGGCATCGTCCGACGCGAGTCGTCCACGCGACCAGCGGCAGCGAGTTCGGTTGGCGCAGCGGCACGGGCAAGTGGCCGAGCTACTACATCGACAGCCTGCCGGAGCTGATCAACATCGGCCCCGGCTCGCCCGTCGGCGTCGAGTTCGGTTACGGCACG
>SXKJ01000132.1 GCA_005778115.1 Planctomyces sp. | reverse complement strand
GGCGTCAGCCCCCCGGTTTGCAGCGACCATCGAATGCACCGGGGGGCTGACGTCGCCCCGCTCGCCTAGAGTTGCTATGCCTACACAATCGCCGTCGGTGTCGCGATCAGACGCACGCCCTCGGTGCGCGTCAGTTCGGCGAACAGCTCGCTGAGTCGGCGGGTCATCGGGCCGAGTATGCCGTCTCCGATCACACGGCCATCGACGTCAACGACGGCAGCCAGTTCACCCATCGTACCGGTGCAGAACATTTCGTCGGCGCGATAGACCTCGGTCAGTGAGAGGTCGCGTTCGGAGTGCGGAATGTTGTGCAGGCGGCAAAGATCGAGCACTGTCGCACGCGTGATCCCTTCGGGGCAGGCGACCAGGCGGCTGGTGATGACCTCGCCGTGATCGACAATGAAGACGTGCGTCGCGTTGGTTTCGGCAACGAATCCACGCTGATCGAGCATCAGCGCGTCATCCGCATTCGCGCGGTTGGCTTCCAGTTTGGCGAGGATCGACTGAATCAGATTGTTGTGGTGAATCTTCGGATCAAGGCAATCGGGCGGAAACCGGCGCACGCTGCTGGTGATCAACTTCAGCCCGGCTTTGTCGTAGACCGGCAACTTGTGCTCGGCCAGCACGATCAGCGTCGGACCGACAGTGTTCAATCGCGGGTCCATGCCCGACGTGTACTTCACACCGCGCGTCAGAGTCAGCCGAATGTGGACACCGTCGAACATCTGGTTCGCGTCGAGCGTGCGGCGAAGCTGCTCGATGATTTCGTCGTCGGTTGGAATCTGAGCGAACGCGAGTGCCTTCGCCGAACTGCGCAACCGAGCGAGATGTTCATGCAATTTGAAGATGCGGCCGGAGTACAGTCGCAGTCCCTCCCAGACGGCGTCACCACCTTGCACGACCGAATCGAATGGACTGACTCCCGCTTGATCGCGATGCGCCAGCCGGCCGTTGATGTTGACGATCAGGTCGCGATTCTGCGGATGAAATTTCTGGTGCATGACTTTTGATGGCTGCGAGGGAAGGGGCAGTCCCGTGGCGGTTCATTCCTTTGACCAGATTCCTTTGAGTTTGTCCGTGCTCGATGAAATCAGATCAAAGGAATGTTGTCAGAGGAATGAGTCCAATGACACGAAAGAACGATGCCACCTGGAACCCGTTAGAGTCAGGAATTTTGCGGTGCCTGCCCCCGGACAAATGCGGTTATGCACCCAGGTCTATTTCATTTCTTCGCCCGCGTCGTTGTCGGCACGTTTCCTGGCGGCTGCGACCGGTACGCCTCCGCCCACGATCGGGATGCGAGCGTCGTCCGGCTGATAAATCCATTCCGGCTCGCCGACGAAGCGGTATTCTTTTTCCTGCCGGTTGAACTCATCGCCCGGTCGCCAGAATCGCTGGAGCAACGTCTTGCGCCAGATCATTGGCTTCTCTTCATCGGTGGTCACTCGGTCGTAGGTCGTCGAATAGAACCAAATGCTCGCATCGGGATCGGGAGGGCCGGGCTTCTTTTCGTCGAAGAGGTTGTACGTTTCGGAGGCGGCTTTCCAGTTGGACTTGCCGTTCCAGATTTGATCGGAGAAGGTCAGCTTCCCCTCTTTGGCTCGGTCCAAGAGCGTCTGATACGGAACGGGGCCGCGCACCAGTTTGTAGCCGTTGGAGAATCCCGCCAGCATGATCGAGAAGCGGTCGGCCTTCGGATCGACGCCGCGCCACATCGCGACGCCATACAGTGCCTTCTCGTCCTTCTTCTCCGCACCGGGCTGCGATTCTTCCGGAATCGCCCCTTCGATCTTCACCGAGTTCTTCAACACAGCACCCTTCGGGAGGTGCCCCTCGTCTTGTTCTCGCTTGCGAATGATTTTCTCGGCGGCCGGAATTAGCGAGTCGGCGTAAATCTTGTTCGGTCCATCCTGGGTGATGAGCGTCAGCTCCGGGACAAATTGAGTCGGCGTGACTTCGGCATCGAACGAGTTCGTCGGCTTGGTGTCCGATTCCTCTTTGGCTTCCCCCAGTCCACGGTTCAAGACCTTGTAGACCGAGTACAAGATGATCTCGTCTCGTTCTTCACCGGTCTTGGGGTCTGGCAGCAGCAGTCGGACTTGCCGCAGCGTTTTGAATTGAACTTCCAAAACCCACAGGTTGGATTGGCTTGCCCGTTCGTCACCGGTGGTCTGCACCACGGCAATCTTGTCGAAGCCTTTGGTAACGCGAGGCTGAGCCTGGCCAATCGAGGGCGAAAGGCCGGCCCAACCAGCCGTAATCCCACACACAATCGCAATGATTCGTCGCATGATTCCATCCTGCTTTGCGAGTCAGCCCAAGTCCCCCGAAGCGGTTGCAGAATCTAGCACGAAGCGCGAGCGAGTGGCCAAGTCGTGGAAGAAATAACCACTCGCTTGCGCGTCGTGCTGGTTTTGAAACGGCCTCTAGGCTCTTTCGAGAGACGCGGCGGACTCTATTCACGTCGTCGCCGAAGGGTCAATACGTTGTCGGCAACGGCAGAGGGACTCAAAATGCTCCGCATGAGCGATCGTTTGGCGGACAACCTGCACTGTGTGACCGTGGAAATCGCGGCCGCGTGTTCTCGCGCCGGCCGCTCGCCGGATGAGGTCACGCTGGTCGCGGTGACGAAGTACACCGAGCTGGTGTGGGTCCGGCGGCTGATCGAATTGGGTGTCCGCAATCTGGGTGAGAGCCGGCCGCAACAATTGCTGGAGCGTGCGGAACAACTCCCCTCCGAAGTGCATTGGCACATGATCGGGCACTTGCAGCGGAACAAGGTCAAGCCGGTGCTGCCCCGAACGGTCTTGATTCACTCGGTCGATAGCCTGCGGTTGCTGGAGCGGATATCGGTGCTTGCTGCCGAGCTGTCGCTCCGTCCGCGTGTGCTGCTGGAGGTCAACGTTTCCGGCGAAGCCTCGAAGGATGGCCTGATGGACACGGAATTGATTGCCCAATGGGACGCGATCCAAGCCGTTCCGAATGTGGACGTGGCCGGCCTGATGACAATGGCTCCACTGACGAGTGACTCTTCCGTCGCTCGTAGGGTCTTTCGATCGCTGCGACAACTTCGCGATGAACTCGCCACGCGAGCCGCCACGCATATCAAGCTGACTGAACTGTCGATGGGCATGAGCGGCGACTTCGCCGTCGCCATCGAAGAAGGAGCCACGCTAGTCCGCATCGGCAGCCGGCTGTTCGAAGGCTTGTAGTGACCCGATTTATCGGGTCGGTCTCGACCCCATCAATGGGGTCACTACGAGCAAAGCTGCGCAGTCGGACTACTCTGTCTTCTCACGCGGCTTGCCGATTCGATACCCAATGTCCTCAACCTTCTCGAACAACCCGCCGTCGTCCGTGCCGTTGTCGCCGACGCTGTAGATCAACGCTCCGTCCCCGTCACGTCGATATCGAAGTGCCGTCTTGGGCGGCGTGTGATTGTCTTCGGGAACCGTCGGCAAGAAGTCGGGGACCAACTCTTCCAACTTCTCCGGGTAATGCCCGTGCTCCCGCGCGAAGAGTTCCAGAGCCAGCACCGTGAGTAGCACGTTGTCTCTCGCGACCTCGCGGTCGGTCGCAACGAAGATCGACTGGCCCGACGGGATCATCAGTGCCGCCATCACCGACGTATGAACGTAGCCGCTTACTTCACTAGCGGAGGGTTGTACTTTGACATTCGCTGGGGGCAGTTCAAACACAAAGAGTCCCGGCAATGTCTTTGTGCGTTGATTCCGAGGCAGATCGGCTTGGCTGAGCCAGTTGGCAAAGACATGCCGAAAACTCCGCTCGTTGAGTTCCGACTCGCCACTGACGTTGAGCAATGTTAATTCGGCATTTTCAATCCACAGAGACTTCCACGTCGCCATGGCAGAGAGGTATTGCGTCTGCAAGCACGCTGAGAGAGGAGGTGCTCGCTTCTGTTCGTCTTGCAGCTCCCGCATCGCACGGCGTAGCAGGTCAGCGGTCACTTGTGGTTCATTGGCCCACTTCACCATGCCTTCAGCCGTGAGTGAGTGAATCGCGACTCCCACCAGCCGTTCGATGAATACGCCATGACGACCAAGTTGACGGCTCGTGCGGAAGCTGGCCCGCAGCCAATCCCACGCTTCTCTGGGCTGGCCTTCGACAAGCAACCGCGATGCCTCTAGCCGAACAAGGCGAGCGAATTCTCGCGCCTCCTGGAGTGACAGCAACTCGGTGTCCGCACGCAGTTCGCTGGCTCGGACGTACTGAGCGTCCGGTTTTTCCGTCCCCTTTCGCCAGAGTTCCATGAATGGCCGGTTCGCATCGAGCCACTTTCGCACCGGCTCGGTCGCGTGCTCCCAGCCATCGGACTGAGCTTTGTCATACTCGTCGTTGCTCCTTTGGGGATCGCCGGGAGTGCCAACGTATTGGACTTGCAGACCGCTTGCTGCTCGGTACTCGACGAACGCGTTGTCGGCATCGGGGACCACGAACTCCAACACCGACTTGGTATCGAACGGCTCGTCCGCAGGCGGCACCTTTGCAAGCCGAATGGCGCGATTGATCAGCGGAGCAGAAATCAGCAACAAGATCAGCACCAGCGGGATCGCCACCTTCGGGTGCAACAGCCACAAGATCCACGACGTGGCTTTTGAGTCTTCGCTCGCGGAAGTGTCGGAACGAAATTCATCTAGAGGGGCAGATGACATCAGCAGACTCCCAGTAAGACTGTCAGCGCCAGCAGGCCAATTGGCGACGTGGGGACTATACGTCGCGCGGCCATCACTGAGACATCCAGGCGAGCGGGGCGGCGTCAGCCCTCCGGTGACTCGGCAACTGCCCATGTGCATTCGCCACTGGACCGGGGGGCTGACGCCGCCCCGCTCGCCTGGATGTGTTCATGTTTCTGCGAGGGCAATCATCCGCTCCCTCGCATTCAACGGGTCTGCTACAACCCCGCCACGAACAATTCGACTTCTGTTTTCGCTTCGGGAAAGGATTCACGATGGGCTTCTTCCGCTTTGAAGAATTGTCGGCTCCCTTCGGTGCCATCGGTCTGTTGACGTTCGATGTGCCCGACAAGAAGGTCAACACGCTCTCGCAAGCCGTGCTGGCCGAGTTGGTATCGCACGTCGAACAGTTGGAGAAACGAGCCGACCTCAAAGGCTTGCTGTTTCGCAGTGGCAAGCCGGGGCAGTTCATTGCCGGAGCGGATTTGAATGAACTCGCCGCGCTGATCGACGCCAGCCGCGAGCAATGTCAGCACGCCATCGTCAGCGGACACACGCTGTTTAGCCGAGTCAGCCAGTTGCCGTTCCCGATCGTCGCGCTGGTCGATGGCAACTCGATGGGAGGCGGCACCGAGCTGATCCTGTCGATGGACTATCGTATCGCCTCGACAAACCCGGCGACCAAGATCGCACTGCCAGAAACAAAGATCGGTTTGATCCCCGGCTGGGGTGGGACTCAGCGGATGACTCGGTTAGTCGGCGTGCAGCACGCGATTGAAATCATCTGCGGCGGCGAAGCGGTCCCGGCGACGAAGGCCGTGCAGATTGGACTCTGCTTCGATGCGGTGCCAGCGGACAAGCTAATCGAAGTCGGCACGGCATTGATTGAGCGCGTGCAATCGACCGGCGAATGGAAGGTGGATCGGCAACGGCGCTCGCAACCGCTGGGACTCAGCGAGAACGAATTGATGTTCGCCTTCGCCTGTGCCGAAGGAGCGATCAAAGGAAAGACGAAAGGGCAATATCCGGCCCCGCTCGCGGCGCTCAAGGCGATCAAGCTGGGGATCAATCGGCCGCTCGATGAGGGATTGAAGATCGAGCAGGAAGTCGCGCTGGAGGTGACCGGCACGCCGATCTCGTCGAATCTGATTTCCGTCTTCTTCATGAATAACGCAATCGGCCGCGATCCAGGATTCTTGCCGGCCACCACGAAGGCCCGCGACGTGAAGAGCGTCGGAGTGCTCGGCAGCGGCCTTATGGGGGCCGGGATCGCAACCGCGCACGCGCGACGCGGCGTGCCGGCCGTGATGGTCGATGTCTCTCAAAACCAATTGGCAGACGGCTTGAAGCGTGCCTGCCAAGTCATCGAAGGCCGAATCAAGATCGGTCGGGCGACTCCGCAAGACATGCAGGAGATGCTCACACGGTTGAGTGCCTCTACTTCGCGAGCCGTCTTCTCCGACGCCGATGTCGTCGTCGAGGCGATCACCGAAAACGAGACTCTCAAGAAGCAAGCCTATGGCGAACTGAAGTCGCTGCTCCGCGACGACGCGATTCTGTGCAGCAACACGTCAACGATCTCGATCACACGCATGGCGGAAGCAGCACCGCATCCCGAACGGTTCGTCGGCATGCACTTTTTTTATCCGGTCGATCGCATGGAACTGGTCGAGGTCATTCGCGGAGCGAAGACCGACGACGACACGGTCGCGACGATCGTGGCCCTCGCCAAGCGAATCGGTAAGACGCCGATCGTGATGCAGGATTGCCCCGGCTTCCTCGTCAACCGCGTGCTGCTGCCGTACATGAACGAGGCGGTGTTACTGCTGCAAGAAGGGGCGTCGATGGACGACATCGACAAAGCCGCGACGAAATTCGGCATGCCGATGGGTCCGATCACGCTCAGCGATCTCGTCGGCTTGGACACCGCGTACTACGCCGGCCAAGTCGTCTCAACCGCCTACGCCGATCGCGCGAAGCCGACACCGATCCTCGGTGAACTCGTGAAAGCTGGCCGGCTCGGCAACAAGAGCGGCGCCGGCTTCCGGAAACTCAACAAGAAGGGGAAGCCGGAAGCTGATCCTGACTTCGCACCGTTCCTCGAAAAGCATCGGACGGACAATCGCCAGTTCACGCTCGAGGAACTCACCGACCGCCTGTTTCTGCCAATGCTGTTGGAAGCCACGCGAGTCCTCGAAGAAGGGATCGTCGCCGAACCGCATCACGTTGACATGGGCCTGATCCTGGGCATC
>SXKJ01000131.1 GCA_005778115.1 Planctomyces sp. | reverse complement strand
GGCGCTCAGCACCAGTCGATCCTCACGTCAGTCCTCCTTACCTGCAAGCAACTCCTCCACGATCCCCTCGAATTCCTCTCGCAAACACGACGAGCCGCTCATCCAATTCCTTTGTTCGCTCTGACGCGGTAAACAATCACATTTGGGTAAAGGTCGTGGAGTAAATCATACGGTTCTCGTCCGGATCCAAAGAATTGTTGCGGATCAAGTCTTCGGCAAATGGCCGTGGTTAAACACCTGATCGGTCACTTGAAACTTCATCGTAAGTCAGCATACTCGCGCGATCGAAGTGATTTCCGATCCAGAAAACTTCGTACTAGATTTCGTCGTGGATTTTACACTCTTTGAGGGACGTCATGTCTGAAACAAGAAATAGTGCGGTGACATTAAAAGGCAATCCGGTAACGTTGGTGGGGGCGGCCTTGGCAATGGGCCAACAAGCTCCGGAATTCAAATTGCAAGACAACGGTTTGCAAGAGGTCTCATTGGCTGCCAGCGCTGGAAAGACGCGAGTGATCGCAACGATCCCGTCTCTCGACACTCCGACCTGCCATGCGGAGACGAAGCGGTTCAATGACGAAGTCAAGAACCTGCCAAATGTCGAAGTTCTAGTGGTCAGCATGGACCTGCCCTTCGGCCAAAAGCGCTGGTGCGGAGCCGAGGGCGTATCCAACGTCAAGACGTTGAGCGCTCACCGCTGCTCGAAGTTTGGTGAGGATTACGGCGTTCTTATTTCGGGCGGCGTGTTGGATCGTTGCCTCTGCCGAGCGATCTTCGTTGTCGACAGCCAGGGCAAACTCAAGCACGTTGAGTACGTTAAAGAGATCGCCGATCATCCGAATTACGAGGCTGTTCTGGCTGCGGCCAAGGGTTGATTCGGTTCGCTGTTCTGAGCAAACAAGAGGTTGAACGCCCGCTTCCTTTAGGGACGCGGGCGTTTTTTTTGATTTGCCACAGGTGTCGTTACCGAACCGGCGTCTCGACATCCAAGGTGCAGTGTTGGCTGAATCTCTCGCGGTTCACCGAAAATTTCGAAAGTCTTTGGACACAATTGACGGTTTCATGCGTAAATGCACATTAAAGGGATGTCAGTCAAACTCAACGCCTGGGAAGAACGGCGGCTTATCGCGGGCTCAGAGTGGCTTCTAGGATCGAGGTCGGCCGTAGCCGCGGTCGCCTTAAGGAGGAGATGCAATGCTGGTCCTAACGCGAAAAAATGGCGAATCGGTGCGGATCGCGGACAACATTGAGGTTGTCGTATTGGAGGTCAAGAACGGCAAAGTTCGGCTGGGGTTTCGCTGCCCCGACGACGTTCCGATCCTGCGAAAGGAAGTCTATGATCGGGACGCCGCCGCTGGGCCGTTCTCGCTGATGGACTTCACCGCTTTGGTCGAAGCGTAGCGACACGCTACCGGCATCCGCCGGAAGGGCGATCATGACCGCACTGTTTCTGACCGAGGATCACGTTCGCGACTTGCTCGACATGCCGATGGCCATTGAGGTCATCGAAGAGTTGTTCCGCGAACTGTCCAACGGCCGCGCGAAGAATGTGCCTCGGCAACGAGTCCACGCTAGCAAGGTGTTGCTGCACACGATGTCGGCCGCGTGTGAGTATTTGGGCATCGGCGGCTGGAAGGCGTATTCAACCACGCGAGAGAAGTCCCGCTTTCATGTTGGACTGTACGACCTCGCGACTGGAGAAGTACTGGCGATCATTGAAGCGGATTTTCTCGGCCAACTCCGGACCGGTGCCGCCAGCGGCGTTGCCACTGAGTTCCTTGCTCGGCCGGACGCAAAGGTAGTCGGACTATTCGGTGCCGGATTGCAAGCGGCCACGCAGCTCAAGGCCGTTTGTTCGGTACGCAAGATCTCGCGAGTCGAGGTGTACTGCCGTGATGCCGCGCGACGGGAATCATTTTCCGCGCAGATGTCGGAATACTGTGCGACCGAGGTCGTTCCGGGACATGCTCCCGACGAAGTCGCCGCCGACAAGGACATCGTCATCACAGCGACCACCAGCAAGACTCCGGTCTTCGACGGCCGAGCACTCGACGAGGGGACGCACCTGAATGTCATCGGCTCCAATTTTCTGCCCAAGGCAGAGATCGACATGACCACCATTCGCCGCGCCGATAAGTTGATCTGCGATAGCGTCGAGCAATGCCGTCTGGAAGCCGGCGACTTTTTCCCCGCAATCGAAGCGGGCGTTACGGATTGGTCGCTGATGCACGAACTGGCGGAGATCGTTTCTGGACGACAAACCGGCCGAGCCTTGCCGGAAAACATCACGCTCTTCAAATCGGTCGGCCTCGCCGTCGAGGACGTCGCGCTCGGAGCCAAGCTGTTGCAATTGGCTCGCAATCAACGGCTCGGTACGCCGCTGCCGTTTTGATCGTAACGATTGTTCCGACTCGCTTTCTTTCTAAGTCATCTCGGAACGACGGTTGCTTCTCTTCTTGCAGATATTCGGCTTTCTGAGTGTCAAAGCGAGATGTTGACGACGGTCAACATGACCTGCATTGAACTTCGGTGGGCCACAGCCGATGAGAGAGAAGTGCTCGGCAATTCAAAACTCGATTTGGAAGCGATTGGTGTTTCGCGCCTTGTCCGCGCGTGAACATCAATCCGTTTCGTTTGCTTAACCCGCATTATTCATGCATCGGTCAGTGGCCAGTTTTTTCGGGTGCGCTGTGGATGGAGGCTGGTGGGGAGTCCGGAATGTCGGAGTCTGCGCGGAGGTTCCCCCTCCCCAAGCGTTGTTCAGCGGTGATGTCGGGGTC
>SXKJ01000130.1 GCA_005778115.1 Planctomyces sp. | reverse complement strand
GAATCCCTCGAAACCCACACAGCGTGGCACAAACCACGGCCGCCAGCATGGCGGACAACGGATGACGCCGTCCCAAGCGCCCGCGAGGATCGGGAACTCGCTGGAGACACTCCAGCAAGCCCCCGGCGGGCTGAACATTCATGGCAAAACCTTCGCAATCTCCCGGACCAACAACGGCGGAACATGCGTGTCGCGCCAAGCTCCCAAAATCTCTTCGTATTCTGCGCTACACTTCCATCAAGGCAAATTAGCCGGCCGTGATCAACCCACGAATGCCCGTCGCGCATCGACCATTCCGAGTTCGGTCCCTCATTGCGGCAGCCGAAGTAGCCATGCCGGTCGATGAAGTCCCCTGTCGTGTAAGTGAATTTCTCCAGCGGCCGGAAGACCTCCGGACTGGCGGTTGCCCAGTTCGAGGCGGTGATCATCCCATTGAAGCCGAGGTCGCGCAGGTATTGCGTTGAATCGTGGTAGAAGCGGCGTTGCACTCCGGTCAGAAACTGCGCGGTCTCCTGATCGCGCGGCGTGCGCTCGTGAGCGATGTTCCACAAGGGCCGAAAACCGACTCGGCCATCGGCCGGCGCATCGCGCCCGATCTTCTGGCCCTTCCATGCCGCCAAGGCATTGTTGATCGAGCCGTGCTTCTGCTTCAACCATAGGCCAAATTCTTGTTCGAGCATCCGAAGCTGTTGATCGGGGATGTTCTTCTCGTTGAACGTCCAGAAGAAGAACGAGTCCTCGTTGATGAGTTCCGCTCCGAGGACACCCGCGATGTTGGCCCCATCGCTCGCGTTCTTTTCAAACTCAATCGGTTTCCAATTGGCGTCGTTCAATCGGTATGAGAGCTTCGTGGCGGTCGGATTTGCGCGAACCCAGAACTCGAACTGGCCACGTTCCTTTGCCGTCACCGAGTACTCTGCCTCGGCCGGCTTTTTGTCGGCGAAATTACTGATCCAGTCGCCGCCGGAAAGTTGATCCTTCTTGACGTCGTTGTACCACGGATGCCGATTCAACGTGGACTTCGTCGGCTTCTCGCCTTCGACCCAGATTGTCTCGGCCCGCACCGATGAGACGAGACATAAGAGACAGACAGCGGCTCCGTAAATCTTCGTTGGACGGCTGAGTGGCATCGCGGGGCGCTCCGTTCGCGGTCAAGTGGGTGCATGACATCGGAGCAGCAGCATTCAAGGTCCGAGATGCAATGGCAAGCCGCCGCAGTCGGTTCTTCGTTTCGTAGACCGGATGCCTACGTTTTGAGGTTGCGCAATTGGTCCCGAGCTTGATGGTTTGATTGCTTCCCACGATCAGACAAGATCCTGAATTTGCCACAAACAACACAAAAGAGCACAAAAGTGATGCGACGCAGCAGTTGAAATTCTTGCAGCGAACTCTTCTCGTGACGTTTTGTGCTTTGTGTGGCCAATCTCATGATTTTCGTGTGTCCATTCCACGAAGTGCGCAACTTCAAAATGCCTACGTCCGGTCGATCCATAGGGACGTAGGCGTCCGAACTACTTCGCGTCGGGCTTCTTGCCGGTCTCCTGCCACTTGTGTTCGGGGCGCGCGAGGATTTCGTCAGTGACCGCGTTGACGGCGGCGGCTTGATCGGCCCGGCCCGATTCGGCGGCGTGCTTGGTGATCTCGCGAGCTTGCGGGATCAACTGCATGTAGAACCGCTCGGCTACTTCAAACATGCCGTGCCAGTGAGCGTAGTCGGGAGCCATCATTGAGGCTCCGTGCCGAGCACGTCGCCCTTCGTGATGCCAGAGATAGAACCAAGTCCATTCGATCTCTTCATCGAACTCGGTCTTCGTGAGGAGTTCGTGCTTCCTCATCGCGGCGACGATTGCCTGGCCCGGCTTTCCGAATTTTTCGTTGTAGTTCACGATGAAGTCGTCGTACTGCTTGTAGAACCCATTGACGTAATCGGGCGTGTGGCAGTGATGACAAACCTGCTTCATGTTGGTCCGCTTCTCCTCGGCGGAGAACGTGGCCAGCGCACGCCGCTTGGCAGGGTCGGCCTCAGTCACAAGTTTGCCATCCTTGTCGGTATCGAGCACCGCGCTGACCGGCGGCCGGTTCGTCCACGAGATGCGTTGGCCGGGGTCATGCGTAATCGTGCCGCCGTTCTTCGAGTGGCCTGACATGTGGCAGGTCGCACAGGTCGGAGCCTGCGAGTAATCCTTGCCCAGCACCCAATCCTTGGCGTTGAGATTCATGTGATCCTTGAGATCACGAAACGCCACGCCGTGCTTGGACTCTTCGTAGATTTCCTTCTGTGGATGATCCGGGCCGAGGTGGCACTTGCCGCAGTTCTCCGGTTGGCGTGCTCGACGTGGAGAGAAATCATGCCGGCTGTGACACGCTGAGCACGAACCCAACGAGCCATCGAGATTCAGCCTCCCGATGCCGGTGTTCGGCCAGGTGTCGGCATGCAGCTTCGGTCGTCCATCCTCGGTCTTGGCGATGCGGTCGAGCACATCCAAGTTCGTCGGCTGCCCTTTATCGTTGGGCTTCAAGTCGTCCAACGTGATCTTGCCTCCGTCCTTGGCCAGCAGCGCGACCTTGCTGCCATGACACTGCTGACAACCGACGGCGGCGCTCGCCATCCCGTTGACTTCGTGAATGTCCGGCCTGCCCGGCGTCGGCGAATGCGGATTGAACGGCGTCCGCGAACCCTCGACGGTCTCAGTCAGGAAGTTGTCGAGCGATGCGAGAATGTTCCCCGCCTTCGCATGATGGCTGTGAGTGAACTCCGTCGTTTCCTTTTCGTGACAACGGCCACAGTCCTTTGGCGTCACGACGGTCGCGATGAGATGTCCGTAATGTGTGAAGCCATCCACGTCCCCCTTCTGAGCCAGATGGCATTCGACGCAGCCGACTCCTTTGCGAGCGTGCGTGCTGAACTTCCAATGGTCGATGATCCCCGGCGACGACTTGCCGTGACACTCGACGCAACTCTTCGAAGTCGCCGGCACCGCGACGTGTCCCGACGTGTCCCGACGTGATGCCGACCTCTTCACGCTTGCGAGCAATCTCCATCGCCTGCACCAGCACGAGCGAGGCCAGAAACAGCAGACCAAGGAAGCCGATCAAGTAACGTTTGGTTTGGAGAGTCATGGTTTCAGCCAGTGAGTAACCGAAGTCGTGAGACTTCGGTGATCCGGGACAAACCGAAGTCTGACGACTTCGGCGACAAAAGAGTTCAGTGTTCCACCACCGCCTCCCAGACGGTGAGGCCAACTAACAGGAACACGCCGACGATGCCGATCCAGACGCTCGCTTCGGTGAAGCGTGTTCGCTTGCGAATCCAGCCGTCGATGAACGGCCAGACGAACATCACGAAGACGACGAACCCGGAGCTCAGCACGGCAAACGTGCCGGAGAACAACTTCAGCCAGCGGAATGAGACGTAGAACCACCACTCCGGCTTGATGACTTCGGGAGTTGTCAGCGGATCGGCCTTCGGGCCGAGCGTCACGGGCAACACCGTCGCCAGCACGCTCAGCAGAATCATCAGCGTCAGGCCGATGATCAGCTCGGTATAAAAATGGTCGGGAAAGAAATCGAAGTGCTTCGGAGCGTCCGCTGGTTCGTTCTCGAAGCGGAGTTCGCTGACTCCTTGCAACCGCAGGATCGCGACGTGAATGCCGATCAGCAGAATCATCAGCCCTGGCAACACCGCCGCGTGCAGGATGAAGAACCGTGACAGTGTGTTGTCGTTGTAGGTGTCACCGGCCAGCAACATCCGCTTGGCGAAGACTCCGAAGTACGGCACCGTGTCGCAGATGTTTGCGGCGACAGTCGCTCCCCAGAAGCTGAGCTGCTCGAACACGAGGCTGTAGCCGGTGAAGCCAACCACCAGCGTGCAGAGCAGCAGGCACATGCCGACCATCCAATTAATCTCGCGCGGCTGCCGATATGCACCGGTGAAGTAGACCCGCATCTGATGCAGGATCACCGCTGCGATCATCAGCGTCGCGGCCCACTTGTGCATGCCGCGGATGTACCAGCCAAACGCGACTTCGTTCGTGATCGTGTCGATCGACTGGTACGCCGTCTGCGGCGACGGCTGGTAATAGAACGACAACAGGATGCCGGTCACGATCTGCACGACGAAGAGATACGCCGGTGTTCCGCCCAGGCAAAACCACCAATGCCGCAGATGAGCCGGTACCGGCTCATTGGTCAATTCTTCCAACTGCACTCCGGTGATCGGCAATCGTTCCGCGAACCAGCGTTTGACGGCGTTCATACCAGGGCCTCCCTCGGCACTTCGATGAACAACAGGCCGTTCTCCACCTTTAACGGATAGCGGGGCAGCGGCTGGTTCGAGTCCTTCGGCGGTCCCGACACTGGCTGACCAGACTTGTCGAACGCGCCGTTGTGACACGGGCAAAAGAAGCGATCGTTGTTGGACTCCCAATGCACCTGACAACCGAGATGCGGGCAGATGCTCGACAAGGCGATGAAGTCTTCCGGGACTCCCTTGTCCGCCAGCCGAGTCACCACGATCTTCTGCCCGGCCGGAGCCTCGTAAGTCACTGAATCGCCAATCGCGAAGCTGCCGAGGTCTGCCAGAAACTGCCACATCTGCGACGAGGCTTTGGCCGGATACAAGAACCAGCCGATCACCGTTCCGAACATGCCGTAGCCCAGCGTCAGTCCAAAGGCCATCGCGGCAGAAGACATTCGCGATAGCCATGTGCGGCGGGGGATCAACTCTCCGGTGTTTGTTGGTGATACCGAAGGATCTCGGCTCATGACTTCCTCGCGTTTCAACACAAGCGCTACGTGGTATTCCACGAAACGCAGATCATGTGCCACGCGAGTGAAGATGCTCCGCACACTCAATAACCGATGGAAAACAGCGTGCGTTGGCACCAACGGGAACCAAGCGAATCGAGCGGGGCGTGCGGTTGCGACACAACTGCTGGGCAAAGTCGCACAAAAACCGAACCGGTAGGCAGCATTCCTAGGCTCGTTCTGGCGAACGTGGCTACGTCGATGCTACGCGCGGAAGTCCGTCAGACTGCCGTTTGACCGAGCCGCACGCAGGGCATTCAGCACGGCCAGCAGGTCGATGACTTCTTGAGCGATCGCGCCGGCGACTGACGGCAAGTGACCGGACGCGGCGAGGATCATCCCCACGATGCTCAGCAACATTCCGCCGACGGCGCTTTGCAGTGCGATCCGTCGCAGTTGCTGGCCGATGTGCAGCAACTCGTCCACCTTGCCCAGCGAACTGTCGAGGATCACGGCGTGCGCGGCCTCGGAGGTGATGTCGCTGCTGCCGCCGAACGCGATGCCGACGGTCGCGGTCGTCAGTGCCGGCGCGTCGTTGATGCCGTCGCCGACGAAGACAGTACTTGCACGCTGAGTCGCTGAAGTGGACCTCGTGGATGCCGACGAGATCGGCGAGATAACGAACTTCCGACTCGCGGTCGCCGGAGACGATCATCACTCGCTGGAAGTGATGGTTGGGCGCGAGATGTTTCACGAACGATGCCCCGTCCGCTCGTGGCTGATCGCGGAATCGCAACGTCACCGGAATCTGGTCGTCGATGATCGCAATGCACTCCATGCCGGCGACCTGCGGCGGGAGATCAGTTCGTAGTTCCGCCTTTAGACGGCTGTCCTGCAAAGCACCGCGTAAAGGTGGAACGACAAGCTTGCTGCGGCTGGTGATACGAATTTGGCGACCAGCAACGACGCCGGTTAATCCTTGGCCGGGAAGCTCGTGAACTTCGGTAGCATCTTGCAGCGCGATGCGTTGCTCGCGAACGGCGTCCAAAATCGCCGCTGCCAGCGGATGCTTCGAGTACCGCTCAACACTGCCGATCAGCGACAGAGCCTTGTCTGCGGTAAGGGGTCGGGAGTCTTTTTCAGGTCGGCCATCCCGATCGCTCTTCGATTCGGCTGACTTTGGGCCGACCTGAAAAAGGCTCCCGACCCCGTCATGCTGTTCGCCGCCGACGATCTCGGTCAGCACCGGTTGTCCGTAAGTCAGCGTACCGGTCTTGTCGAAGATCGCCATGCGACATGTCTCGATTCGCTCGAGCACTGACGGATCGCGAATGATGATGCCGCGCCGAGCCGCCAGCGCAATCGAGCCGATGATCGCCACCGGAATCGCGATCAGCAGCGGGCATGGTGTCGCCACGACCAACACGGCGAGACATCGATGCACGTCACCGCTCAAGCCCCATGCCAGCATCGCGAGTCCGACCGCCAACGGCGTGTAGAACGCTCCGAGTTGATCCCCCAAGCGACGCAGGCGCGGGCGGCGCTCTTCGGCTGCTCGCATGACGTGCATGATTTGGGCATATCGCGAATCGATCGCGAGTTTGTCCGCTCGAACCGTCAGTGCCGCTTCGCCATTCAACGCCCCGGAAATGACCGCAGAGCCGGAGGACTTCGGCATCAGGTACGGCTCACCGGTGAGGAACGACTCGTCCATCGTGCCGTGCCCGTCGAGCACCGTGCCGTCTATCGGGCAGACTTCGTGAGGAAACACCAACAGCGTGTCGCCGACAGCGACTTAATCGACCGCGATGTCCTGAATCGTCTCGTTCGTTTTGCGATGAGCTTGCGATGGCATGCGCCGGGCCAGCGCGGCGAGGACCGACGATGCGCTCCGCATGGCGTAGGCTTCGAGCGCCTCGCCGCCAGAGAGCATCAGCACGACGAGTGTCCCCGCGAGGTACTTGCCCAACACGATCGACGTGACGATCGAAATGCCGGCCAACAGGTCCGAGCCGAACTCGCGATGCACTAGCTTCCAAGACAGCCCAGCCACCAGCGGCAGACCGCCTCCCGCCAGCGCGAGGATCAACGGCCATTCGGCCAGCGAGAAGTGGCCGAACGAGTCATCAGCGAGGCTGCCGAATCTCACGACCAGATGTAGAGCGATCGCGATCACAGCCAGTAACGCAATCCACTTTTCAAAGCGGTGCTGGTCGCCTGGCGCGGGCGTAGCAGTGGATGCTGGATTGCTGGCGGCCAGGTCGGTCTTTGGAGTGCTTCAGGCGGCCTGGATCATTCACGCCACGATGCCGGCAAGTCCCGCTTCGTGTCGAGCAGAATGGCGAGGATTGTCTGGCGATCCTCTTTCGGCAAGTGCTGGTACGTGGAGGATTGGTTGATGCCGGTGAGCACGTCGTGCAGCTTGCGATAGATGATCTGCTTCAGTTCCGCCGGCAAACCATCGAAAGCCGCAGAGTAAATCAGATAGCTGCACGGGTATTTGAAGATGCGCGATTGCAGATCGAAATCGCGCAGCGAGCGGCCTCGTTTGTCGCGCGGGCCGCGTTGGGCGAATTGCTCGGCAAAGCCCGACGTCCCTTGGATTCGATCCGTCAGCGCGGCTTCTTCAAAAAACAGGAGATGCTTCAGGACCAGTTCGGCGGCATGATCGAGCCGCCGTTGAATGCCTTCTGTGCGAGGCGGGTTCGGCTCTTTGTCTAAATCCCGCAGGATCTCTTCATCGCGGAGCGCGAGCTTGGCTTGATAGTTGGCCAGCGTCAGCGCGTTGTGCGCCGGAGCCTGATGCTCGAAGACCATCAAGGCGACGACGTCGCTGTGTGGCGTCAGATACGGCTCAACGTTGATGAGTTTGGAAAGGTCGGTGATGTTTGCTCCCGCATCGACGTCGAAGGCTTCCGGTTCACGCGGACTCTTAGCGATCATGTTTCCCATGTGCCGCTGCTGGCCGTGAGTGCCGCTGACATACCAGCCGCCCCAGCGGTGCTTGAGCGGGCTTTGCGACGTCGTCCGGTACGTCGTCGTGCTGAGAATCGGGTTACCGACGCCGTCGGGAAATACCGATCGAATCAGGTGGCCGGGAACCCCTTGCGTGACCGACGAGGCATGACACAGCGTGCAAGTGTCGGTGTGCCGTGTGAACTTTGGGTGGTCTGCTTCCTCTTGGTCGAGCGAATAAAAGATGCCGCCAAGTTGCGGATCGACGGCGGTGACTTCGACGACATCACCGTTTACACACCAGCCGATGTAAACGTCGTCGTTGAAATAGATCGCTCGCGGCGTACGCGGGTGGATGCGGTTCCGCTGGAAGCTCGTCTTCGAGAAAACCAGCATCTGCGAGGTCTCGGAAACGTTCAGAGTTTTGAGAACTGTCGCCAAGTAGCCGCTCTTGTCGTCGAACGTCAGCCGGACTTCGTCTGCGTCGATCCGCTTCTGCAACTGGCTGATCGGATCGGACAGCGGGGACTTGAGATAGTTGACCGGTTCGCGTTCGATGTCGAACTGTGCGGAAACGGACAGCGGGATGGGGGCGATGACCAGGAAGAGTGCGAAACGGATCATGACGGTGGGCTTTCAATGGCGGGACGATGTTTCGCAGCCTAATTGGCAAACCGCGTTCCGCCAACGTCGCCGCCATCGTTCGGCGTGATGAGCCGAATACCGAATCCGCATCGGCGGAACGCGCGGCTCGTCACGCGGAGCGGTGACGGCTAAGTAGCTGGCAGCGTGATGAAGATTTCCGTTCCTTCCGTTTTCATCTCGTTGACGGAAATCGTGCCGTCGTGTTCGTCGATGATCCGTTTGCTGATCGCCATGCCTAGGCCAGTGCCGGTCGGTTTTGTCGTGAAGAATGGTTCGAAGATTTTTTGACGTTGTTCGGGGGACATGCCTGGGCCGTTGTCGGCGATGGCAAGTTGCCAGGCCGGACGGCCGTTGAGCTTTGTCGGTTTCCAAGTGACGTCGATCCGTGCCGGGTCGACACACGCCGCCAGCGAGTTCTCAAAGATGTTGCGGAAGACTTGCTCGAGGCGGCTGGCATCGACCGAGCAGCGCGGTGACGGACCCGACTGTGGCAGATCGAACGAGACCGTGCGGCTTTGTCGCGTCCAGACGAGGTTCTCCCACGTCTCTTCCAGCAAGTCGCGGAGGTCGTGATCGACGCGTTGTAGTTTGATCGGTGCGGCGTAGTTGCGGACTTCCTCGAATAGTTCGTGCAACTTCTTCTGAGCCTTTTGGACGCAGGCCACCAAGTCCAGAGATTCCGGTTGTCCTTGCAGATTGAGGCCGAGCATCTCCAAGCAGGCTTCGCTGCGTTGCAGCGCGTTGCGACTTTCATGGACCAGGCCTGTCATCATTTCGCCGATGGCGGCGAGCCGTTCGGTTTGCAACATACGCGCGTTGGCAGCTTTCAAGGCCAGTTCGGTCTGTCGCTTCTCGGCCAGTTGTCGCAGCCGAGCCCGCAGCGTGTCGGCATCAACCGGCTTGATGAGATAGTCGGACGCTCCGTTGCGGAGCGCGGCGATCGCTCCGGTCAAATCTTCGTAACCCGTCACAATCACGATGGCAGCTTGCGGAGCGAGTTGTCGCAGTTGCGGCGGTAAGTCTTCGGAGTTTCCGTCGGGCAGTCTGCGATCGAGCACGATTGCGAAGTACCCATCCCAATGGGCTTCGCGTAAGGCTTGTCCAAAAGTCTCGGCAGCCTGCACGCGGTAGCCGTCCATCTCGAGGATGTCGATTAAGTTGCTGCGTGTATCTGGATCGTCTTCAACGACCAGGAGCGATAGCGGCCCCAACGCATCGGGATTAGGTATCTCGACTTTGTGTTGAGGCATGAGTTGAATCCGTGGTGAGGACTAGTGAATAGACTCTGTAGCCCGACTATCCGAGTCGAGAATTATTTAGCGGAATCCCGACACGGAGAGTCGGGCTACGTTTTGAATCAGCTTCTAGCAATTCACCCAACGTTGCAGCGTCCCCAGAAAGCCGTCCATTTCGAGCGGCTTGTACAACAAGACGTCCACGTCGTGAAGCAGTTTCTTCTCCAATCGTTCGACAAGCTCATGCTGATATCCCGTCAACAGCATGGTTCTCACTCGCGGATGTTGGCCGTGAATCTCTTCCAATAACTTCAGCCCATCGGCGTCCGGAAGCCGCCAATCGACGAGCACGATCGGAAACTCTTGGAGACGCATCTGCTGAGCCGCCTCCTGGGCCGATCCTGCGATGCCGACGCGGAACGATCGCTCGCGCAGCACATCGTACAAGCTGGCACAGAAGTCGGAGTCGTCGTCGACAATTAAGAGCAGCGGTTGCTTCGCCGCTTCGGAAATCAGAGGCAAGAGCGCCGAGACATCGACCGGTTTTGGCAGGATCCGCCACACGCCAAGTTGTTCGGCTCGCTGCCGCGTCTCGGCGTCCGCAAAGCCGGTAATCAAGATCGCGACAGTCGACGCCGAACGGCGTTTGAGTTCGCGATAGAGTTGCAAGCCATCCATTCCGGGCAGCTTGAGATCGAGCAGCACGACGTCGAAGGCTTGCTGGTCCAGCGTGCTCAGAGCCATCGTCGCATCGGTGGCACTCTGCACTTCATAACCGATGTCAGTCAGGATGTCCGCCAGATTCGCGCAAGTGTCGAGGTCATCATCCACGACCAGCAAACGAGTCGGCCGTTGAGGGGTCGCAAGTAAGTTGTTTATGGGGAGACAATCTGGTTGGGCGAGCTGTTCGTGCTCGCAGTTTGAATACTCAACGACGTGACGACAACGCACGAGGTGGAATGTGTTTCGGAATGGGAGTGCCGGAGAAACCAAGGCAGGAGAAAATCGGAGTCAGGCAGGTCTGCCGGATTTGGCAGTTTTCAGGGGGGTGCTTGTGAGATTGCGAAGACCGTGCCAGCGCTGCGCGCGTTGAGCGAGACCTGTGCAACACCGCGCGCACTGCGCGAGTTTGGCACAGACGCGTCGAGGTGACCGTGTTTTCGTAGGACGGGCACTCCTGCCCGTCAATCCGCATCAGACGGGCAGGAGTGCCCGTCCTACGCGCGAATGAACCGCTTGCCGGATCTCGGAGCAACCTGTTTTCAAAGAGTTCTCAAGTTCGGCACACCCTTCGCGAACGGCAGAAACTGCCAGGCCACGAGCGGTTCGGTATTCCGACCGAGAAGGTGCGAGGCTCACAAGGAAGAAGCCGGTACTTTCGCCGATCCGCCGCCAGGAAGGAGCACGGCCATGTTAGTTCTCTCCCGTAAGCTGAACGAGGAAATCCGCATCGCCGAAAACATCGTTGTGCGAGTGATCGGCATCAAAGGGAACCAAGTCCGATTGGGCATCATGGCCCCGGCCGAAGTTCCGGTCTTGCGAGAAGAGCTCATGACGAAGGTTCCCTCCATATCACGTGAGTCAGGCCCTCGATCACGGGTTATGAAGTGCGCCCGTTGTTAGTGCCCATAGGTTGGGACTCCGTCCCGACCAACCGGGTCGGGACAGAGTCCCAACCTACAATGAATAGTGTGTCTTGCCGCGCGAAACTGGTTACCGCTGGGACAGTCATAGGTTCCTGGGGGATGGGGGCTAGTTTCGCGCGGCTATTTGTTATTCTGCGACGTTGGGTGGTTCGCCGTTGGCGGATTGCTCGACCAGAGACGGGCAGGAGTGCCCGTCCTGCTTTTGTGGGCCCATGAAAGGTCCGATTGTGGCGCTCGATATTCGAGTCGATGAATTGTTTGCGCGGTATCAAGACATCCAACGCTACGTCGGCTGGACGCAGGCCGACGCCGTGCGGGTGCATGCCGCCGGACCACTGGTTGAGTCGGCGTTTTTTGAATTGATCGATGACTTCTATCGCGAGATCGCCGAGCACGAAGCAACGCGCAGAGTCATTACGGGTGGTGACGCGCAGGTCGAACGCTTGAAGGGGACGCTGCGAGCGTGGCTCAAAGAACTTGTCACCGGTCCCTATGACATGGCCTTTGTGGAACGACGTTTTCGCGTCGGCTACCGGCATGTCGAAATCGGCCTTAAGCAAATCTATGTCGAAGCGGCAGTCTCGCGGTTGCGGAACGGACTGCTGCGAGTGCTACGCCAGAACTGGCCAAGCGATGGCGACGTCGTCGAACTCGCTGCCACAATGCGGTCGCTGACGACGCTACTGGACCTCGACCTGGCGATCATCCAAGACGCCTATGAGACCGCCTCAAACGATCGGTTGATGCGAGTGGAACGACTGGCCGCGATTGGCCGAGTCGCGGGCGGGGTCGCTCACGAGTTGCGAAATCCGCTCAATGTGATGCGCACTTCGGTCTACTTTCTGCGGAACGCCAGCAATCCCGCAGCGGAAACAATTGCCGAACACCTGCAACGCATCGAACGACAAGTCGCCGCGTCCGACTCGGTGATTTCGGCGTTGTCCGAGTTCGCAAAGTTGGCGTCGCCGAACCTGCAACCGATGTCAATTCTCGATGGCCTCAGGAGATCCGTGCCGAGCGACTCGTGGCCGGAGAAGGTGGAATTGATCTGGGACATCTCAGCCGACCTGCCGCGCGCTCTGGCTGATGAAAAGCAACTGGCCATCGTCTTCAGCAACTTGATCCGCAACGGTTGCGAGTCGATGCCTGGTGGCGGACGTCTGACGCTGTCGGCACGGCACATGCAAGATCAGATCGAGGTTGCTGTGACCGACACTGGTTGTGGAATCCCCGCGGAAGATCTCCCCCGCATCCGCGAGCCATTTCGATCAACCAAAGCCCGTGGCATAGGATTGGGTTTGGCCCTCTCACAGGCCATTCTCGAAAAGAACCGCGGCACGCTGAGCGTTTCCAGCGAAGTCGGTCGCGGCAGCACTTTCACAGTGGTGCTGGTGGCGGAAAAGACTTGATGCCATCGGCACCGTTTCGTGGCGGATGCTGCCAGCATCCGCCGCTACGAAACGAGACTCTTGTGGCCGACGCAAGCTGCGTCGGCCACGGAGCGGAGTCGATGAGCCATGTCCAATCTTCGCATCTCAGTAGCCGACGACGAGCCTGACATGCGCGAGTTCTATCAGCGCATGCTGACGCACTTGGGCCATCGCGTCGTCTCCTGCTCGGCAAACGGTCGCGAGTTGGTGGACGAGTGCCTGCGGCAACTCCCCGACCTCGTCATCACCGACATCAAGATGCCGGAGCTGGATGGTCTGCATGCGGCGGAAGAAATCGGCCAGAAGTTTCCGGTCCCGGTGATCTTGGTTTCGGCGTATCACTCACCGGATATGGTCGAGCAAGCGAACGAGTCGTGCGTGCAAGCGTTCCTCACCAAGCCGATCAAGCTGGCCGATCTGGCTCCCACGATCGAGCTCGCCTGCCGACGCTTCCATCGGTCGCACGACCTCCATCAAGAGGAGGTCGAACTCCAGCAAGCTCGGCAGAGTCGCCACCCGTTGAGCCACGCGGAAATGGAACAAGGAGCCGTACCATGAGAACCCCCACCTTCGGCGTGTATCAATGTCTGTCCTGTGGCAGCCTCATTGAGCAAGAACTGCGTCGCTTACCACCGTTCTGCTGCGGAATCGAAATGGCCAAGTCGTGCGAACGCACTGTTCCGCAGGACGAGTTGCTCGTTCCGCTGTCTGCCGCGCCTGAGTGGGTGAAGACCGTCGGCAGTCGAGTGGCCAACCGCGAACCGCCGCCACGAACGGAATTCACTGTCAAACAGACTTTGTGAAACGCTGGCCGTCTTCTAATACTTCTGCGAACGCTCGCTCGTAGTGACCCCATTGATGGGGTCAGGATCGCGAGTCCGACCCCATCAATGGGGTCACTACGAGCGCGTGTGCGATGCGGGACGAGAGGAGTGCGGCATGAGGCCGTTGGTATCCAGCGTGGGAATGTTGTTGGCTCTGACGGTCGTGGGGACCGTGGGCCTGCGGCTCATCGAGAACGCGCCGTGGCTGGATTGCTTATTCATGGCGGTCATTTCGCTGACGACCGTCGGTTATGGTGAGGTTGTGCCGCTCAGTTCGGCCGGCCGCTGGTTCACGATGGCGTACTTGTTTGCCGGCCTGGGAGTCTTCACCTTCGCCGCAACGCGGATCGGCCAGTGGATCATCAGCGCAGAAATGCGCGAGTTTTGGGAAGGACGACGCATGGAAAAGAACCTGGCACGACTTCACAACCACTACATCATCTGCGGCCTGGGCCGGATGGGCTCGACCATCGCCAACTACTTGCATGACCGAAGCAAACCGTTTGTCGTGATCGACCATAATGCCGAGCGGTTACACAGTCTCTGTGACCAGCGCGGCTGGCTGTACGTCATCGGCGACGCCACGAACGACGACGTTCTGCGACATGCAGGGATCGAGCGGGCGCACGCGCTGACGACCGTGCTCAGCACAGATGCGGACAACATTTACGTCGTGCTGACCGCGCGGATGTTGAAGTCCACTCTACCGATCATTGCCCGTGCCAGCGATGAAAAGGCCGTGCAGAAGATGCAGCACGCCGGAGCCACGCGTGTCGTCAGCCCATTCAGCACCGGAGCCGTCAAGATGGCGCGTTTCATGCTGCACCCCAGCATCGAGGATTTCCTGGAAGTCTCCGACCGAACCGGCATCGACTTGGAACTTGCGGACCTGCAACTCCACGAGCAAAGCCGCTACATCGGCATGCGTTTGTCTGAAACGGATCTGCGTGGGAAGGGCGTAATGATCCTTGGTGTCCGCCGCGCCGATGGCCAGCAATTGATTCCGCCACCGGGCGACACCGAACTCCGCACGGGCGATTGTCTATTCGTCTTCGGCAGCAGTGCGGCAGTCAATGAAATGATCAACGCAGCAGATGTGTGAGATCGAATGTGGTTGCTTTGAACAACAGCCACTCACTCCGCACACCGAGCGGTTCCGCTCACTCAAGACTTGCCTTGACCAATTTCCAAAACTCATCAAAAGTCCGCGCGTCGTGCGCGACGTTGATGTAGATCATTTCAAGGAGGAAGGGTCATGAAACGAGTTGCTGCCGTTGTTGTTTTGAGTGGGTTGGTGCTCACTGTGTTGCTCGCTGCGGAGAAGCCGAAGTCGGCCAAGCCGCCAGCGGAAGACATCCTCATGCGAGCGAAGTTGGCGAGTTCTCAAAAGGTTCTCGAAGGCTTGGTGGAAAAGAAATTTGCCCACATCTAAAAGGGTGGTGAGGAACTCGTCAAAGTCGGCGAGACGGACGGATGGGTGGCTAAAGAAGACCCATCCTACGAACACTTTCGCCGAGAGTTTCGCCGGCAAGCTCGCAAGCTAGCCGCATTCGGCGAGCAGCAGAATCTGGAAGGAGCCAGCTACGCCTATCTCGCGTTGATCACGACTTGCGTGGAATGTCATTCGCATTGCCGAGACGTGCTGCGAATCGCGGCCGAACCGCCGAATCTGAAGGCCGTTCCCATTCCGACCACGGAAGGCCGACTCAGCGACGAGGACCGACGACCGATTCGTCGCTGATGCCGCTGGCTGAACGTTGATCACAAACTTTTCCTCGTCCACGAATTTCACGAATGGAATCTCTCATGAAACCACAATGGAGTCTCACCGTAGCCGTCGGCTTGGCCTTGGCCGCTGTCTCCCTCGCCGTATTTTCGCAGAGCCACGATCAGCGCGCACATGCGGAACAAGGGAAGGCGGGCTAGGCTGAAAACACACTGAGCACCTTCATGCGCAAGAAGCTCACCGCGGCTTCCGACATCTTGGAAGGGCTGACCACCGAAGACGGAGCATTGATCGCAAAAGGGGGCAACGCGATGGCCGAAATGAGTCGCGTCGAGGTTTGGCATGTGCTGACCGACGGCGATTATCGCAACTTCAGCCGCGATTTCCGCGAGGCTGCCAAAAAGCTGGCGGAAGCCGGCGAGAAAGAAAACTTCGACGCGGCCGTTTTGCACTGGATCAAAGTGACCACCGCGTGCATCGACTGCCACAAGCATGTCCGCCAACAACGCGCGGCCAAGAAATAATTCTCGACGGCAATCGACCGCGAGAAACGAACCAAGGGGCTGGCTTGTGCCGGCCCCTTGGTTCGTTCGATCTCGATTACTTCCCTTTGTGCGCCGCGTGGCAGACCTTGCAGCTTTGAGCGGTCAAGTCGCCGAACGCAGCTTTGGCGGCGGCCGCGTCTTTCTTCTCGGCAGCCTCCAGCAGCGCCGCGCTGGTGGCTTGCAGAGCCTTCGCGGACTTGGCCCATTCGCCGTCTGGGCAGCGGCCGTCATCCATCAAGATGTAGCCCGACTCATTCAGCAAGGCGGCGTGCAGCGTCACGTCGTCCCAGTTGATCTCGGCGGCGTCGAGATCCTTTTTCACTGCTCCACAATTCGCCGCGACTAAGCCTTTCATCAACAGCTTGGTCGAAGCCGCGCGAGTCTTCCCTTTGGTCTTTTGCGCCTCCACACGATCCACGATCGCGAAGCCTCCCACGAACAGTGACGCGATCACAATCCAGACGAACTTCTTCATGAATCTCTCCCTTTCCGGGGGCCAGAAAAAACGAGCTCCACAACGAAGCCCGAGTTCGTAGTTCCGCCTTCAGGCGGTGCATTTCAGCACGCCGCGCCGGCGAGTGGTCCAGACTGAAACCACTCGCTGGCGCGTCGTGCTAATTACCGGCCAACGTCGCATTGCGACGCTGAGCCGGTATGGAAGTCGTCGGAGGTTCGTACCAGTCGCCGCGCAGCCAATCGACCAGCAGGTTGAGTTCGCGTGGCGAGAGCAGATTGCGTTCGGGATGCTCGGTGTCTTCGGCGAACGCCGGCATCCGGTCGTTGCGATCGCCGGAGTAGAACCGCTCGTGCTGTGGATTGCCAATCATTCCCAGCAGCCATTCGCGCGAGCCGTACGCCGTCAAATCGGGTGCCGAGCCAAGCTCGCCCTGATCGCGGAATTTATGACAGTCGGTGCAGGCGAGACGTCCGGAAAGCAACTCGCGGCCGGTCACGATCGGGGCTTGAGCGTCGTGGTCGGCCGCGGCTGCACGAGGCAAAGCCGCTTCGGCGGAGAGGGCCTGCGCGACCAGTTTCAGATCGTCGCGCATTTTCGCGGCCTCGGCCTCTTCGATTCCATCAAACAATTCTTTGATCTTAGAGACCATGTCTCCCTCGGTGAACTTCGTCTTGCCGAAGTAGTGCTCGGAAACGATGCGCTGCGGGTCGAGCTTCCCGCTGATCCATGCGGCGGTTCCGAAACCGTGGAGGTTCGGAGCCGACGGCTCGCTGGCCACCATGCCCTGACCGCTTGCGTCCGCGTGTGAGTGACAGCTCGCGCAATGCCGAGCGAACAAGAGCGGACCTTGCGTCTTGGGATCATCTCTCAGCAACGTGATCGCTCCCTCCGGCGGCAACAGCGAGCGGTCGGCCAGATCGCGGGCGCGAGCCGAGAGCGCTTCGGTTTCCGCCGACGAGGCGAGGTACTCGGCGTCGTTCCAATCGCGGAGGTAAGACATTCCCGTCAGTCCGATCCAGGCTCCGACGCCGACCAATAACACCAGCGCTCGGTGGATCAGGCTCACTCGCGGCGAGCATTTGCGATTCAGCATTGGGAACAGCACGAAGAACCCCAGGACGGCACCGGGAATGATGATCGTGGCCACGAATTCCCAATCGCCGACGAAGTAGCGTCGCAGCTCGAACAGACTGCGAAAGTACCACTCCGGACGAGGCGTATGCGGCAACGTTGGATCGGCCGGAGCATCCAGCGGTGCTCCGTGCATCCCGGCGATGGCCGAGATGATCCCCAACACCACGGTCACCACGGTCATATTTCGCACGGTCTGATACGGATAGTACTTCAACCGCGGCGGCGGCAACGGGCTCGTATGAGCCGCAATCAAATGCGTGAGGTTGGGAGCCGACCAGCGTGAGACGTCGTCCTGAGGGCCACCGAGTTCCGCGACGGACAACCCGTGTCGAATGACCTGGCCGATGTGGAACAGCAGCAAACCAATCACCAGTAACGGCAGCAGCCCGACGTGCAAGAAGTAGAGGTGCGTCAGCGTCAGGTGCCCGGCCTCTTCGCCACCGATCAGGATGCGTTGAATCAGCGGACCCACCCACGGCGTTGAGCCGATGATGTGTCCCTCGACTTCGATCTGAGAGACTCCGCTCAGTCCCCCCGACAACGGGTTGCCTGAGATCGCCCACACCAGCATCAGCGGAAACATCAGCAAGCCGGTGATCCACAACAATTCGCGCGGAGCCTGAAACGCTCGCGCCAGCAGCACGCGCACGACATGCACGCCGCACAGAATGATCAAAGCATGCGACGTGAAGTGATGCACGCCGCGCAGGAAGTGTCCGGCCGCCGTTTGCTCGATGAAATGCACGCTGGCCCAGGCGGTGGTTGTTGACGGGCTGTAGCTAAGCATCAGCAACAGGCCGGTCACCAATTGGACGATGAAGAGCCACAGCAGACAGCTCGCCGTCGAGTACGCCCAACGCGGCCCGGCCGGTAACACGCGCATTCGGATCGGTGCCAGCAGTTGCCGGTAATCGGTGCGAGCATCCAGCCAATTGAGAAACGATTGCATCATGCGATGATTTCAAAGTTGTAGCCACGGTCGCCAGACCGTGGGCCGCGCATTCAATCACCCACGCTCTGGCGAGCGTGGCTACGCCTTGAGCACCTTTTTGGTCAGCCCTTGCTCGAACTTCTGGAAGGTGACTTCGACCCAGACCTCTTGAGTTGTCTCATCCGTGACGAGCCGGCAGTCCAGCAGGTCCATCGCGCGCGGTGACGGGTTCTTCTGGACTCCCGTCTTCGCGGCGACTCGTTCGCCATCCAGGCCAAAGAGGGCGCGATGACAGGGACACTGGAACCGGTTTTCCTTGGCATCATGCTGAATGGCACAGCCTAGATGCGGGCAGGTCGCACTAAACGCCACGATTTGAGGGATCGATTCCGCGCCCACTTTTGCATCGGGTTTTCGCCGCACGAGCCACACACGGCCGAGCACTTCATCCGGATGCACCGTCCAGGCATCCTCGCGAGCACTGAGAATCGGCACCGCGACCGGTTTGCCGACGGGAAGATCCTTGAGCCGAGCGACTCGCCGCACGCGATCGCCGTCCGAACCGCTCTTCCGCAGAGCTTGCAACACGAAGCTCACTCCCGGAATGCCCACGACGGAGGCACACAACGTTGCCAGACAACCGCTGATCCATTTCAACAAAGTTCGACGTCGCATCCCACCCCCTCTCACTTCGATCAATCAGCCGCCTCGATCTTGCAAGGCACGTTCCAAAGCGCAGAGCGAGTGTTCGACGGTCATCGCTCGTGGAATGTGTGTGTGGGATCGCTCACCAATCGCACCAACTCGCGCGCCACAAGAGCGGTGCCGCGCGCCTGAGAGAACTTCGGCGAGCCGGTGGTGTTAGCCCCAACGGCGCTCGCATTGAGCGGAATGGCGCTAGTCACCGGTTTTTTTGGCCAATATCGCACGCAAGAACCGGCGACTAGCACCGTGCCGCTCACTCTCTTGGTCACAAAGCAAGTTCCCCTGAGCTGACTTCCGATGGCTTGCCGGAGAGTCGGTCGGCGGCACATTGCTTGCTCCAATTGCGAGACGACACGACTTCTCTGGCGTGAGTCGTCGCAGTCGATCGAGAACACGAAAAGTCATTCAACGCCGCGCGGAGGTGCTGATCATGTTGTGGCTACCGATCGTTTCCCTGGCGTTGATGATGTTGGTTGTTGGGTCCGCGTTCGCGCTGATGTTTTGCAGTGTCGCATTTGCCGGTTGGAGCAGCGGAGTCGCTCGGCCGTCGGCGGATGGGGATTTGCCGACGCTTTCGGGCGATCGTTTGCGGTCATGGGCTGCGAACTTGGCTCGCCGAGTTGTCGCGCGACACGCATGTCAGCCTCGGTCAGCGGAGACTCCGCTGGCAATCGCCACCGAGTTGGAAGCCGGCGCGAACGCGGTGCTCGAACAAGCGGCCCGACGAAATCACTCTGAAGCGGGCGAGACCTGCCCGGATGCGCGGCCTCGGCAAATCGCTGTCACCGCGCCGGAAGTCTTCGCCATCGCCGCCGAATTAGAACGCAAGTTTCCCAAATCAGAACTGCAAGTCACCCGCGAGTTAGCTGCGCTGAATGCTCGCCGCGCACGGTTCGTCATGCCGGATGAGTTTCCGCAAGCTGGCATCAATTGCCCGCTGCGTTCAGAAGACGGTCACTGCCTGACCTTCCTGAGTCGTCCGCTGGCCTGTCGGCGCATGTGTTCCGCGTGCTCATGCGCGGGAGATGGAAGTTGCACCGAGCAACTCCAGACGGGCATGGCTAACGGCTTGAGCGAAGGGTTGCGCCAAGAGGGTCTCGACGGCGACACGTACGAATTGAACGACGCACTGGCAACCGCGCTCGCTACACCTCACGCCGCCGCACGCTGGTCTCGCGGCGAAGCGGTCTTCGCGAATTGCACGAAGGCATGACTCGAAGAGGCTGTGAGTTTTTGATTCGCAGGGTGGGACCAGCGGCGTACTCGTCGCGCCAGCCCACCAATTTCGCTTGGAAACTGCTTGGTGGGCCGGCGCTGAGAGTACTCAGCTTGTCCCACCCTGCAAAAGATCACAGCCTCGAAGCATTAGGTGGAGCGGCATGCCGCGATCCGGAATGGTTCACCGGCAGCAATACGCACAACGCGCGTGTGAGTGTTACGCACTGAGATCACTCGCTTAGGCGTCGCTTGCGGGTCGGGTTCGTTTATTGAGGAGCCATGAATAATCCTGGCTGACACCCTCCGGTTCGCCTACTTTGTTTTTCATTCAGCCGATTCGGTACTTCGCCGCCAGATGTTCCAGGAATCGGTATCCGATTCCCGGAGCATCCGGAAATTCAATCACTCCATCCTTGACCGGGAAGCCCACTTCTTGGAGTTCTCGCCGCAGCGGCGAATCAAAGACTTCGGCCGGTGCGAATTCAATGAACGGCGTGATCGGCGAGTACGCCGCCAAATGAACCGACGCCGCACCGAGAATTTGCGTGGACCAATTGCCGGGGCAGACCAACGCACCGCGCGGCACAGCCAGATCGACGATCCGTTTCGCTTCAGTCAGTCCGCCGCACGTCGTCATGTAGGGCTGCATGACCGAGACCTTGCCGCGATCCATCATGTCGAGGAACTCCCAGCGTGTGACGCCGTGCTCCCCCATTGCGAGAGGGATCGACGTCAGCTCGGCCAGCCGCGCGTAGGGTTCCGGCGAGTCCACCGGAAACGGAGTCTCAAAAAAGAAGATGTCGAGTTCTTCCAGCTCGCGACAGATGCGAGCCACCGTCGGCACGTCGTTGAATAGATAGCCGACATCGACCATCAGCGTTGGTTCAGGTCCGAGTGTCTCTCTGGCTCGGCGCGCCAGTTCGACGACGTCCTGCGGCGACGACATCATCGGTTCGACTTTGAACGCTCGGTAACCGAGCTCCAGCAATCGCTCGGCCCGTTCCGTCTGCTGAGCGAACATCGCTTCGCCTCCCCAGACGTCGGAGACCAACGTGCAATACGGCACGACGCCAGTCTTGCGAGTCTCACCGTGCGTCTGAAACGGCCCGCGCTGAATGCCGCCGAGTAATTGCCACACCGGTTGGCCAAGTGCCTGCCCATAGATGTCCCAGATCGCGACGTCCAGCGCGCCGAGAATGATGATCTCCCAACCGCGCCGATTGGTGTGCATCAACGAGTCCCAGACATGCTGCCACACCCGCTCCGGATGCGTGATCTCTTGCCCAATCAACAGCCGGCCGAAATGCGTGTCGGTTCCGCCAACAGTCGCTTGCACCACTCCCGGCGGGACTCGAAAGACTTCTGAGAACCCGACGAGTCCGTCATCCGTATGCACTCGCAAACAGGCGAGCGGTTCGACGCCCCCCTGATCCGGGTCGATGTCAGGACCATCGCCGATGACAAAGGTTTCCAGTCGAGCAATCATTGGCATGACCACAATGCTCCGAGATCGAGTGGCATATCTTCCTAAGTTTGCTGGAAGCACGGTGAGCCATGCTAGGCCCTGACGCTCGCGACTGCGAATCAGCAAAAGCCGCACGAGCACGGCTGGCGAATTCGTTGGTCTGAGAGGAACAGTCGCAGACACGCTCCGTGTACAGGCCGTCATAACGACCTGCCGTGGCCGCATGAGCCCCTCTGAAACACACTGTCAGGCGAAGCCCTCTTGGAGAAATGATCGTTCTCGGCATAAGTTCCACCAAGTTGGCGAGGCTGTACGCTCGCCGGACTTCTCAAAGCGAACAGCGATTCCATAAACGAGGCGGACGATGCGAGAGTTGAGTTTTCAAAGAGGCGTTTTCCGCGTGTGCGGCGCTTTGTTGCTGAGCCTTTTGCTCGCGATGGGTTTGTTTGCCGATGGGCCAAAAATCAGCAATGCCGTTCGACGACCGGCGACCTCTGGGCCGAGCGTGGGGCAGGTCGTGGATTCCAAATCCAATTCGCCAGCCACAAAAGACTCCGACGGCGAGCAAGCGGTTGATCCGAAGCTGCCCGCTCCGGGGAGTCTCGAATTGAAATCGAGCCGCGTCTATGTCTTTGTGGGCAAGACGGGATTGGGGCACGAGCACGCGATCACCGGAATGCTCAAGTCGGGTGAGTTATCTCTCGGCCGAGAGCAGGAAGCCGGAAAGTTGGAATTCGACATGCGGTCATTCGTGGCCGATACGGCGGACGCGCGGAAGTACATCGGATTGAAGGGAGAGACCGATCGCGGGACGGCTCAAAAAGTGCCGAGCAACATGCTCGGCCCGGAGGTGCTCAACGTGGCCTCGTTCCCAACAGCGACGTTTGTCGTCAGTTCCATCAAGAAGCAACGCGACCTGCCAGAGGCAGCGGCGGAGTATCTGTTGGAAGGAGACTTCACTTTACGCGGCGTCACTCGAAAGGTGCGATTCACGGCGTTGGATGAACCGAAGAAAGGTTGGCATCACTTGCGCGGTCGTTTCGCGATTCGGCAGACCGACTTTGGGATCACTCCGTTCTCGACGGCGCTCGGTGCAGTTGGCGTGGCAAACGAACTGACGATCTTCGGTGATCTGTGGGTCCGGCCCGAACGGCCGCTGGCGGACAGTCCCGAGGAGCCAGCTCGATGATTTCGGTTTCCGACGTCCGCTCTCGCGACATTCGGTTTCACTACGACCTGACGACCGTGTTCTATCGGCTGCTGCGGGGACAACACATCCACCACGGACTGTGGGACCCGGAGCACGGTCAAGTGACCGGCGACTCCCCGCTTGTCGCGCAGATTCATCTCGTCAACACGCTGGCGACGAAGGCGTTGATCAGCGCGGGGCAGCGAGTGCTCGACGTTGGTTGCGGCATGGGTGGCTCGTCGATTCACCTGGCTCGCGAACGTCACTGCGACGTGACCGGCATTACTTTAAGTCCCGTTCAGAAACTATGGGCGACGACTTCGGCCGCCTTCAGCGGTGTTCGTCGGCGGACTCGGTTTCGTCAAGCGGACGCCGAAGCCATCGAATTCTCCGCAAGTCAATTCGATGTCGTCTGGAGCGTCGAATGCACTGAGCATCTCTTCGACAAGCCGGCGTTCTTTCGCAAGGCCGCAAAGTGGCTGAAGCCCGGCGGTCGCATGGCGATCTGCGCATGGCTGGCCGGCGAGAAGTCCGACACACCCGCAGGTGTTGAGCAGGTTCGCCAAGTCTGTGAGAACTTCCTGTGTCCGTCACTCGGCAGCGAATCGGACTATGTTGGCTGGATGACGGCCGGCGGACTGGAAATGGTCGAAGCCGCCGATTGGACCGACCAAGTGCTCGCCACCTGGGAGATCTGCGAACGCCGAGTCCGTCGCACCGGAATGCGATGGCTGGCGAAACTCGTCGATCGCAACACGCAAAATTTCCTCAATCACTTTGAAACGATTCTGAACGCCTACCGCTCGCGAGCGATGGGTTACGGCTGCTTCGTGGCACGGAAGAATTGAAAAGTCGGATGGGCACTCCTGCCCGATCCGGACGGACAAGAGTGCCCATCCTACAGAGACCATCATAGAAGATGCCCTCCGACTTCACTGGCTGCCGTTCACTCGCGTGCGATTCGCCGTCGGCGTTCTCTTTGGCGTCACGACTCAGCTTGTATTCCTGTTGACGGTACGAGAACTGTTCGCATTCTTGCGCGGCCAGATCCCCGCGCGAGCCGGTTCGTTATGGTGGGACGTGTTTCTCGCCGCGCAGTTCGCCTTGCCGCACAGTTGGCTGCTGCTGCCGAGCACTCGCAAGTGGTTGTCACGTTGGATTGCCGCGCCGTTTTATGGCCTGGTGTTTTGTCTGGCGACGTGCGCCAGTCTGTTCGTGACATTTGCCTATTGGCGGACCAGCGAAGTCGAGCTGCGGGAGGTTTCGCCGCAGGCTCGATGGCTGATCGACGTCGGCTTCTTCGGCAGTTGGATCGCGTTGTTTTACAGCCTGCACTTGTCGGGCTTGGGATATCAGACGGGGCTGACACCGTGGTGGCTTTGGGTGCGAGGAAAACCGCAACCTCGTCGCGGCTTTGAACTGCGAGGAGCGTACCGTTTCATGCGGCATCCGATTTACGCAAGCTTCCTCGGCCTGATCTGGTTTACGCCGACGATGACGCTCGACCACGCGATCCTGACCGGTCTCTGGACCGTCTATATCTTGGCGGGCAGCCATCTCAAGAACGAACGCTGGCTCATTTCCTCGGCGACTCCTACCGGCAGTACCAGGCTCGGATACCGGGATTCGGAATCACAATCCGGCGAACCGGTGGGCGTCAGCCCCCGGACGGTGCTTGTTTGCAATTCGTCCGGGGCCTAACGGCCTCCGGTTCACCTGAAAATACGCTCGAGCCGACAACACAAACCCGATGACGATCCACCGGAAACGATTTCTGTTGCTGGCAGTTTACGCGTTGATCGCGTTGCCGTTCGTGGCGTTTTCGGCGGTGCGGGTGTTGCGATCGAATGCCAACTCGCCGCTCGATTGGATGCCCGAGTCGATGCTGGCCAAGCGGGCGTACCTGGACTTCACGAAGCAATTTGAATCGGGCGACGTGGTCGTTGTGAGTTGGCCGGGTTGCATGATTGATGAACCGAAGCTCGACCGCGTCGCGCAGAGCCTGCGTCGCTCGAAAGTCTTTCACGACGAGAAGGAAGCGTGGTATTTCGACCGAGTCGTCTCCGGTCGCGAGGTGGCCGAGTCACTCACGGCCGAGCCAGTCAGCTTGCCGCGCGAGAAAGTCGCACAGCGGCTGCGCGGTTCGCTCATCGGCGACGACGGCGAAACGACCTGTCTGGTGATCGCGTTCAACTCGGCCGGGTTGAAACGTCGCGGCGAACTCGTGCCGTACATCCGCGCGGCGGTCACCAAGTATGCCGACGTGCCGATTTCGGACGTGCATCTCGCCGGGCCGGTGATCGATGGACTGAGTGTCGATGACGCCAGCCAGCGAACGATGGACACCTATGCGGCTCCGTCCGCCATCGTCACGCTGATCGTGGCGTGCATCTGTTTGCGGTCGATTCGCTCGGCGCTCTTGGTCTTCGGTTTGTCGGTCTTCTGCCAATTAGTCACGCTGGCCTGTGTGGACTACGCCGGCGAGCCGATGAACGCGCTGCTGATCGTGCTGCCTCCGCTGGTGCAGGTCATCATGGTTGCAGGCGGCATCCACTTGGTGAACTACTTCAAAGAGATCAACACGCACGTCAGCGGCGTGGAAGCGGCTCGGCAAGTCCTCTCGATGGCGTGGCTTCCCTGCTTCATGTCGGCGATGACATCGGTGATCGGACTGGCCTCGCTGCTGGTCAGCCCGATGCTGCCGATCCGTTCGTTCGGGCTGTATTCGTCGATTGGCGTGCTCGTCAGCGCAGCGGTCTCACTGACGTTCATCCCCGGTGTGATGTCGCTGTTCGGAAGAAATGTCGCCATCAAGCTCCCGTGTGATGAGCCTTCTTCAGACATGTCGATGAACTCGGAAAGGCTCGTCACGTGGAGCGATGACGGCTCCGTTGAGCCGCACCCGTTCTGGGACGGCCTCTCGCACATCGTCGAGCGTTGGCATCGGCCGTTGATTGCAGCGTGTGTGATCGCGATGATCGTTTGCGGACTTGGCTTGCCGAATCTGAAGACATCGATCCGCATCGAGACGCTGTTCAACTCCGACAGCCGAATCATGACCGACTACCGCTGGCTGGAAGAGCACGTCGGCCCGCGCGTGCCAATTGAAGTGCTCGTCCGCTTCGACAGCGAGTGCGAGCTGTCGACCTACGACCGCGTCCTGCTCGTCAACAAAGTCCATCGAGAGCTGTCGTCGCTCAACGGCGTGGGGGCGACACTCTCGGCCGTGACGTACCTACCCGATCCGAAGACACCGAAAGAGGCACCGGCCATCGTACGTCGCAAGATCGCTGCAAAGATTCTCGATGAGAGTTTGCCCCACTTCGATGACCTCGGCGTCTTGCGCACGACCGACGGCGATCAAACGTGGCGGATCACCGCGTTTGTCAGCGCCGTTGAACCGCTCGATTACGGCCAGTTTGTCGCGAAGGTCCGGACACAGATTGACCCGCTTTTGAAGGACGACGACGGCCGCGAGCTCGCCAACGTCGCCGCTAGTTACACCGGCATCATGCCGCTGGTTCACGAGATTCAACGGCAGTTGCTCCGCGATTTGTACGACAGTTTTGTCTCTGGCTTCACGGTCATTACGATTGCCATGACGATCGTCCAAGCGGGCTTGCTGACCGCGCTGATTCCGATGATCACGAACATCTTCCCGACGCTGATCATGTTCGGAACCTTGGGCTGGCTGGGGTTGTCGCTCGACATCGGCTCGGTAATGACCGCCAGCATCGCGCTCGGCTTGGCCATCGACGACGAGCTGCACTACCTGACCTTCTTCCGCCGCGAATTGGAAAAAGGCCGCTCGATCCGCGACGCGATCCGGTTGGGCTATCGCCATTGCGGAGTCGCGATGACACAGACGTCGATCACCTGCGCCGTTGGCCTGTCGGTCTTCGCGTGGAGCGAGTTCATTCCGACGTCGCGCTTCGGCTGGGTGATGGCCATTCTGATCTCGCTCGCGTTGTTCGCCGACTTGCTGCTGCTGCCGGCGCTGCTGTTCAGTCCGCTGGGCCGATTCTTTTTGCCAAGCCAAGCGACACGGCAAATTCACGCCAGCAGTGCAGCTTCGATCGTCAATCCGGGGCCGAACGCGAGAGCCACACACGGACCGCTGACGGCTTCCTGACGCATTCGATCGAGGATGAACAGGATCGTCGGTGACGACATGTTGCCGAAGTCGGCGAGCACCGATTCGCTGATGGCCCACTGTTCGCGCTGCAAGCTGAGCGCTTCGCCGGCTGCGGTCAGAATGCGCGGTCCGCCCGGATGAAACGCCCACGAACGAATGTCGTCGATGCTCAAGTTGCGTGCGCCGAGCCATTCGCTCAGCCACGGCCGCAGATGCTGTTTGATGAGTTCGGGAACGCGAGCCGACAAGGTCATCTCAAAACCATGATCGCGAATCCGCCAGCCCATGTCGTCCAGTGTGTCGGGCAACACGACCGAGCCAGAGGCCAGCAACTGCCAGCTTGTCGGACTAGGAGGACTTCCAGAAGTAGCCGAACTCTCACGACTTCGGCTACCGGTCAGCACAACGGCCGCCGCGCCGTCGGCGAAGAGTGCGTTGGACACGATGCGATCCGGCGACCAGCCGTATTGATGATGCAAGCTGCACAACTCGACGCAGCACAGCAGCACGTTTGCGTGCGGATCGGCTTTCAGAAACGCATCGGCGACACGCAATCCGTTGAGCGCTCCGTGGCAACCCATGAAGCCGATGTGGGTCCGAGCCACACTCGGTGACAGTCCCGCCGCTTGCAGCAGCTCGATGTCGAAGCCAGGGGCGTGAAATCCACTGCAACTCACCGTCACCAGATGCGTGATGTCGGTCGCCTCGGTTTGTGAATCGGTTAATGCTCGCAGAGTCGCGGTCTTCGCGAGCCGACTCGCGTGTTGTTCGTAGATCCGCATACGTTCGGAGGTCGATGGGCCGAGCGGGCTTTTCGTGCTGCGTGGCGAGTACGTCGATTGTTGAACGACTCCCTCATCGCCACTCGTTTCCAGCACGACGCTGTGCCGGCGTCGTACTCCCGCACGTCGATAAAGGCCGCGCAACACGCGGGCTTGCTCCTCGGTGTCGGCATTGAACGGCAGCACGAACTCCGCGGCATTGGCTTGAGCGATCGAATGCTCCGGCAAGGCCAATCCGAATCCGCGAAGCCAACTCGGCATGAGTGAAACCTTTCATACTTCGCTCGGCCACAATTGAAACTGGCGAGCGGGGCGGCGTCAGCCCCCCGGTGCAATGACCCTCAGACCGGGGGG
>SXKJ01000129.1 GCA_005778115.1 Planctomyces sp. | reverse complement strand
TGACCAGGGGGCTGACGCCCCTCGTTCGCCAGAACGCTATTGGCTCATCACTTGGCGGACTTATGGGAGTTGGTTGCCGGGGGACGAGCGAGGGTTTGTCAGTCCTGTGCGAGATCAGCACGGGGTCGAAGTGATCCACAACATTCCCGGCATGGCCTATGACGCGGACATGCCTAAGCTGAAGCGGTATGCCAAGTCCCAATTGAAGTGCGATTCCATTCGGCTGGTGCTGGCTCAGGCCGAGTGTTTGCTGGATCAATTCCACGAGACGAGCCGATATCGCGGTTGGCAACTTTTCGCCGTGGCCGTCATGGCCGACCATGTGCATGTGGTTGTTGGAGTGACTGGCGATCCCGATCCGTCGGACATCCTCGGTGATCTCAAGAGCTACGGCAGCCGCTCGCTGAACAAGAAATGGACCAAGCTCAAAAGCGAAACGTGGTGGGCGGAGTCGGGCTCCAAACGTAAACTGCCGACACCAGACGCCGTGCTCGCCGCCATCAACTACGTCATCGAACAGGAGTAACCGCTCGTGATCTGGACCGTCCCCATCCCCGAACTGAACCTCTCCGGAGGAAGACTGAGCAGCAGCACCTAACCCGGCGAACGGGGGGCGTCAGCCCCCTGGTGAAAGCGAGGGCCATCACCACCGCCAATCCGAATCCGCCGGAACCGCAACCAGGAGCCTGAAGGCTCCCGTTCGCCGAGGGCATCGCTCGCCGATGTCCGACCGACGCTTGTCATCGTTCGCCACGCTGGTCACGCTATCGCCCCTGTTGAATTTGGCTGCCGCCTAAGAGCGGGACTACGAACTTCTCGAAAGGAACCACCATGAGACGCTCGGTTGGATTGTTCGCTTGGACATTGCTTGGGATGACGGCGATCGCGGGTGCGGCGGACGCTCCGAAAGGGATCACGAACCTGCCGCTGATTTTCTCGGACGACTTCGAGTCCGGCAGTTCCTCGAATTGGGTTGCGACCGATCCGGCCGCCTGGAAGATCGAAAAGACGGACAAAGGGCATGTCTTCGGCCAGTTCGCGAAGAGCAACACGAAGACGCCGGTTCGCTCGCCATTTAATCGAGCGATGATTAAGGACGTGACCGTCAGCGACTTCGTCCTGGATGTGAAGCTGCAATCGACCGTGAAGGACTACGGACACCGCGACATGTGCCTGTTCTTCGGCGGTCAGGACGCGGCTCATCTTTACTACGTGCATCTCGGCAAACAGACTGACGATCACGCCAACCAGATCTTCATCGTCAACAACGCTGACCGAAAGAAGATTTCCACCAAGACCAGCACCGGCACCAACTGGACCGACAACTGGCATCACGCTCGGCTGACACGAGACGTGAAGAGCGGCTCGATCAAGGTCTTCTTCGACAATATGAACGAACCAGTCATGGAAGCAACCGACACGACCTTTACCTGGGGCCAAGTCGGTGTCGGCACGTTCGACGACACCGGAAACTTCGACAACGTGTTCCTGTTCGGTACGAAGGTCGAGCCGAAAGAAGTGGCCGTTGCCGATCAGCAAGCTCAGCCTGTCGGAAAGAGGGCCGCTCCGGATAACACGCCGCCGGAAGGATTCACCGCACTCTTCAACGGCAAAGACCTGACCGGCTGGCAGGGGCTCGTCAGGAACATCAAAGAACGAAAGTCAATGACCGCCGAACAAATCAAAGCCGAACAAATCAAAGCTGACGAGAGCGCGATGGCTCACTGGCGCGCGGAGAACGGCGTGCTCGTCTTTGACGGCAAAGGCCAGAGCCTCTGCTCGGTCAAGGACTACGCCGATTTTGAACTCTACTGTGATTGGAAGATCGAGCCGAAAGGGGACAGCGGCATCTACGTTCGCGGCACGCCTCAGATTCAAATCTGGGATCCCAGCGACGAGGCTCAACTGCGGAACGGAGCCGACAAGGGTTCGGGCAGCTTGTGGAACAATGCCAAGAATCCACGCTTCCCAGACGTGAAGGCCGACAACCCGATCGGCCAGTGGAACACGTTCTTCATCCGCATGGTCGGCGACAAAGTCACGATCACGCTCAACGGCAAGACGGTCGTCAACAACGTCACGCTGGAGAACTACTGGGAGCGCGACAAGCCGTGTTACGAGACCGGCCCGATTGAGCTGCAAAACCACGGCAATACGCTGTACTTCAAGAACATCTATGTGCGCGAGTTGCCGAAGAAGTAGAGGTTCTGTGGGGCAGGTTGAAAACCTGCCCCACCAAAGTGAAAAAGGCCCGGCTTCCCCTCAGAAGCCGGGCCTTTCCTCATTAGGTCTGCGTCATCAATTGGAACTATCTATCGACGCGCAAACTTTCTCGTTGTTTATCTTCTACCAAAGGTCTTGCACTTCATTGGCACACAGATCAACCACTCGCCCCGATTCAAATTGGCTCGGCGATTTAGCCGTGACTCGCAGCCAGACGGAGTGGCCTTCAAAACTTCCCTCCACGCCGACGTGTGCTCCCACTTCATCGTCGTCCGCCATCGTTTGAGCTTGCCAATAGAAACTCTCGACGACGTCGAAGACCTTCATCAAGACTCTCAGGTCGAGCATGAAGCGTGAGACGGCGCACGAGCCGTCCAAGGCTCCACCGTAAATCTCAGTACTCGAAGCAAAGAGCGTGACTTCCCACTGTGGTGGCAGTCCCTTATCTCCCTGGCAAAGATGAAAGTGGCATCCTACCGGAGCTAGTTTGTCTGCCGAGTGAAACGCTTGAGTCGCCAAATTGGCAAAACGATTAAGCCACTCAGGTGGCTGAGCTTCAAAAGACTCGGATTCTTCAAGGCTGAGATAGTTGTCGTCGTGTGACATCGACACGCTCCATTCCGTGGAAGATGACTAATAACTTCGAAGCCGCGTGATTCAGCATCTTTGCGGGATCGTCCGAATTTAGTGATTCTGCGAAACTCTCTGAGATTCCGGTTCTCGCCAAGCAACCCCGGTGCCGGGCGGCGACTATTCGCAATGCCAATCGACTGCTCCTCAACATCGCGTTGTTTGGCAAGAGTCCTCGTCCTCAGAGATCAAGAAGCCAAGGACTTGCGATAGTCACTCCGCCTATGGGGCTTGGAGGCAATAATCGCATTAGCCAAACGACCGGCACAGTCGACAGGTTGAAATCCAGAGAATGAAACAAGATGTTTCATTGTTGAACGGCGGCTGTTTCATTCGATGAGCGCGATCCTCACCGGCGAGTCATCAAGCAGGACCAGCCGCGCGGACCGGGGACGCCACCTCGATCCTCGAATCGGAACTCGCGAAGCCATTCGATTTTGAAGAGTTGGCCCCACTCTTCTCGAATTTCCATTTCGGTGACTCGTGGCGGCCCGTGCTCCATTTGTTCGTTGGCGTTTCCGCAGAGCACCAGCAATCGAGCGTCCGGTGCAGCCAGCCAATCGACTGTCTCCAGGAAACTCGCCAGGTTCACTCGCCGAGCACAGTGGTAGCAGCCCCGATCAAACAGAAACGAACAATGCCGCTCGCACGCCGCCGCTCCGTCGGTTCCCAAGGCCGCGCGGAGATCCTCGCACCGGCACAAGTCCGCCGCCGCGAAACGGACCGCGGCACCTGCATCCACGGCCAGAGTGCGGGCACGTTCGATCGCCACCGGCGAAAAATCGGCCGCCGAGACGTCGAAACCGCGCTGGGCCAGCGCCACCGCATTGATCCCGGTTCCGCAACCCAATTCAAATGCTCGGCAAGGTGAGATGCGTTCTTCTCGCAGCACGCGAATGAGTTCTCGCGAGACCAGACCTGAATTCCAAGGTGCGTCACGGCTGAGATATCGCTGATCCCAATGCGTTGGACCCTTTGAGTTCCCGGACATGAATGCTCCTTCGCAGCGCGTTGCAGATGGCGACCTGAAGAGTACAGTGATCTGCCAGCGGCTCGAAGTGTCGCGATAACCTCTCGTCCAAGGTGCCTCATGAGCCGTGCCGAAAACTTAGCCCTCGTTCGCGAATACACAAAGAGCGACAGCTTGATCAAGCACATGCTGGCTGTGGAGGCGGCGATGCGGGCCTACGCTCGCAAGTTCGGCGAGGACGAAGAGAAATGGGGAACCGTCGGTTTGCTGCACGACTTCGACTACGAGCGCTGGCCGAATCCTCCAGATCACCCTCTGCAAGGCTCACGCATCTTGAAGGAACGGGGCTACTCGGACGAAATCATCTACGCGATCAAATCGCACGCGAGCTATCTGACAGATTGCCCGCGTGTCTCGCGGTTGGACAAGGCATTGTTCGCCTGCGACGAACTGTGCGGCTTTATCACGGCGTGCGCGCTGGTGCGACCGAATCGGCTGGAAGAACTGGAAGCCAAGAGCGTCCGCAAGAAAATGAAGCAGGTGACTTTCGCGGCGGCCGTCAAGCGCGACGACATTACCAGCGGTGCCGCCGACTTGGGCATCGACTTGGATGAGCACATTCAGTTCTGCATCGCCGCGCTTCGCGAGGCCGCGGCCGAGTTGGGGCTGTTGCCAGCAACGGTGGCACATTCGACGGAGGATCGGCAAGATGCCGCCGGCTTGGACTCCCAAGGAATACGTTGAGGCGACCATGAGAGACTTGTTGCGACAAATGCTGTGGACTGGCTCAGTCCTCTTGGCGCTGGGGCTGGGATCGAGCCTGTCGTCGAGCGTGTTCGCGCAAAACCCAACACCCGCCCCGGCTGGTAGTACGGCTCCGGCTCCCGGTGGCGTAACGACCGTGAACCAGTCGAACAACATCCTGGAGTACGGCCTGGTGATCGTGATGTTCGGCGCGGCGTTGTTCGCGGTGTGCCGGTCCAGCCGCCGGAACTGAGTGGCTGACGTGAGACCATGAGAATATCCGCGGATCGCTCCGCAAATTCGCTCTCGAGTCGGCAAGTGGTCGTCACTGGCGTCGGCTTAGTCACACCTTTCGGAGCGGGGCGAGAAATATCCTGGTCGGCGATTCAACGCGGACAAAGCGCCGCGCGCTGGTTGGACTCCGACGATCTCAATGGCGAGTTGCCTTGCGGAGTGCAATGGGTGGGAGCAGCGGCTCCGCGCGAAAGCCTGTCGGCATCGAGTGAGCCGGTGGTGTCGCTGGCACTCACAGCCGCACGCGAGGCGATGACGCAAGCTCGATTGTCCTCAACGCCAGTCCTCTCAGAACGCGGTGGCTGTGTGATCGGAACCAGCAAGCTCGGACTGCGCAGTTTTGCGCGAGGATTGCGACAGTCGGACGATGCTTCGCACGAATTGCTCTGGCCGAATGCAGCGGCCCTCGCGGTCGCGGCGGAGTGGCAATTGGGTGGCCCGGCCTTGTGTCCGGTCGCGGCGTGCGCGACGGGACTGGTCAGTTTGATTCGCGGAGCAGACTTGATCCGGTCTGGCGAGTGCGACGTGGTGCTGGCCGGCAGTTCGGATGCATCACTGTTGCCGATCGTGCTGGGATCGTTTCAACGGCTGGGAGTGTTGGCTCGCGGATTCGATAAACCGTCTGCGGCGTGTCGACCGTTTGATGCTGAGCGATCGGGCTTTGTCATCGGCGAAGGGGCGGCCGTGTTGGTTCTCGAAGATCGTGCTCATGCCGCATCGCGCGGAGCAACCGTGTTGGCGGAGTTTGTCGCCGGCGGCATGGCCAGCGACCCCAGCGGCCTGACTCAAGTGGACCCGGAGGGAACTTCGCTGGCTTGGTTGATCCGTGATGTACTGCGGCGTGCGAACGTCTTGCTGGAAGAGATCGACGCGCTCAATTTGCACGGCACCGCGACACGAGCCAACGATGTCGCGGAGACTCGCTCCGTGCGTGCGGCCTTGGGTGCAGCGGCCGATCGAGTCGCCTGCTCTAGTCAAAAGGGAGCGATCGGACATTTGCTCGGTGCGGCAGGCAGCGTCGAGTCCGCGTTCGCTGTGTTGTCGTTGCGGGATCAAGTTGTCCCGCCGACGATCAACCTGCGAACTCCCGATCCGCAATGCGATCTCGATTACGTAGCGAACACAGTACGGCCAATTCGGCTGCGCAATGTTTTGAAAGTGTCGCTGGGCTTCGGCGGACATTTGGCGGTCGGATTGTTTCGGCAACCGCAGTAGCCGTTTCAAGACGCCTTCGACAGAGGCGCTCGTGGTACCGGCATGGAAGTGCCATCTGGAATTACTCGATTCGCCGTACGACGCCGCCATAAAAACGCTGCTCTCCGGAATGCGTTTGCAATCGCAACGCACCGTCGTCCGCGATGCCGAGGCAGCAGCCGGTAACGAATTGCTGACTCGTTTCGAGCGAGACGATTCGCTCGCGCAGCACGCACTGGCTTTGCCAGAGAACTGGCAGCGACGGATCGTTCACGGCGAGCCGACACAAATCAAAATCGAGTTGCCGCACGACATCGCTGAGGAGTTTGTTGCGGTCGAACACAGCGCCGCTTTCGTCGCACAGCGAGGTCGCGATGGTCTGTAACTCCGGTGGAGCGGAGGCGAATGAATTATTGACGTTTAAGCCAATCCCGATCACCAGCCGGCCCCGCTGGACCGGAGGGACTTCGACCAGGATCCCGCACACCTTGCGATCGTTCAGCCAGATGTCATTAGGCCATTTCAATCCCACAGTTGCGGACGAGACTTTGCCGAGCACCTCGCACACGCTCACTCCGGCGGTCAACGAAATCTGCGGCCAGCGAGATTCCGGCAATTCGTACTCGGCCGCATCGACGATGACGGAAAACAGTAACGCACCGTCACTGGACCACCAGCGATTCGCCCCTCGCCCGCGGCCGGAGGTTTGCTGATCGGCAAGCACGAGATAGGGGACTGGCAATTTCGGATCCCGGCACAATTCGAGCGCGCGATCGTTCGTCGAATTGATCTCGGCGTGATGCTCGGCACCACGCAAAAAAATGTCGGATGGAAGGTGGTTGAGAAGTTGCATCGGTGGATCAAAATTGGATGCGTTTGAATGACCAGACACGAAAGGCTCTCGCATGTGAGACACCACCGAGGAGGCGGAGTCCACGGCGTGAGTGAGTTATACCTCGCGCGGCCATCCGTGCGACATTCAGGCGAGCAGGGTAGTGTCAGCTGTCCGGTGAATGGTTCGCATACCACGCGTAGGTATCTTGCAGTCCTTCGCGCAGACTGCGCGAATGCCGCCAGCCGAGAGCGTGCAGGCGTGAAACGTCCAATTGTTTGCGAGGAGTTCCATCCGGCTTAGTAAGATTGAGTTGGAGTTCCGCTTCCGGGTAAACGATCTCGCGAATAAGTTCCGCGAGTTCGCGAATCGTGACGTCGAGTCCGGTGCCCACATTGATCGTGGACTCGCCGTCATAATCTTCGAGCAGGAACAAGCAGGCATCCGCCAGATCATCGACATGCAGGAATTTTCGGCGCGGTTGCCCCGAACCCCAAATGGTGACTGCACGCTCGCCGCGGAGTTTGGCTTCGTGGAATTTGCGCAGCATGGCGGGAATGACATGCGATCCCTGGAGATCGAAGTTGTCATGGGGTCCATAGAGATTCGTGGGCATCGCCGAAATGAATTGGCAGCCAAACTGCTGGCGGTACGCGCGGCAGGAGAGCAGTCCGGCGATCTTGGCGATGGCGTAGGCGTAATTGGTTTCTTCCAGCGGTCCCGTGAGCAGATACTCTTCTCGAATGGGTTGGGGGCAGTCACGCGGGTAGACACAGGAACTGCCGAGGTAGAGCAGTTTTTGCACTCCGATTTCGTGAGCCGCACGTAGCACCGTCGCATGAATCAGCAGATTGTCATGGAGGAAATCGGCGGGGTATTGCGAGTTCGCAAGAATGCCCCGACCTTTCCAGCAACATGAATCACAAACTCGGGCCGCTGCTCTCGCACCCAGTCACTAACGGCTCTTTGCTCTCGGAGATCCAACTGATCCCGCGTGGCGATAAGAAGATTTTGGATCCCAGCCAACCGCAATCGGCGAACAACCGCAGATCCAACGAGACCCAGGTGACCAGTGACCCAGACGCGTGCTGTCCGTGGAATCATTCGGCATCCCGTGGTCAAACTGTCGATCGGCAACGAGACCTGCTGCAAGCTCGCTCGTTCTACCCCACAATCGGCGACAGCACGAACAGAAGACACGAGATCAAGCTAGCTGCGCGGTGGGCACAGCAATTCTTTGTTGAAGCGATCGGCACTCGGCGATGATGTAAGATTCCGCATCCAAAGGCGCGAGACATCGTGAAGGCGTCCCAACCTCGCGACCTCCAATGACCGAATTCAAAACAGCTACATCTTGGGAACCTTTAGGTCGAAATTGATGGCTGGGTTGTCGCCAGCCACCACATTGGCCTTTAGCTCTGTTGATGCGTTGTACTTTTCAGGAATGACGACGCCGGGGACGGCACTATCGTCGGTTGGCCCAAGATCGGTCGGAGATCCGCCGGCTCCACCGGCAGCCAATGTGCCGGTAGCGGCCACTGCCGAATTAACACGCACGAGGTGTGCGCCAATCGCAGCACCCTTTGGGCTGGGTGTGGTGCTTCCAGCAAAGGACAGCTCATATTCTCCGAGAGCATTGGTCACTCCGCCGGAGCGACCTCCCCCCGCGACTTGCGACTCAAACGTGACCGACAAATCCGGTGCGGGGAGACCGTTGATGGTGATCTTCCCCTTCACTGAAGCGAGCTTAGGCGGCGCTTCACCTCCACCACATCCGAAAACTCCCGAGGTGATGACCGCAGTCACTCCTAGGAGCTTGTCTTTGTAACGGAATTCAGCAACTTTCGATTGGCGTTTTGGCTAGGGCGGCAAGGGGCTGTGGGAGAGATTAGACCGGTGCGGCTCGCTAGAGCTTTAGGAGGTTGTGGGTCAGGCAGACGAGTTGCCATTCGGCGTTCATCCTGGGAAGTCCTCGCAGAGAGAATTGGCGGAAGTCGAGGGCTTGTTTGATTTGTCCGCTGTGTTGGTTTGCCGAAGAACAGGGCTGGTTGGATTTGTCCCTTTCGTTTTTTGTAGGTGTTGCGGCCCAGCTTCGTTCGCAGCGTGGGCCATACGCGGCTTTGGGCTGAGCCCCTTTGGGATGCGGCCACGCGGGTTCGGTGGCAGCTCTTCGTGATGTTTGAGTCGTTGCGTCGCGAGGTACGGAGTCATCTCGCGTGAGCGGACGTCGCTGGCGTTGGCCGCGCTGTAGTCGCCCGCGTCGGCGACGAAGTCTTGCGGACGATCGGCGATGTCGGCGGCGGCAAAGTTCTCTTCCAGCGTGTCCAACAGCGGCGTGACTTGTTGCACGTCGTTGGCTTGTTGAGTCACGTTCGTCGCGATGATGAGTTGCGATTCATCGACCAACGCCTGAGCGTTGCCGCATTGATCCCAGCCTTTGTTCGACGACTTCATGATGCGGGAATCAGGATCGGTGAAGTTGTACTGAGCTTTCGGATCGGGCTTCACTTCGTCGAGGTCGATCGCCTTGGGCTCGTTCCCTTCGGCGACACGAGCCGCGTTTTGTTTGGCGTGTTCCGCAGCGGCCTTCGCCTCGCGAATCATTTTCAGACGCGACTCGCGACGTTGCAACTCGTCGGGCAGTTCATCGTCGCGACGGTTCGATCCATACTTCGACGAACAGCGTCTCAAACGCGGCGATGTGACGCCGACGAAATTCGCTGATCGCGTGAAAGTCGGGAACGTCTTCGCCCACGATCACGCGGCACGCCACGTCTTGCTCGCACCGCTGCATGATCTTCCGCGACGACCGCGTGCCGGTCGCGTCACTGAAGATCAGCAACGTCAACACCATCCGCGGATGGAACAGCGGAAAGCCCCGCAGCTCACGCTCGTAGTACGACGTGATCGGACTGATGTCGATCTCCTTCACCGCATCCATCAAGAAGTCGACGAGATGCCCTTCCGCCAACCAATCCCTCGGCGACGGCGGCAGCAACCAGACCTGATCCGGCCGCCACGCTCGATAAGTCTTCTCGCTCACAACCAACCTCCCTGCAAACCAACCCGATCCAAAACTCATCCCAACCTGCCACGAGCAGTGAACACCGTTCCGTTGGCTCGATTACAAAGACGAGCTCCTAGGGTGATCGGATCCAGTGGTCCGTGAACATCACGGGGGCATTCACCGATACCTTCGGCATGTGACAACTGATGCAGTTGCTCTCCAAGGGCTGTCGGCGACAGTGGACTGGAGACGTGGCATCTCCGCGGTGGCACTGCCGACAACTGCGGTTGTAATGGTTCGGATCGGCCTTGGTCGGACGATGCGGATCGTGGCACGTCACACAATCCAATCGAATCGTTTCCGCAGACTGTGGCTGAGTGTGCTGGAGCTGAAAGCACTTGCTCATCATCAATCCCACCGGAGCGAACCGAGGCAAAGTTTGGTTTTGGGGGGTCAGTTCTTTTGGCCCGAAACTGGTGGGCAAGCGGTGGCATTCGCCGCAGCGAGCGACGGATTCGATGGGTGAGAGTTTCCGCCAATTATCAAATTCGGCAGCAGTGCTGTCGGATTTCATTCTCTGAGCGTGTTGATCGGCTCCCGAGTGACAACGCGCACACAACACGCCCGGCACCACTTTCTCCAAGTCGAGCCGCAGTCCGTCGGCAGGCAAGACCGTGGTGTGGCAGCCAAAACAACGGCGAGTTGTTTCGGGATCGTTCAGTTCTCCGACTTCATCGCAATCCCTTCCGAGGTCGAGCGGGCGTCCAATCGTCCGATCAAAACCGTGGGCGACGTACCAAGTGACGTGATGTTCCAGAGCGAGTGTCTCGCCACGATTGTTAGTGCGCACCGTGACGGCCGTTTGCCCGTGATGGCCACTCCCGAAAATCCAGTCCACGGCTGCTGAGGATTTCGCTCGCCCGCCCCCACACCAAAGTCGGCCGCCACGTTCCCAATAGCGAAACTCAACTGCTGGTTGACCGATCCGAGCCGTTTGCCCCGTGAAGCGAGCAAATTCCGACGACCGATCGGCGAGTCTTAGCGTTTGAGCATGAGCGACCTGCAGAAATGAATCGGTCTGAGCCGCATGGCATTCACGACAACGAGCGATTTGGCTGGGTGAATTGAGGTGTTCGGCTCGCTCAATCGACACACCCTTCCGGAACGATGTCCGACTCACGGCGATCAGCAACAGCAGAATCAGCATTCCAATGCTGGCCAACAACCAACGTGACTTCATCGAACGCTCCCATCGAATGACGCTTCGCTGTGTCTATTGGTCCGACTGCGCACTTTTGCTCGTAGTGACCCGATTTATCGGGTCTGGCTAGCCCCCATAAATCGGGGCACTACGAGCGACCAAGGCGATGAAGAACCGGTGACAAAAACCTCAAACAAACTGGCCCTCCTTGGCGCGAATTGCTGTAATGCTCGTCAACTTGTCGATCGTGTGCCGTGTCTATGTCGAGCACTTTAGTTCTCTGAAATCGAAAGGGCCATAAAATGTATCGAACGCTCGCGAATGGTTTTGTTGTTTTGGGAATCCTGACCGTCTCGGGATGCGGTGGTCCCGGTCCCACGGAATCGGGTGGTGGATATCAGCTCCCACCCGAAGCAAAAAAGGCACAGGAGGAAGCGGCCAAGGAGACTCCTGAGCAAATGATGGAAAAAATGAAGAAGTCAGGGAAGACGGGCGATCCCACCAAGAAGTGATCGATTTCGAATGTGCTCGTAGTGCCCCGATTTATCGGGTCGGACTCGACCCCATAATCGGGGCACTACGAGCATTCTAAAAACCGGCTTGTCGCAGCCTGCGAGACATGTCCTGGTGGTGCTTGCTGAGGTCTTTCTGGCGGCGCATCTGATGAACTTGTGCCAGCCATTCATGCGCTTGTGACAGAGTGGGATCGAGTTCGATAGCTCGATTCGCTGCTTGAATGGCGCGGTCGAAATCTCCTATTTGGCCAAGGATGTGAGCCTGCCGGCCGTGGAAGGCGGCGTGCGACGGATTGACCTCGAACAAACGATCGAAGTAGGTCGCCGCTGCCGACAGGTCGTGCAGGTCATGACTGAAGAAGGCCAATCGGACAAGCAACGATTCGCGTCGCGGCTCCAGTGCTAAACCGGCTTGCCAAAGCGACCTCGCCTCGGACGTATTGCCGAGTAGAAGTCTGGTCACGCCCAGCCATTCGATGACCTCGACGTCATCACGCACGATTTTGTGAGTCGCTTTCAATAATGACTCAGCTTCTGCTGCGATTCGGCGCTCACGGGATTTTTCTGCCAAGCCAGCCAACATCAAGCCCCGAACGCGGTTAGTTTCCCATTGGGGAATTCGCTGGTCGGCACGGTCAAAGATGACCAAGTCTGTGTTGGCTGGCCGGGCGGCAGGCTCAGAGCGGATTGGCTCCGGCCGCCGGAGAATACGATGGTCTGTTTGCGTGGTGTGTGGCACGTCGGAAGTTCCCAGGCTCGGCATGTGACAAGCGACACAGGAGTTCGCTTCCGGCGCGAGCAACCGTTGAGTCTCCGGCAAACGGCACCCCGCTTTTGTCTCGGCGTGACACGACAGACAACGCTGGCGATAAAAGTCCGCTCGCTCGGCAGGGGCCGGGGTGGAGTGAGCGTCGTGGCATGACAGGCAGCCGACGCGACCGTCACTCTTGGAATAGCACGTGCTGCTGCGCATTTGCTCGACTTGGCTGATGGCTTGAGTTTGCCTTTCCGAAGAACGGCGCTCACCGGACACAAAGATCAGCCACACATCTTCCAAACGCATTCCCGGTCGAAAATCCGACATTTGGCGTCCGTATCGCAGATGTTGCGATTCGCCCTGCAAGTGACATTGATGACAGACATCCTCGCGCCGATCCACATCGAGTTTGGCGGGATTCACGATTGGATCTGCATCGTCACCGGGCAGGCGTGACGCTTTCTGAGCCGAGTGATAATCGAGATGTCGCTGTCCTGGTCCATGACAGCGCTCACACCCGATGGCGTTTTCCAAAAAGACCGGTGACGAATAGACGTTGGGCTGATTCGAAACTTCATTCGTGCGACCCGCATGGCAAATCAAGCAACCCTGGCCCACCTCTCGCTCGAAGCGTTTATGTGAGTTTGGTGAATAGCCGGGTGCCAGCCCCCATTGCTGGGTCCGCGCGTACCAGTTCAAAGACGATGCGAAAAGTCGCCCGTCACGCTCCAACAAATAGGCTCGTCCGCGTGATCCCGATCCCAACGCGAAAGTGACCTCCACCTGTTGATCGTAGAGGGGCTGTCCGCTCGGATCGGACAAGAACTCATGGTGCCAAAGGCGATTGCCATCAGGACGAACGCGATACTTCCGCGATCCGGGTGGTTCCACGAGGTGGTCGGCCAATTCGTTCTCGGCAGCCACGAGATCTTTGACGGGAGTCAACGATCTCGCCATCGGATGAGAACGATAGGTCTCTGCGATTGCTTGATGGCACTGGCTGCATTTCTCACTACCTACAAATCCTGTATCGGCGGGCGGCGGCTTCTGGGGCACTGGAGAATCCGCCGTTGTGGCGTGTGGGGTGACTGGCCGATCTGTGGAAGCGACCTCATCAGTTCGTGACCTCGTTAGCCACAGGGCTCCCCCAGCCGCCGTAACGACTAACAGCACTGCGAGAGATAACCGCCACTGACCGCGCTTCATTGGTCCGGTTCCAAAAGCTGGAGCGTCTGATCCAACGCGACCTTGTCGATGCGCTGCATCTTGCCCGTTGGCCACCGAATTTCCAGATCGCAGGACTCCGACGACTGGCCCACTCCGAAAATCAAGGCGGACTCGTGCGCCGAGCAATAGCTGGTGCCTCCCACCAATTCTTGCATCAGAGCCAGCTTGCCTTGGCGAAGAGTGACTCGCAGGCCAATGGGCGTTCGCGTCCCGAATCGTCCGATGGCTTTCAGCTTCAGCCAATGGCCACGGTCACAATCATTTCGCAAAACCGCCGCAGGGGCGTTGTGATGGACGATAGCCAAATCCCAGTCGCCATCATTGTCGTAGTCTCCCAAACCCACGCCGCGTCCCACTCGCTTCTGTTGAAAATAGTCTCCTGCCGCAGGACCACTTTCTCCAAAAGTCCGTCCCAGGAACGTAAATAACTGAGGCTGCATTTCGTATTCTTCCAAGCCCCCTGAGCCTGGATCGACATGCCCATTAGCCACAAACAACTCGACACGACCATCCTGATCGAAGTCTGTCATGACGGTCCCAAATCCGAGTTTCTCGAGCGTCGGTGCCACCAGTCCCACTAACGCCGTCCGATCCTGGTAGCCTTCGGGACCAAGATTCCGGTAGAGCGTGTTCCATTCTCCGGTGAAGTGCGTCAGGTACAGATCCAGAAAACCGTTGCCATCATAGTCACCCACCGCCATTCCCATACTGGCTTGCCCGGTTCCGTGAGCACTCAGGGCGCAACCCAAGAGCGTGGCGGATTCTTCAAATCGCTGAGACGAGCGATTCAAAAACAAGAAGTTGGCCGTGGTATCGTTGGCGACGTAGATGTCGGGTAAGTCGTCGTTGTTAAAGTCCGCGATCGCCACGCCCAGTGCCCGATTTCCGGGACCATGCAGCCCCCAGGCTTGAGCGACTGGCCGAAACGTGCCGTCTCCCAAGTTCTCAAAACATTCGTCTGGCGTAGGTTCAAAGTCCTTGGGGTTGCACATCGCAGGCACGCTCGATTTGAGCCGCAAGCAAATTTTGGGGTGCGCCGGATCAAAGTCCACATAGTTGCAGACATACAAATCGAGATCGCCATCTCGATCGAGATCCCCCCAGGCCGCACTCGTGCTCCACCGCGGATCATCCACGCCCGCGGTGGCCGTCACATTCACGAACGTGCCATCCCCTTGGTTTTGAAACAACGTGTTGTGCCGAATGCTCGTAACATACACGTCGTCAAAGCCGTCGTTGTCGAAGTCCGCGATGGCCAGTCCTTGGCTGTATTCCGCATCATCCAAGCCTGCCGCCGCACCGACGGACACGAATTCCGCATCGCGCTGACCGCGAAAGAGCACGTCCGGAATTCGGCTCGCGCTCGGCTCTTCCAGGGTGTTTCCGCCTTGAGTGAAGAACAGATCCAGCACTCCATCCGCGTCGTAATCAAACCAGCCAACGCCCCCACCGGTGGCCTCCACCATCAAGGATTGTCCCAAGGCACCGTTGTCATACCGATGCTGAATTCCCAACCGATCAGCCACATCCGTGAAATGAAATGTCTGTGGGATCTTCTTTTCTGAAATGGAATTCGATGGTCGCGGCAACGTGGAAGGCTGCTGGACTTCGCTTGGCAGATTCAACGGGGATGACGCGGGACTAGAATTCACGGATTCCACGGAGGCGTCGTCCTGACAGCCAAGAAATCCAGGGGCTGCCAAAACGAGTCCGAGGAGCCACCGTAAAGGACGGATCGACATGCGGCGATAATCCAAATTCTGGTGAAACCAAAAAAGACCCTCCGGCAACAGCTCGTTGCCGGAGGGTCTGGTTTCCGAGAACACTTCAAGCGAAACGGACACAACTTAGAATTCACCGGCCGCCTGGTTGTCGTTTCGCACCGCAATCTTGTACTGGGTGAAGTTGTTAATGCTCTTGTTCATGAAGCGAACACTCCCATCCGCCATCGCCGCGTGAGCGCCGCCAGTATGCATGCTGCTCCAGCCATGGCAGCGTCGATCTCCGTTGGGATTCAAATTCATCGGGTTGCGCATGTTACTGACTGCACCCAGCGGGCTGGCCCAAGACGAATCATCGCTGGCACTTGTGTTGAACGGAGGGCCACCACCTATCCAGTGCATGTCTTCCATGATCGCAACGACTTGGCTCGTGCCATCCGTGATATCCTGAACGCGAGCCGAACCCCAGTAGGCAAACACTCCGTTGACCGCGCGAATGTGGCCTGTGCTGGGGCAGCACCCATCCACCCACGGCGTAAAGCCGCTGCCGTTTCCGTACCCTGCGGGCAATCCAGGCAACGGATTGGTGCCAGCCGCATTCATTGCCGGGCAGTCTCGCCAGCCACCCCAGATGTAACCCAGGTTTCCGGTGTAGTCAGTCCCCGCCCCATCGCCCACACCATTGGTGTCATAGTCTTCAGATTGGTTTTGTCGCAAACCTGTTTGAGTATTTGATGGACACAGCAGCGCCGGGAGAACCTTTCGGAAAGCGGTAAGGTTGTTTCCGGCGGTCGCCGGGCTTTGTCCGAAATTGATGGACTTGCTTAACGGGGCCTGATCCATGTACGGCAGAGCATTCGCGATCCAAGAGAAACCGCCCACGTTACCCTGACCACTCCAGCCCGTGGAGTTGACGTTGGATGGAAAAATCTTGGCACTGTCGTGGTAGGTGTGAATCGCGGTGACCAACTGCTTCAAGTTGTTCTTGCACTGCGAGCGACGTGCGGCCTCGCGGGCCTGCTGGACTGCCGGCAACAGCAATGCGATCAAGACGGCAATAATTGCGATCACTACCAGCAACTCAATGAGCGTGAAAGCTCGCATTCGTCGGGTAGATTTCCAGAAACTCGACATCATTAAGTATCTCCTAAAAAGATCTCTGAAGAAGCTTTTCAAAAACACACATTAACCTAAAAAACTAACGGCTAATTGGGTGCTGACGTTAACTCGGCCAACCTTGAAAGGCAACGTGAAGAACCGCTGATATTTTCTGTTCAGCTCTCCTATTTCTTGGCCGTTCGGAGGGTCGACATTCCTAGTCCGTCATCGTCAATCTTTCAGACGCAACAACCGTCGGGTGAGCGAATCGGCTATAAAATCGTCGCCGCACTGGCTGGCATAGTCGCGAATCTTAGTGAGCAGACTTTTGGAAGCCGATCTGCCATCTGGAATCTCGATCAATTCCTGTCGAAGTTGCTTTCCCCGCAGGGCGAGTTCCTGCATTGCCGCGACTTGTGAAAATTCACGTTTCCGCCTGAGAATGTCGGCAAGTTCGTGCCTGACGGACCAGCTAAAGGGGAAGAGACGAAGGCTTTCGCGATAGGCGGACTCCGCCTTATCGGGGTCGTCATTCGCCGCGTGCAGCCAGCCTTTGAAGCGCCAATACCGTGCGTCCTTCTCACCAGCCGAGGGAAAACGCAGGAGCAGCGACTCAACCTGCTCGGCCTCACCGTTGCTCAGCGCGAGATTCGCAAAGAACGTCAGTACCGCCACATTTTCAGGGTACTTTTCGAGGTAGTCTCGCAGGAGTTTCTCGGCAAGCCGCAACTTTTCCTTGGTTTCGTCACTGGGAGACGCTTCTAGCGACATATTCTTCCACAAGTGGATGGTGCGGGCCACAAGAAACGTCTCTCGCGAAATGTCGGCTGCGAGCCAGCGGTTGGTGACTTCAAAGCCATTTTGGAAAGTCAAAACGTCTGCCAACATTAAATAGACGTAGGCTTCAACCGGCTCGCTGCCAAGTTCGATGCTGCGATAGATCTGTCGCAGCAGCTCCTCCTGTTGCAGCGTGATCGCATAGTAATAAATCAGTCTTTGATGGACCGCGAACGCGCGCGGTTCCAATTCGAGAATTTGTTGGCAGGCCCGGACCCCCTCCAAGGGCTGGTTGAGGGGGCCGAACAAAAGCGTGGTCCGCTCGATCAACGCCGGGACTCGTTTGGGGCTTGTGGCCGGAACCGCGTTGAGCAAGTCCGCAGCCACTTGGAACTCGCCTACACCTTGGGCCGCTTCGGTACGAAACAAGATCGCCGTCGCATTTGTGCGATCCCAGCTTTTCCATTGATCGGAGACGACCGCCAGAGTTTCCCAGTCTTTGGCTTGGCGAAGCTTTCGACAGCGCCGAGTAAAGTCTTTCGATCTCTGTTCATGCCAGCTATCGTACCGCGAAAGCCCGAACGGAATCCCCGCGCCAAGCGAAAGCAGGGCGACGCCAACCGCGATCCAACGACCAGTCCGTTTCGGCGGTCCTCCGCTCTGGGCAACATCTGCGACATTCTGAACAGCCTCCGACATTGCTCGTCGCACCTTTGGAATGAGTTACCGATTTGTCGCCACGGTCGCCAGAACGTGGGGGCCGCACTCACCCACGCTCTGGCGAGCGTGGCGGCATTCCGAGGTGCCTGACCTCGGACATTGGGCAATACGGTAATGAGCCGCTCTGACTTCATTCAACGACAACCAATGCACATCGCGAAGAACTCTCCCGCGCCGCGCAAGAGCGTGTTGAGCCGCATGAGTCTGCTCAGTTTTCTGGTGGTTGTGGGGCTGCTGCTTTGGCAAGGACCGGCTTTGTGGCGGTGGTTGTGTCTGGCACGAGTTCAATCCGCAATCGCCGAGTCGCGCTGGGCTGATGCAACGGCGTGGCTCAAGAGACTGCGATGGAACGATGCCGACTCCACGCCGGCGTTGATGTGCGAAGCTCGGATGCTTCGGAAACAAGGGGATGTGTCGAAGGCTCGGGAGTTACTCCAGCGGGCGTCATTGCTGCGGCACTCAAGGGCGGAACTGCAACACGAAGAATGGCTGATCCAGGCACAGCAGGGAGACTTGGCGTCGTCGGAGGAACCGTTGCTCAAAACGCTCCAAGCGGAGCGCGATGTTCGCGAGATTCTCGACGCGCTGGTCCAAGGCTATTTGCGATCTGGGCAGTACTTGAAGGCGGAAGCGTCCGTGAATTCCTGGCGGACGATGTTTCCTGGCGACGTGCGACCTTATGTGCTCCGAGGATTGTGGTTTCTGCAATTGTCCGATTGGACGAACGCCACCGCCGAACTGCGAGAAGCTTTGCGGCGCAAGCCGAATGATCCTGACATCGAACTCCTGCTGGCTGAGGCCCTGTTGGGGGACAAACATGCCGAGGAAGCTGTCGAGCTGTTTCGCCGTAGTCAGCAAGTCTGGCCGGGGCGAGAGTCGGTTGCACTGGGTTTAGCGCGAGCCTTGACCACCAACGGACAGCCGACACAAGCCGTCCCGCTCTTGCAGCCATTCCTCGAACGAAATCCCAACGCGACGGAAGTTCGGCAGAGACTGGGCGAAGCGCTGTTGAACAGCGGTCGCTCCGAAGACGCGATTCGAGTCCTGCAACCGGCGGCCGAGCGGAGCGGCCGAAATGTGGAAATCCGATACCTGCTCGGAACGGCCTTGCGAGTGGTGGGGCGTCTCGACGAAGCCGAGCCGCATTTGAGTTTTGCTCGGCAAGCCCGTCAGGAATTGCAAGAGGTGCAGCGTCTTCATGAGCACATCTTGCAGAACCTCAAGAACCAATCCGAGAAGCTCCAGTTGGCATCGCTGCTCTTGAAATACGACCGAGAGGCCGAAGCCGTGATTTGGTTGCGCAGTCTGTTGGCGGAGCAACCTCAGCACCCCGAAGGGCGGCGACTGTTGGCCGAGACTTTCCAGCGGAAAGCGGATCGTGAATCTGAACTGAGCGGAATGGCGTTAGCCACCGGTCGTCGTGTGGACCGACCGGCGGCTAGCGCCATGCCGCTCACAAATCGGGAATCTGATCTCGCTGCGTTCGCAAACACTTCCGTCTGGAGTCTGTCGGAGGTCACGTCGGACGTGGGGATCGACTTCTCCTACCACAATGGCCGCGAGTCTGGACATGCCACTGTCGTGGAAACCATTGGTGGCGGTGTGGCCTGGCTCGATGCGGACTTGGATGGCCGATTGGATTTATTTCTGACGGGCGGAGGCGACTTCGGCAGCGATCGAAACTTCCGGGGACACCCGCCCGCTTTGTTTCGACAAATCACCGCCGAACATTTTGAATCGGTCACTCGGGCCGCGCATTTGGAGACCGCTCCGTATTACTCGCACGGAGTCGCCGTGGCCGATCACGATCAGGATGGCTTCCCGGATCTGCTCGTGACGGGCTATGGCGGGTTGTTGTTCTTTCATAACCAGGGAGACGGGACGTTCCGCGAATGCGCCGAGAAGATCGGACTGTCGGACGATCGCTGGAGCACCAGCGCCGGCTGGGGTGATCTGAATGGCGACGGCCACTTGGATGTCTATGTGGCCCATTACCTCAATTGGAATTGGAAATCGCATCGTACTTGCCCCGGTCCATCACCGAAGTTGCCGGAGGTGTGCTCTCCTAAAGTCTTTGACAGCGAACGACATTTCGTGTTTCAGAGCCAAGGGGACGGAACGTTTCGGGAGATCTCTTCCGAGCTTGACCTACCGACGAGTGGCAAAGGGTTGGGAGTTGTTCTGGGCGACGTCGATCTGGATGGCGACGTGGATGTCTACGTCGGCAACGACACGACGGAGAATTTCTTGTATGCGAATGACGGTCACGGACATCTTGAGGAGGTGGGCCGGGCTGCCGGTGTTGATGTGGACGATCACGGAATCAAGAACGGCAGCATGGGCGTAGACTTGGGGGACTTCGACAACGACGGACTCCCGGACATTTGGGTGACGAACTACCTTTGGGAGTCGTTCGCGCTGTATCACAACTTGGGGCAGCAGCAGTTTCAGCATCGCAGCCAATCCTTGGGCATCACCGCGATCGGAGGACTGAACGTGGGCTGGGGAACCAGTTTTGCCGACCTCGATCGTGACGGCGATGAAGACCTGATCGCGGCGACGGGCCACGTCCTCTTTCATTCACCGCCAGAGCGTCAGATTCCGGTCGTGTTGCAAAACAACGCTGGCCGCCGCTTCACGCGAATGGAGTTTCCTACCCAGAGCTATTTCGGGCAGCCGCATCATGGACGTGGACTGGCTCTGGCCGACTACGACAACGACGGTGATCTGGATTTCGCCGTCTCGCACAACAACGAACCTGCCAGCCTGATTCGCAATGACATCACCAGCACCGGATTGTGGCTCCAAGTCCGTCTGATTGGCCGAAGTAGCAATCGAGACGCCATCGGAGCTTGGCTCGTTCTGCACACGACAAGCGGATCTCAATTGCGGATGATCAAAGGAGGCGGCAGCTATTTGTCACACTCCGACCGCCGTCCGTTTTGGGGGATTCCCGCCGGCGAAAAAGTTCTGCGGTTGGAGATCCATTGGCCGTCTGGCCGTCAGAAAGACGTCGGCGCTCCCGCATTGAATCAGACTCTGACCGTGATCGAACCGTAAGCTCCGGCGACCTCATCGCGAATGTTCTCAGCGATATTCAGCTCTGCGGACAACTTATGAAAACTGCATGGCTACTGAAGATTGGATTCTTGGGTTTGATCCTGGGAGGCATAGTTGTCCTGGCCGTCTCTCTCCGGATGCGGCAACACTCTGACCGCCAGCAATCTGGTCACATCGCGGAATCCAAACCGGCGGCGAAACAGGACGCTGTCGATATTGGACGCGAAGCCATGCGCGAGCGGCGGCGTAAGAATCCACGCTCGGTCGGATTGCCCAAACTCACGTTTTGGTGGGATGGGATTCCTCACGATGTGCGACAGGTGAGTTCCGAGACCGGCCCCGACAGCAATATCCATTCGGACGACTACTCCGGGCCGCAGTCCTGCCAGAAGTGTCACGCGAAAAACTACGACCAATGGTTGCAGCACCCGCATCGCCGGATGAATGCGCTGGCCACCGACGAAAACGTGCTGGGTGATTTCTCTGGCTCGAAACGGATTGAGTACCTCGGCGGGGTCGCGACGTTTTTTCGAGACGTGGAGGGTGGCTATCGAATGCAATTGGTCCGCGAGGGCCAAACGCTGCTCTACGAGGTTCGACAAACGATCGGCTCCCGATTCTTTCAGTACTACATCGGCCGACTCCTGGAAGGGGCAGTGTCGCCGGAGTACCCGTTGCGTCACATCAACCATGTGCTCCCGTTTGGTTATTGGCTGGACCAAGCGACCTGGGTTCCCGTCGTGCATGTGGGCCACGAATTGCCTGACGGCCAACGCGATGATCCCTTTCGATTGCCGTCGCAGCCGCAGCCGCGAGTGAACTTCACGCCGTACGCATCGAGCTGCAACATGTGCCACACCACGTTTCCGCTCGCCGACGATTTCAGTCGCAAGCCGCAGCAGATCGCCAAGCACACCCCTGTTGGATTGCACTGGCACTTAGGGGCGTACCTTCAACACCAGCACCCGGAAGTCTGGGGCTCGCTGGGCGATCCGCTGGAAGCCTCCGATCGGCAAATGATGAAGCTGCCGGAGAGCCTCATGGACTATGAAGCGGAGGATCATGCCGTCAATTTGGGGATCAGTTGCGAGGCATGCCATCTGGGAGCCAAACGGCACGCGATGGGTCAGCAACTCAAACCGGAGTTCCATCCTCGCAGCCCGCATTTGCTCGCGGAAACAAAGAGCTTGAAGAACAAGACGGGCCGCACGCACCAAAACGTCAATTGGGCCTGCGCCCGTTGTCATGTCGGTGAGCGTCCCCGGTTTGCCGGAGGCATGGCGACCTGGAATTCCGTGGAATACTCAGATGCGATGCTGGGGAGTTGCTACTCGGAATTGAAGTGCATCGATTGTCATGCCCCGCACCAGGCGACGGGAACTCAATGGTCGCGAACTCCGCAGCAAGACGACGCGAGCTGCATCCGCTGTCACAGCAAATTCCAAGACCCCCAGGCGATTGCGGGGCACACTCACCACCCCATCGAGTCTCCGGGTTCGCGTTGCCTGAACTGTCACATGCCCCGCCTCAACGAGGGGCTGCAATCCATCGTGCGCACGCACACGATCTTTTCTCCGACCAACGCCGCGATGTTGGAGGCCAACCATCCCAACGCCTGCAACCAATGCCATCTCGACAAGCCCATCGATTGGACCCTGAAGTCATTGAAAGAGTGGTACGGCAAAAGTTTTTCGGAACAAAACCTCTCGCAGGCCTACCCGGAGCGACTTCAACCGGTGGCCGCCGGTTGGCTGAAAAGCAAAAACGAAGCGGTGCGATTAGTGGCCGCGGACTCAATCGTGCGAGCCAAGGCCCAGGCGTTCTTGCCGGAATTGATCGACATGTTGGACGACCCGTACTTGATCAATCGGCAATTCACTCAGCGCGGACTGGAAGAGATGCAGAATGTCCGCCTGGAAAAGTACGGCTATCGTTTTTTTATGTCGCCTCCAGAGCGACGTGACGCGTTACAAAAACTCCGCGACGCGATCCTAAAATTGCCACTGAATTGAACTCTTGGGTTCCGTAGCTCGAGGGAAGAAAAGGTGTCAGGAACGAATGGCACTGTCGAGCGAGGAATGATCGAGGTGTGCGCGGACCTACGGTTGTCGCGTGTCGGAAGCTTGTTGTAGTTTCCGACAGTCGAGGTTTGGTCTGGTATTGTTGTGCCGTCCTTGGCTACGGTTTTGAAGTGCCCTTCTTGGTTGGCTTGCGACACGCAGCCAAGGAGGGCCTTTTCATGCGCAACGTAACGGATTTCAGCAGTGGCGCGGGTGGCGATTTTCGGCGGGTGGTTTCAGCGTTCTTGGTGCAGCCGGGATTACCGTTCGCCACGTGCCGTGCATCACAAACGTGATCGGCGAATCGGCTTGTCGGCATTGCCCCGCTCATCGACGAACACGAAATCCGACTTGCCAACCGGAACTGCTTCCGCCGCCGCGACGACTCCGACGAGCAGCCATGCGATGACAGGCAGGAAACAACTCCAGACACAGACAGCACGGTTCCGCATGGTGGCGTTGCAACCGAAGGTGCTCAGCCCGCGAGCGACTCGCCCTTCCAGCAGTTTGAGAAACGCAGACTCGACGCCAAGTTTGAACAGGTCTTGAGCCATGCCAACTCGTCCGAGTTCTTCTGCGTCACACCACTTGCCGCCGAGAGTTCTGCACTCCGCCGCCATCGCGCCACCCGAATCAAACCCGTGTCAACGATCCGGTGTATCCACCGAACGAATCGGTCTCTACGCTGAGTCTTTGCAGGATGGTGACGAAGAGTTTCGCCAGCGGGAGTTCTTCCACTTCCTGCTTGCTTTGCCATCCGGCATCCGTGTCGATGCCTGCGCCGGCTTGATTGTCTTCGTTGCCTTTGCCGAACTTGAGGTATCGGCCGTTGGTGAAGCCGAGGTTCTTCCCACCAGCGGAAATGATTGGATAGTTGCGCGAGAGGTGGAAACTGCTGGAGGCAGAACCGTGCATGGCCAGCGTGTTGTCCAACATGTTGCCATTGCCTGTCGGCTCGGGCGTGTCCTTCAGTCTTTGTGCGAAGCGACCGAATTCCTCGGCCTGATAGCGATTGTAGGTGCCCAGGTTCTTCCATCCGCCGGGCTTCTTGACGTCATGAGTCAGGCCATGAGCACCACCAAGGCCAACGGCTTGTGACAGCAGGTCGTGCGGACCCTCGCCATTTTCGCGTCCCAACTGGAACGTCGCGACGCGAGTCGAATCGCTCAGGAAAGCGAGGTAGATCAGTTCATACATCGTCTGGAAATAGAGTTTGGCTTCTTTGGGCTCGGCATCGAGATGCAAGTTCTTGGTATCAACCTGAGGGATCGGCGTATCGATCCAGCGTTGAGCTTTCACGAGCTTCAGCTCGGTGTCGCGCACAGCGTCCAGATATTGCTTGAGCGTCTCTTGATCGCGGCTGGAAAGTTGGCGATTCAGCGAGCGAGTGTTCTCAATCAGAAGATCGAGGGCACTCTTGCTTCTCGCCAGTCGCGCGGCGGCGTCTTTGCCGCTCGTCACGAACAGCATGTCGAAGATTTCCTTGGGCTTGTTCATCGCCGGGATCGGACGACCTTCACGATTGTACGACTGAGTTTGAGCACCTCGCGGTCCACCCACGCCGCCATTGGTCGACATGACCAGCGAAGAGTGTCGAGTGAAGTCTCCCGCGTGCGCCGCATAGACTTGATCCAGCGAGATCGTGTTCTGATAAGAACCCTCACCACCGATCGGTGCGCCGGTCAAATACTGATCGGCATTGGAATGGCCATGAACGGTTCTGGCTTCCGGATGCGACAGCCCGGAATAAATCGTGATGTCACTTCGCAGCGGCTCGAGTACATCGAGCACTTTGGTGAGTTGAAAATCCTTCTCGCCGCCGCGAGGGAACCAGCTCCACTCTCCCCACGCCGGATCGGACTTGAGCGGCAAACCGACGCCGTCCGGGTGATAGACGCTGACAAACCGTTTCGGAGTCTCGTCCTTGCCCGGGCTGCCCGCAGCAAACGTTTCGAGCCACGGCAAAGACAGAGCGATACCGGTGCCTTGAAGGAAGGTGCGACGGCTTAGCAATGAAGTTTGGTTGTTCATGGTTTGTTAATTGCGCTTTGAGGCTGTCCGAAAACTCGCATTGTGAGCCGCAAGGCGCTAGCCGCGGGTAGTGGATGAATCCAGAACCCGCGGCTAGCGCCTTGCGGCTCAAAAAAGTCCGTGATCGATATGACTTCTCGGCCATCCTCTTACTTGGAGTTGAAAAGGTTACTGCTAACGATCAATTGAATCAGGTCGCCCAAGCCATCATTCCGTCGTCTGAACTGTGCCGTCAAGTTGTCGATGTCGGCACGGTCGCCAAAAGTCAGTGGTCTGCCAAGCGAGTAGGCCGTCAGCTTATGCACCATAGCTCGGGCAAATTGATCTTGTCGGTCCGTGAGCAAGTATCGCTTGAGCCCATCGATGCCAGCCAGCGTCTGCCGATTGAAAAGCTCCGAAGTCGCATCGACAGGTTGGTTCTTAATGTGAGTCCGGTAGGCTCCGAGAGCATCGTAGTTCTCAAACGCGATCCCCCAGGGGTCGATCCTTGAGTGACACGAGATGCAGGCCGCCTTGTTTCGGTGATTGGCGATCCGTTCCTTCAAAGTCATTTTCAGAATTTCCGGGTCGGTCAGATCGACTTCCGGGACATTCGGCGGTGGTGGCGGCGGCGGATCGTCCAGGATGCGTTTCAGCATCCAGACGCCACGCTTGAGAGGATGCGAATCCTTGCCGTCGGAGTTCATCGTCATGATCGCCGCACTCGTCAACAGGCCGCCACGATTGGTTTGAGGGGTGATTGGCACGCTGCGGAAATGTGGCCCGTAAACTTTCGGTAGCCGATAGTGTGCCGCGAGTCGCTCGTTGACCACGGCGTAATCGGAATGCAGGAAGTCTATGACGCTGTGATTGTGCTTCAGGACTTCTTCAAAGAAGGCGACCGGCTCTTCGAGCATCGCGTCGCGCAGCGGGTCGTTCGCCGCAATGTGAGTGACGCTGTTCATCCTCTCTAAGCCAAGCCATTGCTCGACGAAGATCTGCGAGAACCGCCTGGAGCGCGAGTCCGCCAACAGGCGTTTCACTTGAGCGGCCAGAACCTCTGGGTCTCTGAGCTTTCCCTGCTCTGCGAGTTTCAGCAGCTCGTCATCAGGGATGCTCGACCACAGAAACATGGAGAGGCGGCTGGCCAACTCCAGCTCACTGATTCTTGCCGGGGACTTCGCTTCTTCGGTCGTCGCTCGTTGAGTCAGGTAGAGGAACTCCGGGCTGGCCAGCGCCGTCGCCAGCACTTCCACCATCGCTTCATCAAAAGTCGAGAACCCCGGCCGGTACTTCGCAAACAGGGCCATGAACTGGTCGACTTCCTGCGAAGTGACGGGCCGACGCCAGACACGTTTCAGGAATCGATTCAGCACCTCGCGGCCATAGACCTGTTCATCACTCTTGTTGGCGCTTTCAAAGAAGATTTCCATGTGCGTTTTTGGCGGCCATTGCTCGTAGAACGGAGCGCTGATTTCGATGTAGTCGATCAGAACTTGGAGAGGTTCTTCCCCACCGGGTGCATTCGAGACATTGTGAATGTGCAGGAACTCATCGCGTCGCGGAAACGTGGTGGTGAGTTTCCGAAACGGGTTGCGCTGGATGTCGCTCAACGGGATGTCGAAGTGAATCCATTGAGGGTCGTCGGCGGTGGCTGTCACCGGGATGTCACGCTCGCTGATGACCTGCGAGAAGTTGGCGTTGTTGCTGGTGTGAGCACTGAAAATCAGACGCAGGCTGGCGTACTCGTCGGGGTTCATCGTCGAGCGACCGGCGCGAATGCGAACGCGCATAATCCCTTCGTCGGGAAGAAAGCGATCGAGGTCCAGCTTCAACTCGTTCGATCGAGGCAGTACCAGCACGACGGGCGAAACGGCGGGCGTCTGACCAGCAACAGCATCAGTCCGAGGCAGCGTCTTCCCGCCGGGAAACGGAATGCTCTCGTCCGTCTCGCGATTGAAAAGCTGCTGCTGATTTCGCGGCTTTCGTTTGGGCTTCTTGCTCTCATCGGCAGGCTTGTCTTCCTTTTTGGACTCGGCCTTCGCCATCTCTTCGGGCATCGAGATGATGTAGGTGACGGCTTGCGGACGCTCACCCGTCACGGTGGCTCGCTTGAGTGCCTTCAGCCCGATCTCGCGATAGGTCTCGAACTGCATGACCGACATCTGCAGCAATTCCGAACTGTTCTTGAATCCGTCTTCAGAGGCGGTTTCCGGCGGCAGCTTGTCGGCGAGGGCATAAGGCAGACCAAGCAGATCCTGCAGGGCGTAGTTGTATTCGTAATTCGTCAACCGGCGAAAAGACGAATGCTGCTTGCTGTTTCGACGAGTGAGCGACGACGCATTCAGTTCCTCGCCGAGCCAATCCACAATGCGTCCGCGATCTGCGTCTGCGAGCGCAAAGTCCGTCTCGCCTTCTGGCGGCATCTCGGATTTGCTGAGCGCGTTAAAGACCTCGCGCCACCGCTCCACGTCAGGGCCGCTCAGCAGGTCGGGATTCAGTTGGTCGATGCGAAGTCGGCCCTCGGACTTTTCGGGACCATGACAGGCCAGACAGCTCTTCTTCAGGATCGGCCCCACCGACTCGTGAAAGAATGCAACGTTCGCTTTCGGAACAGCGTCGGCAGCTTTTGCGAATTCCTTCGTCTCTTTCAAGAAACGGGACTTGCTGCGTCCCTGTTCCTTGGCCGCCTCAAAAGTGGTCGGAGTCTCCTGGCCATCGGCGTCCAGAATCGTCCACGCGATTCCGAGCACAAGCAGCATCGTGAGCTTGAGAGTCTTCATGAATGTTTTGTTCTTCGCCAGCTTCGGGGGCGATGGTCTTTCCTGGCGAATCGGTGACCAAACGGGAGGGAATAAATCGGCGGGAACTTCTTGGAAGACGGTACTTCGGCAGGGCATGGTGTTTTCACAATTGTTTCAAGACACGCCAAACTAGCATAACAATACCTCGCGATTTCAACGAGATTCTCTGTCATCCGTATCAGTCCATCGAGGTGCATCCACGGCAGCGAGGCATTCACTTTCGGAAACTGTCGGATGAGCGTTCGCGCCTTGCGGCGACAGCGTCATCAACACCACCGCAACGAATAGCAGTCGAGACCACTTCCACATGCGCTGTCCTCCGAGTGAACGATGAGCCGCCAGGCTCACGTTCCGGTTGCTGTAAGAACCGGACTATCGTTGCCGTGATAATCCACCAGAGCCTGCAACGGCCCTGCGTGCCCAAGAGCGATGAGGCACGCCAACCCAAACTACAGAGTGGGAGAAGTCATCGCATGATCCATTGAATTGGCGCCAACAGCGAAAACGATTTCGAGTTCAACACACTTTGTCCTTGCCTGACCACTGACTCCACCACTGCTGGAAGAGTTTTAGCTGTGCTTCGGCAAAGTGTTTCTGACTGGGCGAGAGCCGATCGGATTCGTTGAAGTTCAGCTCGAAATCGGCCTCGCCCAGCAGCACGAGCAGATATTTGTAGTACAGCACCAGGTCAGGGCCTTCGTCAAAGCGGGACAGCTCGGTGAAGGCTTCTTCCAGTTCCCATGCCAGTCGCCGGGCTTCGACGTTACCGGCGGCAGCCCGTTTGCAGAGCGCGATCAATTGCAGCACTTCGCGCGGCAGGCAGTTGCCGATGCCGGTGATTGCTCCCACAGCGCCGCAGTGAATGAAGCCGTGACACACTTGAGTGTCTACTCCCACCATCAGCAGGACGTTGCTGTCGGCATGGGTGATGTGCTCGGCGGCGTAGCTCAATGAGTTCGCACCGCCAAATTCCTTGAAGCCGACGAGATTCGGATGCTCGCGACGCAGATCGAAGAACAGGGGAGCTTTCGTCTCGAACCCATAGTAGGGACTGTTGTAGATCACGGCGGGCAGGTTGGGTGCTGCTGCCAAGACGCCTGCGAAGTGTGCTCGCTGAGCGGCGGGAGAAGTTCCGCGCGACATGAGGCGGGGAATGACCATCAACCCCTTTGCTCCAACCTGCTGCGCGTGAGCAGCATGCTCGGCAGCTCGCGCGGGATTCTGAGCACCCGTGCCGACGATAACGGGGACTCCAGCCTCGGTCAGCCAGCGAACACCTCCCTGCCGTTGTTCATCGGTCAGCAACGGCCAGTCTCCCATCGAGCCACAGTACACGACTCCGTTCATGCCTGCTGCCATCAAAGCCTGAGCCTTCTTCACCAAGGCCGGATAGTTCGGCGTGCGATCAGCCAGGCACGGCGTCATCAGCGCCGGGACACAGCCCTGAAAGATTTTCGAGTTCATTGCGGTTCCTTACCAAAGGGTGATTGTTGCAGGACCATTGCAGTTTCAAGCCTAAGACATCGGTGTTGGGTTAGTGAGCGGCAAGGCGCTAGCCGCCGGTGGATCGCTTCTACCGGCGGCTAGCGCCTTGCC